>JBKPSJ010000226.1:0-17685 GCA_046765875.1 Actinomycetota bacterium
GGTCGCGGCGTACACCCCCGGCTCGCAGCTCAGGCTGACCACGAACCACTACTGGGACACTGCCACCGACCCGGTGAGGCACCAGTACGTGGACGGCTTCGACTTCCGGTTCGGCCAGGACACCATCAAGGCGCAGCGCCAGGTGCTGGCCGGCTCCGGCCCGGACGCGAACGCGCTGAACTACAGCGACGTCGACGCGAGCCTGCTGCCCGAGGTCAAGGACGAGTCGCAGATCGTCAAGGGCCCGCAGCCGTGCACGAACATGTACACACTCGACACCAGGAAGATCCCGCTGGACATCCGCAAGATCATCGCGAAGGTCTACCCGTACGACTCGTATCGCAAGGTCGCAGGCCTGACTCCGCTCAACGGCCCGCCGGCCTCGACGATCCTGCCGCCGGCCGTGCCCGGCTTCGAGAAGTACACGCTGCCCGGGCTGACCGGGACCGGCAGGGGTGCCGATGACCCCAAGGTCGCCGGCGAGGCCAAGAAGGAACTGGACGCGGCGCTACGCAGGCTCGGGAGGTCCCAGTTCGAGCTCAGCTGGTACTTCAAGATCGACGACAAGATCGACACCCAGATCAGCGAGGTCCGCAAGGCGGCCTTCGAGAAGGCCGGCTTCCGGGTCCGGGTGAGGGGTGTGCCGAAGGCCAAGTACCGCACGTTCGTCAACAAACAGGACGCGCCGGTCAACATCGGCAAGACCCCGGCCAACTGGTGCTCGGACTGGCCGAGCGGCTCGAGCTGGTTCCCGGTGTTGTTCAAGTCCGACGCGATCACCAACGGCACCAGTGTCGGCCAGCTCGAGGACAAGAAGCTGGACGCCGAGATCGACAGGATCGCGAACCTGTCGCCGGATCAGCAGCTCGAGGAATGGTCGAAGCTGGACAAGCAGATCCTGCAGCAGTACCTGCCGGCGATCCCGCTGTACTACAGCACGTCCGCGTACCCGGTCGGCAGGAACCTCGGGCACGTCGTCAACGACATGACCCAGGGCATGCCCGAGTTCACGTCGATCTACCTGAAGCAGCCGTGACATTCGCTCCGATCTAGGGGGACCGCGGTGCTGTTCTTCGTGGGCCGGCGCGCCGTCAGCGCGGTGAGCGTGGTGTTCGCGACCCTGCTCACGACGTTCGCCCTGTTCTTCATCGCGCCGACGGATCCGGCCGGGGCGATCTGCGGAGAGCGCAACTGCACGCCGCAGCGGTATGAGGAGATCGAGCAGAACCTCCACCTGGACGAACCCAAGGTCGAGCAGTTCGGCAGTTACATCAAAGGCATCGTCGCCGGCCGGACCTTCGAGACCTCCGGCGTCGTGCAGGAGTGCGACGCTCCCTGTCTCGGCTTCTCGTTCAAGGACGATCGGCCGGTGCTGGACGTGCTCAAGAGCCATGTCCCGGTCACGGTCTCGCTGATCCTCGGGTACTCCGTCATCGTGCTGACCGTCGGCGTCTTCGTGGGTTCGATGGCGGCGAGGAGACGCGGGACCGCGGGCGACCGGGCACTGATGAGCAGCACGCTGGTGCTGAGTTCGGTGCCGTACTACATCGTGGCGCTGATGGCCGCGCTGTATCTCACGATCTTCTACCAGGTACTTCCCCGCGGCGGCTGGACACCACCGTCGGAGAGCCCCGGCAAGTGGGCGCTCGGACTGCTCACGCCGTGGCTGGTCCTCGGCCTGTACAGCTGCACACAGTACGCACGGTTCTCCCGCGGCTCGATGGTCGAAACGCTGAACGAGGACTACATCCGTACCGCCCGTGCGAAGGGCGTGTCCGACCGCTCGATCACGTACAAGCACGCGATGCGCGCGGCGCTGATCCCGGTCGTGACGATCTTCGGCCTGGACGTCGCCGGCGTGCTGGCCGGTGCGATCTTCACTGAACGGGTCTTCGACCTGCCGGGTATGGGCAACCTGGTGCTGGACAGTCTGGCGAACTACGACCTGCCCGTGATCATGGGGACGGTGCTGGTCTCCTCGGTCATCATCGTTCTGATGAACTTCGTAGTGGACATCACCTACAGCATCATCGACCCGCGCGTCAGGCTCAGATGACGGCCGAGTCGGACCAGCGGGAACCCTTCCTCGTGGTCGAGAACCTGACCGTCCAGTTCCCGACCGCCGACGGCATCGTCCACGCGGTCAACGGGCTCAGCTACGCCGTTCCGCTCGGCCGGACGCTGGCGATCGTCGGCGAGTCCGGGTCGGGCAAGTCGGTGTCGAGCATGGCGGTGCTCGGCCTGCACGACCGCAAGCGGACAAGGATCTCCGGGTCGATCCGGCTGGGCGGCGACGAGCTCATCGGGTTGCCGGACAGCGAGTTGCGCCGGATCCGTGGCGGCACCGTCGCGATGGTGTTCCAGGATCCGCAGTCGTCGCTCCATCCGCTGTACACGATCGGCTCGCAGATCACCGAGGCGTACCGGGTCCACACCAAGGTCGGCAGGGAAACCGCGAAGAAGCGCGCGATCGAGTTGCTGGACCTCGTCGGCATCCCGAACCCGCGGCGCCGGTTCGACCAGTACCCGCACGAGTTCTCCGGCGGCATGCGTCAGCGCGCGATGATCGCGATGTCGCTGGTCAACGACCCCAAGCTGCTGATCGCCGACGAGCCGACGACCGCGCTCGACGTCACGGTCCAGGCCCAGATCCTGGACCTGCTCAACCAACTGCAGAAGGAGTTCGGCTCCGCGATCGTGCTGATCACCCACGACCTTGCAGTCGTCGCCGAGATGGCCGACGACGTCCTGGTCATGTATGCGGGCCGCTGTGTCGAGTACGGCAGCGTGCGGGACGTGCTGGCCCAGCCCCGAATGCCGTACACGTGGGGTCTGCTGGAGTCGGTCCCGAGCGTCTCGGTAGCGTCCTCAGGGAACGAGCAGCTGCGCCCGATCATGGGCCTTCCGCCCAGCCTGCTGGCGCTGCCGGAGGGCTGCTCGTTCCACCCGCGCTGCCCGTACGTCGGCCGGGTGAAGGGCGAGCGATGTCTCCACCAGTTGCCCGAGCTGCTACCGGCCGGCGGGGCCGGCGATCACACGTCCCGCTGCCACCTCACCGACCCGGCCGGCATCTACGCCGCCGAGGTCGAGCCGAGGCTCGGATGACCTCGCTGCTGTCGGTCCGCGACCTCACGGTGCACTTCCCGATCAGGGAGGCCGCGGGTATGTCGAGGCACCGCCGGGTGGTGCGCGCCGTCGACGGGGTCGGCTTCGACCTACCGGCCGGACGGAGCCTCGGGCTGGTCGGCGAGTCGGGCTGCGGCAAGTCGACCACCGGGCGCGCGATCGTACGGCTGCTGCAGCCGACATCGGGCCAGATCCTGTTCAACGGCACCGACCTGGCCAGGCTCACCGAGAAGGAGATGCGGCCGTTCCGCCGCGAGCTACAGATCGTCTTCCAGGATCCGTACGGCTCGCTCAACCCGCGTCAGACCGTCGGCACGATCGTCGCCACGCCGCTCCGCGTGCACAACCTGGTTCGGAAGGACATGGAGAAGGACCGCGTCTCCGAACTGCTCGAACGGGTCGGCCTGAACCCCGAGCACCACAACCGGTACCCGCACGAGTTCTCCGGTGGTCAGCGGCAGCGGATCGGCATCGCCCGGGCGCTCGCGGTGGAGCCGCGGGTAATCATCGCGGACGAGCCGGTCTCGGCGCTCGACGTGTCGATCCGGGCGCAGGTGATGAACCTGATGGACAACCTGCGCAAGGACCTCGGCATCTCGTTCATCTTCATCGCCCACGACCTCGGCGTGGTCCGGCACTTCTGCGACCGGGTCGCGGTGATGTACCTGGGCAAGATCGTCGAGCAGGGGACTCGGGACCAGATCTACAACGCGCCGCAGCACCCGTACACGCAGGCGCTGCTGTCGGCGGCGCCGCACCTGGGTGTCGTACGCGGAGTGCCGCCGAAGGAGCGGATCCGCCTGGTCGGCGACGTACCGAGCCCGATCGACCCGCCGAGCGGTTGCCGGTTCCGTACTAGGTGCTGGAAGACACAGGACATCTGCTCGACCGCCGAGCCGCCGCTGGAACCCAAGCCCGGCTCGACCGCGGGACACGCCGCGGCCTGCCACTTCGCCGAGCCCCGCGAACACCTCACCGCCGACTCATCCTGACCGCCTCTGCCACCCCGTTCGTCGGACGCATCTGGTCACGCCGCCTTGACCAGACGCGTCCGATGAACGCGATGGCTAGGTGGGGTCAGCCAGGCGCACGTCGGGGTCGGGGTTGTTGGGGGAGATGAAGGTCAGCAGGCGGCGGCCTTCTTCGGTGAGGTCGGACTCCTCGGCACCGGTGAGCTTGCGGAACGGTGTCACCTCGACGGTGTGGTCGGTACGGCGCCAAGTGCCCTGGAACATGCCGTCGACGAGGATCGTGCCGGCGGTGGCACCGTTGCCCGGAGGTAATGGAACACGCCGGTTGCCGGGAATGATCCGGGACCGGTCCGCGTGTGACAGCAGGACGTTGTCGTACTCGGGTAGGTACCGCACCGGCGCCGGTGTGTCCGGGTCGACCAGTTCGCCGTCCGGTACGTCGTACAGCTCGTTGCCGTCGGCATCGGTATAGACGCGCAACGGCAGTTGAGAGACGACCTCGCGGAGCTTGGTGAGGCCGGACCACGCCTGCACGTCCAGCACCGATGCGGGTCCGTACGCGCGCAGGTAGCGCAGCACAACCTCACCGATGGGCGGATCCGGATGCAGGGTCCCGCCGAGCCAGCTCTCCAGGTCGCCGTACGCGGCCGGGCCGTTCGAGCCCCACACCCCGCGCGGCGTGACCTGAACGGTCGGCGACAGGTATCCGACGGCGAACGACATCGCATCGTCGTCCCACTCCGGCCATCGCGCGGCGAGCAGCGTGCGTAGCTCGGACCGGGTTCGCGGCGACTCGACGAGCCACTGCCGGCCGGCCGTGACCACGGCGTCCACGTCGACACCGGACAACTGCCGGCCGAAGTGACCGGTCAGGCCGCCGAACATCACCGGACGGACGATCGGCCGTAACAGGAACGCGTCCCCGGCGGTGACCAGGTGGATGGTGCCGCGCATCAGGTGCACCCGGGCGACCGCGCGGTCGGTCATCAACCCGGCGAGTTCGGTGGCGTCGAAGTCGGTCAGCCGGTCCCAGAGCCCGACGTACGACGACAGCGGCGCCTGCGCCTGCAGTCCGACCAGGTGCTCGATCATTCCGGTCGCGGGCATCGTCGTGCGGCGCAGCAGGTACTGCCGCCCGAGCAGCGTGCGGTTGAGCGCACGCTGCCCGAGCGTTGGGGCCTGGGTCATGACCGCAGGGTACGGAAGAAGGTGCGCACGTCCCCGACCAGCAGGTCGCCCGCCTCCATCGCGGCGAAGTGCCCGCCCTCGGCGAAGTCGGACCAGTGCGCGACCTTCTGGTCGGGATCCATGAACCGGCGCATCACCGGGTTGCTGTTGAATACCGCCCAGCCGCTCGGTACCGAGGACGGCGCGATCCAGTCGAGGTTCGAGTGCCCGGCCTCGTACAGGAACCGGGCGGCCGTCGCACCGCTGCGGGTGAACCAGTACACACTGATCGTGGTCAGCAGCTGGTCGCGGTCGACCGAGTCCCGCGCGGACAAGGCCGGGTTGGTCCAGGTCTGGTACTTCTCCGCGATCCAGGCGAGCTGGCCGACCGGTGAATCGGTCAGCGCGGCGGCGATCGTTGCCGGCCGGTGCGACTGCAGGTCCAGGTAGCCGCGCTCGGCCTTCCAGGCGGTCCGGGCCCGCTCGACGACCGCCAGTTCGTCCTCGGTCAGGTGGCCGGGAATCGGGAACTGTTCGCCGGCCAGTCCGAGCGAACCGGGGTCGCTGTTGACATGCGTACCGATCAGCCGGTCCGGATAGAGCGCACCGAGCCGGCCGGTGACGCCCGCGCCGATGTCACCACCCTGTGCGCCGAACCGCTCGTACCCGAGCCGGGTCATCAGCTCGGCGAACGCCGCAGTGGTCCGGCCGACCTCCCAGCCGGGCGAGCTCAGCGGCATGGAGAAGCCGAACCCGGGCAGCGACGGTACGACGACGTGGAACGCGTCGGCCGGGTCGCCGCCGTGCGAGCGTGGGTCGGACAGCGGGCCGAGCAGGTGCAGGAATTCGACGACCGAGCTCGGGTAGCCGTGCGTGAGCAGCAACGGAACGGCGTCCGGCTCGGGCGAGCGGACGTGGAAGAAGTGGATGGTCTGGCCGTCGATCTCGGTCAGGAACTGCGGGTACTCGTTCAGCGCGGCTTCGGCGGCGCGCCAGTCGTACCCCGTCCGCCAGTAGTCGGCCAGCTCGCGCAGGTATACGGGCGGGACGCCGCGGTCCCAGTCGTTGTCGGTGTCGCCGGGTACGGTTTCGGCCCAGCGGGTCTCAGCCAGCCGGCGGTGCAGATCGTCCAGGTCGGCCTGCGGGATGTCGATGCGGAACGGTCGGATCTCCGGTGTGTTCGTCATACCAATAAGGATGGAAGCAATTGCGGAAGAGATCGTTCCGCAATTGCTGAGATGATCGAGGAATGTTGGAGACCTCGGCACGACTGCTCCGGTTGCTCTCGCTGTTACAGGCCAGACGGGACTGGCGTGGCGCGGAGCTGGCCGAGCGGCTCGGTGTGTCCAGCCGTACGATCCGCGCCGACATCGAGCGGCTGCGGGGCCTGGGCTATCCGGTGCATGCGACGCCGGGTGCCGCCGGCGGGTACCGGCTCGGCGCCGGCGCCGCGCTGCCGCCGCTACTGCTCGACGACGACGAGGCCGTCGCGGTCGCCGTCGGGCTGCGCACCGCGACCCTCGGCAGCGTCGTGGGGATCGAGGAGACCTCGGTCCGCGCGCTGGCCAAACTCGAGCAGGTGCTGCCCTCGCGGCTGCGGCACCGGGTCGACGCGCTGAAGACCGCGACCGTCAGCATCCCGGGCATCGGCCCCACCGTCCCGACCGACGTGCTGACCGCGATCGCCACCGCCATCCGCGCCAACGAACGTCTGCGCTTCGACTACGCCAGTCACACCGGTACGCCGAGCCGCCGCGAGGTCGAACCGCACCGGCTGGTGAACTGGGGACGGCGCTGGTACCTCGTTGCCTGGGACAGGGAACGCTCGGACTGGCGCACCTTCCGGGTGGACCGGATGACGCCGAAGGTGCCGACCGGGCCGCGCTTCATGCCGCGCGACCTGCCGGAGAAGGATGCCGGGGAGTTCGTCCAGCGCGGCGTCGGTGCGGCGACCTGGCGTTCGTTCGCACGGATCCGGTTGCACGCGCCGGCACAGAAGGTCCGGCCCAAGCTGTTGCCCGCGATCAGGCTGGAGCCCGATGGGCCCGATCACTGCATCGTCGAGGTCGGGTCGGACACGCCGGAGATGCTTGCCTTGTACGTCGGCCTGCTGGACGTCGACTTCGAGGTGCTGGACGCGCCGGAGTTCGCGGCGCACCTGGACAGGTTGGCGGACCGCCTCCACCGCGCCGCGGCCTCATCCCGCCCCGGGTAGGTCCGCCGGAGTGTCCAGGTCGGCGGGGGAGCCGGTGTCATCGCACGGGATCTGTTCCACGTCGGTGCGGCCGCGCAAGTACGCCCGGGCCCCTACGTCACCCGTGGCGGCCGCCAGCACACCAGGCCAGTGGTCGCGGCCCAGGAGCGTGGGATTCCGGGGTTGGCCGTGGTAAGTCGCGACCGCTAGTCCTGCGCCGGACTCGTGGGCCTGGATGAGACGGCGTACCGCTTCGGCGCCTATGAGCGGCTGATCGGCGAGGGCAACAACGACGGCGGTTGTCTCCGGAGGCATCGCTGCCAGACCAGCGCGCAGCGACGAGCCCATGCCGGTCTCCCAGTCCTCGTTGTGTACGACCTGTGCGGTAGACAGGTCGGCGTTGGCCAGCACCTCGTCGGCAGCCGCGCCCAGGACGACGTACACGGGATCGCAGCCACCGCTCCTCAGCAGGTCAGCGCCGCGCTCGACGAGCAACTGCCCGTCGTACTGCACAAGAGCCTTGGGCCCGCCCATCCGGCGGCCCGCACCCGCGGCCAGCAGCAACCCGGCGACGCTCACCGGCACACCGTACTCCGGCTGCAGTAGGCCCGAAGCCGCCACGCGTACGACGCGTGATGGACCGGTCGCGCGACACGATGCCGATATGAAGATCAGTCTGAGCATCACGAACTTCAGCTGGGACGGCGGCACGATCGACACCGAGCTGACCCGGGTCGCGCAGACCGCCGACGAGGGCGGGCTGGCTGCCGTCTGGGTGGCCGATCACCTGCTGCAGGCGGACCCGGCCAGCCGGCCGGAGGCGGAGATGCTGGAGGCGTACACGACGCTGGGCTACCTGGCCGCGCAGACCGAACGGGTCCAGCTCGGCGCGATGGTCACCGGCAACACGTTCCGGATCCCCGGCCTGCTGGTGAAGGCGGTCACGACCCTCGACGTGCTGTCCAGGGGCCGGGCCTGGCTCGGCATCGGCGCCGGGTACGGCGACGAGGAGGCCGCCGCGATGGGCATCCCGATGCCCCCGGTCGCGGAACGGTTCGAGCGGCTGGAGGAGACGGTCCGGCTGGCGCTCCAGATGTGGGCCGGCGACGATTCGCCGTTCGAGGGCAAGCACCACCGGCTCGGCCGTCCGGTCAGCAGCCCGGCGCCGGTCCGCCGCCCGCCGATCCTGATCGGCGGCACCGGCGAGAAGAAGACGCTGCGCCTGGTGGCCCGGTACGCCGACGCGTGCAACCTGTTCGACATCCCCGACGGCGGTACGACGGTGCGGCACAAGCTGGACGTACTGGCGAAACACTGCGACGACCTCGGCCGGCCGTACGACGAGATCGAGAAGACGCTTTCGATGGCGCTGGAACCGGGCGAGACCGCCGAGGTGTTCGCCGAGCGGTGCGCACAGAAGGCGGAGCTGGGCATTCAGCACGCCATCGTCATCACCCGCGCCGCCGGGTGGACCGCGGACGAGCTGACCACCCTCACAACCGCCGCCGGTCTTGTCAAGGACGTGTAGCTACTCGAAGGTGGTTTGGCCGCTGCCGTGGCGGACCTCGTCGCGCTGGGCGGCGTACCGGACGACCTCGTAGCCGATCAGCGCCACGAGGATGCCGGCAAGGATGCCGAGCTCGACGATCGCGGGCAGGTTGGTGACCAGCGGCAGTGCGGCAACGGTGGCGATCGCGGCCACCAGCCGTGGGGTGCTGAACGAGTGAACCATCATCCACTTGAAGCCGACATGTCCGAGCAGGTACGCGGTCACGCCTAGGTAGAGGGCGTATATCGGTACGCCCTCGAGCGGGTCGGACAGATCGTGGTGCTCGGTGTCGCCGACGTACTCCAGCACCTTCTTCAGCCCGAGCGCGAGCATGACGACACCGGCCATCAGCGGGAAGTGGAGATAGGTGTAGGCGTCGCGGCCGAGCCGTACCTGCCGGTCCGGCTCGGCGGTGGCGAACGCGTGCTCGGCGTGGATCGCGGTGACGTCGAAGTAGATCCACCACAGCCCGGCCGAGACCGCCAGCCCGAGCGCGGTCGCGCCGACGACGGCCCACGAGATCGGCAGCGCCGCCACCCCGACGCCGATCGCGACGATCGACTCGCCCAGCGCGATGATCAGGATCAGCCCGAACCGCTCGGAGAAGTGGGCGGCGGAGCGCAGCCGCCACCCGGCCGAGCCGCCGATGAAGGTGCCGCCGTAGTCGAACGCGAGCGCAGCGGCCCACAGCAGAGTCTGCGTAGTGCCCTCGAACTGCGAGGCGACCAGCAGCAGCACGGTCCCGCCGAGCATCGACGGTGTGAACTTGATCAGCTGCTTGCGCAGCCCGGGGTCCTGGCGGGCGATGATCCACATCAGCATCAGGTGCACGGCCCTGAACGCGAAGTAGCACACCGCGATCACGACCGGCCCGGTCAGCCCGCCGGGCAGATCGTCGAACGCCTCCGGGATGGTCAGCGCGAGCACGAACATCACGCCCATCGCCAGCAGCATCACCAACCGGATCGCGCCCTCGTCGGCGCGGACGAGGTTGGTCAGCCAGGCGTACCCGATCCAGCTCCACCACAGCAGCCCGATCAGCAGCAGCCCGCGGACCACGCCGTGCCAGGTGAGGTCGTGCGCCATCAGCGTGGTGATCTGGGTCAGTGCGAACACGAACACCAGGTCGAAGAACAGCTCGAGTGTGGTGACCCGCTGGTCCTCGCTGGTCTGCTCCATCCGGATCGGCGGCAGGTGTCGCGACGTCATGGCAGAACCCTAATCAGGACGCCAGAGCGGTGACGAGCAATGCGACCGCACAGCCGGTCTCGACGGCGGCGCCGAGCACATCGCCGGTGATCCCGCCGAACACGCGCACCGCCCACCACGCGATCCCGAGTCCGGTCAGACCCGCGGCCAGCACACCGAACCCGGCAGCCACGGCGAGTAGGCCGCCCGCCACGACCAGGGCGATTCCGATCCCGAAAGCTGACCACGCCGGCACCGTCCCGGCCACCATCGCACCGAGGCCCTCCGGCCGTGCCGCCGGTACGCCTCGGCGACAGGCGAGCGGCAGCGTGGCCCGGCCGGCCGTGCTCGCGACCAGGATCGCCTGCCACCCGAGCCCGGCGGTTACGCATGCGGTCAGCGCGGCCACGTCGACGAGCAGCACCAGGGCGATGGCGGCGACGCCGAACGGGCCGACGTCGCCCTTGCGCATGATCGCCAGCCGTGTCGCCCGGTCCCGCCGGCTGCCGAGCCCGTCGGCGGTGTCGGCCAGCCCGTCCAGATGCAGACCACCCGACAGCACCTGCACTGTCAGAACGCCCAGCACTCCGGTCAGCAGTGGTACGTCTGGCCGCAGCCAATCGACGACGGCAACGACCCCGGCCGCGGCGCCGCCGATGACAAGGCCGATCAGGGGCGCGAGCAACATCGCCCGGCCCGCGACCCGACGATCGACGGTGGACGGGACCCCGGCCGGAAGTACGCTCAGCGTGCCGAAGGCGAGGCGGATCGCATCCATCACATCAGCACAGCCATCACAGCACGGTGACCCGGCCGGCCAGGCACCAAAGAACCTGGTCCGCTCGATGCGCCACCGCGGTGTTCAGCCGGCCCATCAGATCGCGGAACAGCACACCCGACGCCGTGCCCGGCACCACACCGGCCCCGACGTCGTTGCTAACGGCAATGACCTCGCGTGGGCTGGACCCCCACGCGTCGGCGAGCCCGGTCATCCGCCGCTCGACCTCGGCCGTCTGGCCCGGGTCGTACCAGACGTCGCAGGCGTCCATCGTCCGGGTCAGCCACAGCGTCAGGCAGTCGATCAGCAGCGGCGGGCCGTCGGTGCTCAGCAGCGGCACCAGGTCGATCGTCTCGGCAAGCCCCCAGGTCGCCGGCCGCCGTGACCGGTGCCGGGCGATCCGCTCGGCCCAGGCCGGATCGCCGTCGCCGTCGCCGCCGGTGGCGACGTACAGGACGTCCTCACGACCAGCGAACAGCCGCTCGGCCTCGGTGGACTTGCCGGACCGGGCGCCACCGAGAACGAGGATCCGCCGGACCGTTGTGGGCGCCGTCCAGGACAGTCGTTCGCCGTCCGGGGTGATCACGTCGTACCGGAGGCCGTCGGGGGTGTGCGCCGTGTCGACGGTGTAGCCCGCGGCGCCGACATGACCGTCCGGGCCGAGCCGGAGTACGCCGTCGACCACAGCGCCATCAGGTCCGGTGACGAGTTCAGCCACGAGGTGCCTCCGTGAACGTGACCGGCGCCTCGAACGCGGCCTTGCGGGCGGTACGCCGGAAAGCGGTCAACACCGGCCGGCCGAGTACGGCGACCATCACCGCGCACAGCACACCCCTGGGGATGTCCCAGCCGAGTGAGGTGGCGGTGACGAAGACGAGATAGCGGTGCAGGTTCGCGCCCAGGGAGTCGCCGGGGACGAACGAGATGGCGGTGCCGAAGGTCGCGTACGGCCAGAACCACAGGTTCATCACGACGCCGTACAGGATACCCGCGACCAGCGAATAGACCGACAGCAGTGCGATCTCCAGCCAGCCGGTTGCCTTAGGCAACAGCCCGGCGATGACCCCGACCCAGGCGCAGGCGAACATCTGAAACGGCATCCAGGGCCCGACGCCACCGCCGATCAGCGCGCTCGTGATCAGCGAGAGTGCGCCGAGCACGAATCCGAATCCGGCCCCGAAGGCCCGGCCGGCCAGCACCAGCAGGAAGAACCCGGGTTCCAGGCCAGCGGTGCCGGGGCCGAGCACCCGCAGCGCCGCGCTGACCGCCGCGAGCATCCCGAGCAGCGCGATCACCTTCGCGTCCATCCCGCCGTCGGACACCTCGGCGAGCACCACCGCGACCATCAGCGGCAGCAGCAGGACGAACAGCCAGGGTGCGTCGGTGGTGTGGCCGATCGCGGCCGGCCCGGCCTGCTCGGTCTGGTACAGCAGCGGCCAGCCGAAGGCGAGCAGGCCCACCAGCGAGGCCGCGACGATGGTCACCGCGCTGCGCGGGCGGACCGCGACCAGGGACCTCATGACGCCCGCTCCAGCGCTTGGGCGACCTCGCCGACGGTGAGGAACGGCAGCGGGGCGAGAATCTTGGCGACCTGCGGTGCGAACGCCGGCGAGCCTGCGACGACCGAAGACGTCTCGCCGTCGGCGACGACCTCACCGTCCGCGAGCACGACGACCCGGGTGGCGACCTCGGCGACCAGTTCGACGTCGTGGGTCGACAGCACCACGGCGTGGCCGGTGGCCGCGAGTTCGCGCAGGATCCCGACCAGCCGGCGCTTGGCGCCGTAGTCGAGGCCGCGGGTCGGCTCGTCGAGCAACAGCAGCGGGGGAGCGCCGCACAGCACCACCGCGAGCGCCAGGCACAGCCGCTGTCCCTCGGACAGGTCGCGCGGGTGGGTGTCGTCGTCGATCCCGGGGGCGAGTCGTTCGAGCAGCGCCCGGCACGTTTCCCCCGGTACGCGGAAGTCGTCGTCGGCTTGCCGGCATTCGGCCGCGACCGTTGCCGCGTACAACAGGTCGGTCGGCTCCTGCGGGACGAGCCCGACGGCTTTGACCAGGTCGCTCGGCTTGGTCTGCGCCGGTGTGAGCTCGGATGCGTCGACCGATCCGGACGTCGGCTGGACCAGCCCGACGAGGGCGTTGAGAAGCGTCGACTTGCCGGCGCCGTTGCGCCCCATCAGCGCCACGACCTCGCCGGCCCGGATGTCGAGCGACACGCTCCGCAGCGCCACGATCCGGCCGTACCGCACCACCAGATGCCGAGCGCTTCCCAGCACTGCACCAGCCGTTGTGGCAGCTGTCGCGGGGGCCGGTGAAGTGAGGCGGGTACGGAGGGGGGCGGCGGCGCGGCGGGCGTCGCGGACCGAGAGCGGCAGCGGCGACCACCCGGCCAGCCGCCCGAGCTGGACCACGGGTGGCGCGACGGGTGCCGTCGCCATCAGCCGGGCCGGTTCGCCGGTCGTCACCGTTCCCCCGACCTCGATCACCCGGTCGGCGTACTGGATCACGCGCTCCAGCCGGTGCTCGGCCATCACCACGGTGGTGCCGAGGTCGTGTACCAGCCGTTGCAGCGCCGCCAGCACCTCCTCGGCCGCCTGCGGATCCAGCGCCGAGGTCGGCTCGTCCAGCACCAGCACGGCCGGATGCGGTGTAAGCGCCGCACCGATCGCGGTCCGCTGCCGTTGCCCGCCGGACAACGAGGTGAGCGGCCGGTCCCGTACGTCGGCCAGCCCGAGCAGGTCGAGCGTCTCCTCGACCCGGCGGCGCATCACGTCCGGCGGCACACCGAGCGACTCCATCCCGTACGCAAGCTCGTCCTCGACGGTGTCGGTCACGAACCCGGCCATCGGGTCCTGGCCGACGATGCCGACCACGTCGGCCAGGTCGCGCGGCCGGTGCTCGCGGGTGTCGCGGCCGCCGACGGTGACCCGGCCGGCCAGCGTCCCGCCGGTGAAGTGCGGCACCAGCCCGTTGATCGCGCGCAGCAACGTTGTCTTGCCCGAGCCCGTCGTACCGATCACCAGCGCCAGCTCGCCCTCGGGCACGGTGAAGCTGGCAGCGCGCAGCGCCGGTTCGGTCGCGCCGTCGTACGTCACGGTCACCCGGTCGAACTCGATCACGCCGGCACCTCCCTCGCCGCACGTACCGGTGCGGCCAGCGGCGGAGCCGCGATCGCGGGCAGCAGTCCGGCCAGGACGGCGACCACCGGCAGCAACGGTACGGGTGGCACCACCATCGGGCCGGGCAGGACGAGCCCGCTCACCCCGGCGTACGTCGCCGCGGTGATCAGTCCGGCCGGTATCGCCCCGGACGTGGCGACCAGCCACTCCGGCAGCGCCCACGGGTCCGGCCGGTACTGAGTACGCGCGACCCGATGCCGCCCGGCGACCATGCCGGCGAACGAGATCGCCAGCCCGATGCCGAGTGCCGTGGCCGCAACCGGCGCGCTCATCGCATCGGTGAGCAGGGCGTACACGCCGAGCGCCACGCCGATCAGCCCGAGCAGCACCAGTACGCCGGTGATCCGGCGCTGCCCGCGCGAGACCTGCCCGGTGCGGCCGTACCCGCGCGAGTCCATCGCCGCGGCCAGTTCGACCGACCGGTCCAGCGCGCCCTCGAGGATCGGCATACCGGTGGTCCGGATCACCTTGAGGCCGCGGTTGGTCCGGCCGCGAAGCCTGCGGGCGGCCCGGACCCGGCGCGCATCGGTCACCAGTTGCGGTGCGAAGGTCAGCGCCACCACACAGGCGACGCCGATCTCGTACAGCGCGGCGGGCAACGACTTGAGCAGCCGCCGCGGGCTGGCCAGCGCGTTCGCCGCTCCGATGCAACACAGCATCACGGCCAGTTGCATGCCGTCGTACACGGCCGTCAGGACCGCCTCGGCGGTCACCTCACCGCCCAGCTTGACCCCGCTGGCCCAGGCCGGCAGCGGCACCTCCGGTAGCACAAAGAGCACATGGCTGCCCTGGGCGCGAGTCGACAACAACGCCTGCAGGACGACGCGGACGACGATCAGCAGCAGGCCGAGTTTGAGGAAGGCGACGTAGCTGTTCGCCCACGGCGCATCGCTTCGCCGGGTGGCGACTACGAAGCCGGCCACGGCGAGGATCAGCAGCAGGACAACCGGGTTATGGGTCCGGCTGGCCGCGATCGCCAGGCCGATCGCCCACAGCCACCACGCCCCCGGGTGCAGGGCCCGGGGGAGTGTGGGGTTGTCGGCGGCACGCATGAGATCCGGCCCGGTCAGGCGGCCCGGCGGCGCCGGGTGATGACCAGCGCGCCACCCGCGAGCAGCAGCACGATGATCGCGACCGGGACGATCGTCTTCCACGCCGAGGAGTCGTTGCTGTCGGCATCGGTCGTCGAGGCGGCCGGTACCGGCGCCGTCGAGCCGACCGGCGCGGCGATCTGGAGCTGGACCGGTGCGTCCTTGGCCGGGACGTTGACGTTCTTCACCGGGTCGCCGCAGCCGGTTGCCGGGTAGCCGTCGATGGCGCAGGTCAGGCCCTTCTCGATCCGCACCTGCGCGGCCGCCGCGAGCACAGCCGCGCCGGTCGACTTGGGAGCGGTCACCACGCAGACGCCCTTCGGCGCCGGCGGTGTCCCGGTCGTGGCGTCCTCGGGCAGCCCGCTGTCGATCACCAGCGCGACGCGCTTCTTGCCGGTCTCGGCCGGTGCGGCCTTGCAGATCGTCTGGAAGTCGCCGGGTGCGCGGGGGGTGCGAACGATCGACTGCGGCGCGACGGCGAACCGCCAGCCCTCGACCGCACCGTCGGCCGGAACCACCTTGTCGGGTCCGGTGGACGCGAACGCCCACTTACCGGCCGACCACTGGTAGTACCCCCAGAACCGGTAGCCGTCCTCGGCGTGCGCGGCGGCGGTCGCGGAACCGGCGAGGAGCAGTCCGGCGATCGCACTGAGCAGCAGGCGCTTGATCATTCTCGTGTCCTTCACGTTCGTG
Source organism: Actinomycetota bacterium (assembly GCA_046765875.1). Classification (GTDB taxonomy): domain Bacteria; phylum Actinomycetota; class Actinomycetes; order Propionibacteriales; family Kribbellaceae; genus DASRHY01. The sequence goes on from JBKPSJ010000226.1 coordinate 15,936, forward strand.
AGGCCGCGGGGCGCGATCCGGACCGGACACGAGAAACCCTCGCCGCTGGTGCCAGCGGACGAGGGTGGACTCGGGTCGGGTGACCCGGCTCCACCCGCTACCTCGACGGGTCTGGTGAGCCATACCACCCGAGCGCAGTGTTCCGGCTCGCCGTACCGGTGTGACCGGTGCGGCCTACGGTTGCGGGTCAGCGCCGGCTTCGGACCGGCTTCCCTGCGCAGCGGGCATGCATGTATCTAGGTTGTCGTCGGCCGGAAGCCTACCCTGCCGGATGCAGGCTCATCGGGCCGTACACGATCCTGCCGTCCTCGAGCAGCACCACCTGGTCCACGCCGGCCTCGACCAGCTCGCGCCAGGTCTCGCCGAGCCAGCTCTCCGCGTCGCCCTGGGCGGAGAACTCCGCGCCGGCCAGCTCGCCACCGTCGACCGGCCTGCCGGCGCGGTCCTCGAACCGCCAGGCCCAGGTCACGCCGGCCTCCGCTTGGGTGCGTTCTGCTCGGTCTTGCGCGGGTCCCGCTCGACCACGGCGCCGAGCACCTCGTCGATCCGCTTGAGCAGCTCGGCGTCGAGCTCGACACCGGAGGCCTGCACGTTCTCGGTGACCTGCTCGGGCCGCGAGGCGCCGATGATCGCCGAGGACACGTTACGGTTCTGCAGCACCCAGGCGATCGCGAGCTGGGCAAGGCTCAGCCCGGCCTCACCGGCCAGCGGCCGCAGCTGCTGGACCCGCTCGAGCACGTCGTCGACCAGGAACCGGCGGATGAAGCGCTCGCCCTCGGCATCGGTCGCGCGGGACCCCTCCGGCGGCGGCTGTCCCGGCTGGTACTTCCCGGTCAGCACGCCCTGGCCGATCGGGGAGAACACGATCTGGCCGATCCCGAGCTCCTCGCTGGCCGGCACGACCTCCTCCTCGATCACCCGCCACAGCATCGAGTACTGCGGCTGGTTCGACACGAACGGCACGCGCAGCTCGCGGGCCAGCCGGTGACCCTCGCGGAGCTGGTCGGCGGTCCACTCCGACACCCCGATGTAGAGCACCTTGCCGGTCCGGACCAGGTCGGCGAAGGCCTCCATGGTCTCCTCCAGCGGCGTCTCGGTGTCGTACCGGTGCGCCTGGTACACGTCGACGTAGTCGGTCCCGAGCCGGCGCAGCGAGCCGTTGATCGACTCGTGGAGGTGCTTGCGGGACAGACCGGCGTCGTTGTGCCCCTTCGGCCCGGTCGGCCAGTACACCTTGGTGAGGATCTCCAGCGACTCGCGCCGCTCGCCCCGCAGGGCGTCGCCGAGGATGGTCTCGGCCGCGGTGTTCGCGTACACGTCGGCGGTGTCGAAGGTGGTGATGCCGGCGTCGAGTGCGGCCCGGACGCAGGCCTTCGCCTGGTCGTTCTCGACCTGTGAGCCGTGCGTGATCCAGTTGCCGTACGAGATCTCGCTGACCTTCAGCCCGCTGGAACCCAAGTGTCTGTGCAGCATGACCCGACCCTATCCGCCGGGCCTCGCACGCCGTTCAGCCTGCTCAGAGCTTGGTGCCCCGGTTCACCATCGGCTTGGGCATCCGCCACCGGCGCATCTGCATCGTGCGCCGGATCGCGTAGAAGCTCACCCCGCGGGTGTCGGCGCCGGGCTGCTTGGCGCGCAGCTTGCGCTTCAGGCCCCGAGTCAGTACGAGCCAGTCGATCGCGATCGCGAAGATCATGAACAGGAAGAACAGGTTGACCAGCGGGGCGATCGCCGGAATGCGCGGCGTGAG
>JBKPSJ010000227.1:0-17646 GCA_046765875.1 Actinomycetota bacterium
GCTGCCCGCCGCCCAGCTGACGCCACAGGGGATAGTGGCGGCGGCGAGCCTGTAGCGTTCGTGCTTGCCATGACACACATCCCGCAGTTCATCCCCAGCCCGAGCCAGGGCGTGTGGCATCTCGGCCCGCTCCCGCTGCGCGCCTACGCGCTGTGCATCGTGGCCGGCATCTTCGCCGGGTACTTCGTCGGCCGCCACCGGTGGGTCGCCCGGGGTGGCAAGCCCGAGGTGATCGCCGACATCACGATGTGGGCGGTGCCGTTCGGCCTGATCGGGTCGCGGATCTACCACGTCATCACCGACTACGAGCTGTACTTCGGCGAGGGCCGGCACCCGATCGACGCGCTGAAGATCTGGCACGGCGGCCTGGGCGTCTGGGGCGGGGTGGCGTTCGGCCTGTTCGGCGCCTGGCTGGCCGCGCGGCGGCACGGCGTACCGTTCCTGGCTGCGGCCGACGCGATGGCGCCCGGTATCGCACTCGCGCAGGCCATCGGCCGGTTCGGGAACTACTTCAACCAGGAGCTGTTCGGCAGGCCGACGACGCTGCCGTGGGGACTTGAGATCGACCCGGGCCACCGGCCGAACGGCTACGAGAGCTTCAGGACCTTCCACCCGACGTTCCTGTACGAGGCGATCTGGGACCTCGGCGTGATGGCGATGGTGATCCTGGTCGACCGGCGCCAGAAGCTCGGCCACGGCCGGGCGCTGGCCCTGTACGTCGCCGGCTACACCGCCGGGCGCGGCCTGATCGAGATGCTGCGGATCGACACCGTCAACCACGTGCTCGGGCTGCGGCTCAACGTGTGGACCTCGATCATCCTGTTCGTGCTCGCGATCGGGTACTTCATCTGGAGCGCGCGTTACCGGCCGGGCCAGGAGGACATCACCCCGAAGAAGGCCGAGCCCGCCCAGACCGAGACCGACTCCGCCGAGGCCGACTCCGCCGAGGCCGACTCCAGCGAAGACACCGAGGCCGAGGAGGCGGACGGCGAGAAGGCCGACGCCGAGCACGAGGGCGAGCCCGCCGAACTGCCCGCGGAACAGGTCGTGGCCGAGGGATCGCCCGAGAACAGCGAGCCTGCCGATGAGCGGTCCCGCTGAGGCACGGCCGCTCCACCGCCACCGCGACGTCACCGGCGGCTGGCTACGCCCCGCCGTGTTCGGCGCAATGGACGGGCTGGTCTCGAACTTCGCGCTGATCGCCGGCATGGACGGCGGTACGTCGAGCGGCTCGCACGTCGTCGTACTGGCCGGGCTCGCAGGCCTGGCCGCGGGCTCGTTCTCGATGGCGGCCGGCGAATACACCTCGGTGGCCAGCCAGCGCGAGCTGGCGCTGGCCGAGATCGAGGTCGAGCGCCGCGAGATCGCCGAGAACAAGTCCGGCGAGGAGGATGAGCTCGCCGACAGGTACCGGGCGAAGGGCCTCGACCCGGCGCTGGCCGACGAGGTCGCCGAACAGTTGCACGCCGACCCCGAGACCGCACTGGAGGAGCACGTCCGCGATGAGCTCGGGATCGACCCGAACGACCTGCCGTCGCCGCTGCTGGCGGCCGGCTCGTCGTTCCTGGCGTTCGCGGTCGGGGCGATACTGCCGGTGCTGCCGTACCTGCTCGGTGCCGGGACCGTCATACCGGCCCTGGTGTTGTCGCTGCTGGCGCTGTTCGCCTGTGGCGCGATCGTGAGCCGGGTCACCGCGCGGTCCTGGTGGTACTCGGGGCTGCGCCAGCTGGTCCTGGGAGCGCTTGCCGCCGGGGTCACGTACGGCATCGGATCGCTGGTCGGGACGTCGCTCGGCTGAAGGCCGGAAAGCGCTGTCTCGTCGACCCGCGACATGGGACGGCGGTCTGTCTACCGGGCGGTATGAGGTACTCTCAGTATCCCCGGCGCTTGGGCCAACGTTGTCCCTCGGCCAGCTTTGTTGACCGAAAGTGGACGACGGGAGCCCCGCATGTTTGGTCGCCCACCAGTACCGCGCGAGGGTCTGTACGACGGACAGCACGAGCACGACGCTTGTGGTGTCGCGCTCGTCGCGACGCTCACCGGCAAGCCCAGCCACGACATCGTGGCGAAGGCGCTCACCGCGCTGCGCAACCTCGACCATCGCGGTGCCTCCGGCGCGGAGCCCGACTCCGGAGACGGTGCGGGCATTCTGCTGCAGATTCCCGACGCGTACTACCGCAGGGTCTGCCAGTTCGGCCTGCCTGCGCCGCGCCGCTACGCGGCCGGGATCGGCTTCCTGCCGCAGGACGCCGACGACGCGGCGAAGGTCACCGAGCAGATCGAGGACCTGGCCGCCGAGGAGAATCTCGTGGTGGTCGGCTGGCGCGACGTGCCGCACGCGCCGGAGATCCTCGGTGCCACCGCCCGGTCGGTGATGCCGCGGTTCCGCCAGTTGTTCGTCGCCGCGCGGACCGGCCGGGTGCTCGGACTGGCCCTGGAGCGGATGACGTTCCGGCTGCGCAAGCGGATCGAACGCGAGACCGGCGTGTACTTCCCGTCGCTGTCCAGCCGCACGGTGGTCTACAAGGGGATGCTCACCACCGACCAGCTGGACCGGTTCTTCCCCGAGCTGACCGACCCGGACCTGGCCTCCGCGATCGCACTGGTGCACTCGCGGTTCTCGACCAACACGTTCCCGTCCTGGCCGCTGGCGCACCCGTACCGCTACATCGCGCACAACGGCGAGATCAACACCGTGCAGGGCAACCGGAACTGGATGCGCGCCCGCGAGGCGCTGCTCAAGTCCGACCTCATCCCCGGTGACCTGGAGCAGATCTTCCCGATCTGCACGCCGGGCGCGTCGGACTCGGCCAGCTTCGACGAGGCGCTCGAGCTGCTGTACATGGGCGGCCGGTCGATGGCGCACGCGGTGCTGATGATGATCCCGGAGGCCTGGGAGAACTACCCGGACATGGACCCGAAGCGGCGGGCCTTCTACGAGTTCCACTCGACCCTGATGGAGCCGTGGGACGGACCGGCGTCGGTGGTGTTCTCCGACGGCAGCCAGGTCGGCGCGGTGCTCGACCGCAACGGCCTGCGCCCGTCGCGGTACTGGGTCACCGACGACGGCCTTGTGGTGCTCGCCTCCGAGGCCGGCGTGCTCGACATCGACCCGGCCACGGTCGTCACCAAGGGCCGGCTCAAGCCCGGCCGGATGTTCCTGGTCGACGTCGACGAGCACCGGATCATCACCGACCCCGAGATCAAGACCGAGCTGGCCGGTGAGCACCCGTACGACGAGTGGCTGCACGCCGGCCTGATCCGCTTCGAGGACCTGCCCCCGCGCGAGCACGTGCTGCACAGCCACGCCTCGGTGAGCCGCCGCCAGCAGGTGTTCGGCTACACCGAGGAGGAGCTGCGGGTGCTGCTCACCCCGATGGCTATGAAGGGCGCCGAACCGATCGGCTCGATGGGCACCGACACCCCGATCGCGGTGCTGAGCGATCGGTCCCGGCTGCTGTTCGATTACTTCGCCCAGCTGTTCGCGCAGGTCACCAACCCGCCACTGGACGCCATCCGCGAGGAACTGGTCACCTCGCTGTCGTCGTCGCTCGGCCCCGAGGGCAACCTGCTCGACCCCGGCCCGGCGTCCTGCCGCCAGGTGGTGGTGCCGTACCCGGTGCTCACCAACGACGAGCTCGCCAAGCTCCGGCATATCAACCTCGACGGGGACGTACCCGGCCTGGCAACGACGGTGATCCGCGGCCTGTACGACGTACAGGGTGGCGGTGCAGCGCTCAAGCAGCGGCTGGACGAGGTGTGCGCCGAGGCCTCGGCCGCGATCGCTGACGGTGCGCGGATCCTGGTGCTGTCGGATCGGCACTCCACGGCCGACACCGCGCCGATCCCGTCGCTGCTGCTGGTCGGTGCCGTGCACCACCACCTGGTGCGCGAGAAGACCCGTACCCAGGTCGGCCTGGTGGTCGAGGCCGGTGACGTCCGCGAGGTCCACCACGTCGCGCTGCTGATGGGGTACGGCGCCGCGGCGGTGAACCCGTACCTGGCGCTGGAGTCCGTCGAGGACCTGGTCCGGCGCGGGACGTACCTGCCCGGGATGACCGCAGAGCAGGCGATGAAGAACCTGGTCAAGTCGCTCGGCAAGGGCGTGCTCAAGGTGATGTCGAAGATGGGCGTGTCGACGGTGGCGTCGTACACGGGTGCGCAGATCTTCGAGGCGACCGGCCTGTCCCAGGACCTGGTCGACCGGTACTTCACCGGCACGTCGTCACGGCTCGGCGGTGTCGGGCTGGACGTGATCGCGGAGGAGGTATGCCGACGGCACCTCAAGGCGTACCCGGCCGACGGGATCCTGCCCGCGCATCGCAATCTGGAGATCGGCGGCGAGTACCAGTGGCGCCGCGAGGGTGAGCCACATCTGTTCGACCCCGACACGGTGTTCCGGCTGCAGCACTCCACCCGGTCCGGGCGGTACGACATCTTCAAGCAGTACACGCAGCGGGTCGACGAGCAGTCGGAGCGGCTGATGACGCTGCGCGGGCTGTTCTCGTTCACCGCACAACGCGAGCCCGTGCCACTGGACGAGGTCGAGCCCGTCTCGGAGATCGTCAAGCGGTTCAGCACCGGCGCGATGTCGTACGGCTCGATCAGCGCCGAGGCGCACACCACGCTCGCGATCGCGATGAACCGGCTCGGCGGCAAGTCGAACACCGGCGAGGGCGGCGAGGACTCCGACCGGCTGCAGGACAGGGCCCGGCGCAGCGCGATCAAGCAGGTCGCGTCCGGCCGGTTCGGCGTCACCGCGGAGTACCTGACCAACTCCGACGACATCCAGATCAAGATGGCGCAGGGCGCGAAGCCCGGCGAGGGCGGACAGTTGCCGGGGGCAAAGGTCTACCCGTGGATCGCGAAGACCCGGCACTCGACGCCGGCGGTCGGCCTGATCTCGCCGCCGCCGCACCACGACATCTACTCGATCGAGGACCTTGCCCAGCTGATCCACGACCTCAAGAACGCCAACCCGTCGGCGCGGATTCACGTCAAGCTGGTCAGCGAGGTCGGCGTCGGCACCATCGCGGCGGGAGTGTCGAAGGCCCATGCGGACGTTGTGCTGATCTCCGGCCACGACGGCGGTACGGGTGCGGCGCCGCTGACGTCGTTGAAGCACGCCGGCGGCCCATGGGAACTCGGCCTGGCCGAGACGCAGCAGACCCTTCTGCTGAACGGCCTGCGGGACCGGATCGTCGTGCAGACCGACGGCCAGCTCAAGACCGGCCGCGACGTTGTGATCGCCGCGCTGCTGGGCGCGGAGGAGTACGGGTTCGCCACCGCGCCGCTGGTCGTGTCGGGCTGCATCATGATGCGGGTCTGTCACCTCGACACCTGCCCGGTCGGAGTCGCCACCCAGAACCCGGAGCTTCGCCGCCGGTTCAGCGGCAAGCCCGAGTTCGTGGAGACCTTCTTCGAGTTCATCGCCGAGGAGGTGCGCGAGCACCTGGCCAGGCTCGGGTTCCGCTCGCTCGACGAGGCGATCGGTCACGCCGAGGTGCTGGACGTCGCGCGCGCGATCGAGCACTGGAAGGCCGACGGGCTGGACCTGTCGCCGATCCTGCACGTGCCGGCCCTGCCCGAGGGCGCGGCCCGGCACCGCGTCGTCGCCCAGGACCACGGGCTTGCCAAGGCACTCGACAACGAGCTGATCGAGTTGTGCCGGCCCGCGCTGGAAAGCCGTGAGCCGGTCCGTGCGCAGCTCAAGATCCGCAACGTGAACCGGACCGTCGGCACCATGCTCGGGCACGAGATCACCAAGCGGTACGCCGCGGAGGGCCTGCCCGACGGCACCATCGACCTGACCTTCACCGGATCGGCCGGGCAGTCGTTCGGCGCGTTCCTGCCCAGCGGGGTGACGCTCCGGCTCGAGGGCGACGCCAACGACTACCTGGCCAAGGGGTTGTCCGGTGGCCGGATCGTCGTACGGCCGGATCGTGCGGCGATGTTCGACGCGCACGACGAGATCATCGCCGGCAATGTGATCGCGTACGGTGCGACGGACGGCGAGATGTTCATCAATGGTGGCGTCGGGCAACGCTTCTGCGTCCGCAACTCCGGTGTGACGGCTGTCGTCGAGACCGTCGGCGACCACGCCTGCGAGTACATGACCGGCGGCCGGGTGATCGTGCTCGGCGCGGTCGGCCGGAACTTCGCGGCGGGCATGTCCGGCGGGGTCGCGCACGTACTCGACCTCGACCCCGAACTGGTCAATCCGGAGATGGTCGACCTGCACCCGCTCGATGCCGCGGACTCCGCGATCGTCGAGGACCTGGTCCGCCGGCACCTCGAGGAGACCGGGTCCGAACGCGCGGCGAAGCTGCTGGCCGACTGGGCCGGTGCGGCGCCGCGGTTCACCACCGTGATGCCGCGCGACTACGCCAGGGTGCTCGCCGCCCGGGCGGCCGCCGAGCGCGACGGGCTGGACGAGGACGCGACCGTGGCGAAGATGATGGAGGCCGCGCATGGCTGACCCGAAGGGTTTCCTGACCACCCCGCGACAGGTCGCCGAGCGGCGGCCGGTGGCCGAGCGGGTCAAGGACTGGAACGAGGTGTACCCCGGCGGTGCCGGGCGGTCGCTGCTGCCGATCATCACCAAACAGGCCGGCCGCTGCATGGACTGCGGGATCCCGTTCTGCCACTCCGGCTGCCCGCTGGGCAACCTCATCCCGGAGTGGAACGACCTGGTCTGGCGCGACGACTGGAAGGCCGCTATCGAGCGGTTGCACGCGACCAACAACTTCCCGGAGTTCACCGGTCGGCTGTGCCCGGCGCCGTGCGAGCCGGCCTGCGTGCTCGGGATCAACAGCGACCCGGTGACGATCAAGAACGTCGAGGTCGCGATCATCGACAAGGCCTGGGAGGCCGGCGACGTCACGCCGCAGCCGCCGGAGTGGCTGACCGGCCGCACGATCGCGGTGGTCGGCTCCGGTCCGGCCGGACTGGCCGCGGCCCAGCAGCTCACCCGGGCCGGGCACACGGTCGCGGTATACGAGCGGGCCGACAAGCCCGGCGGGTTGCTGCGGTACGGCATCCCCGAGTTCAAGATGGAGAAGCTCCAGGTCGAGCGCCGCATCCAGCAGATGATGGAGGAGGGCACCGTCTTCCGCTCCGGAGTCAACGTCGGCGTGGACGTCACCGGCAGCCAGCTCAGGCAGCGGTACGACGCGGTGGTGATCGCCACCGGTGCGACGGTGGCCAGAGACCTGGCGGCGTCGGGCCGCGAGCTCGGCGGAATCCACCAGGCGATGGAGTTCCTGCCGCAGGCGAACCGGGCCGCACTCGGCGAGACCGTCGCGGACCAGATCGTTGCCACCGGCAAGGACGTGGTGATCATCGGTGGCGGCGACACCGGCGCGGACTGCCTGGGTACGGTGCACCGCCAGGGCGCCCGCTCGGTCACCCAGCTGGAGATCCTGCCGCGTCCGTCCGACGACCGGCCGGCCGGGCAGCCCTGGCCGACGTACCCGATGATCTACCGCGTCGCCCCGGCACACGAGGAGGGCGGCGAGCGGGTGTACGCGGTGTCCACCTCGGAGTTCGTTGCCGACGTCAACGGCAACGTCAGGGCGCTGCGGCTGACCGAGGTGGAGTTCACCGACGGCCGGTTCGTACCGGTCGAGGACACCGAACGGGAGATCCCGGCGCAGCTGGTGCTGCTCGCGATGGGCTTCACCGGGCCGGAGCGCGAGGGCTTCCTCGACCAGCTCGGCGTGGAGCTGGACCGGCGCGGGAACGTCCGGCGAAACGCGTCGTACGCGACCAGTGAGGAGGGCGTGTTCGTCTGCGGCGACGCGGGCCGCGGCCAGTCGCTGATCGTGTGGGCGATCGCCGAGGGCCGGTCCTGCGCGGCCGGTGTGGACGCCTACCTGACCGGGTCGACCACGCTGCCGGCGCCGATCCCGCCGACGGCGCGGCCACTCGCGGTCTGACGGCGCCCACCCGGGCGGGTCGTTAGGTTGGAGCTGTGTCCGAGCGCCGGTTGATCCCCGCCGCGCGGGTCCGTCGTGTCCTGCCGTGGGTCGTGCTGGCGCTGGTGTCCCTTGCGGTCGCGGTCGTCGTCGGCCTGCTCGGGTTCTTCACCGACGAGCGCCCGGTGACGGTCGGCGCGCACGCCGCGGTGGTGTCGCCGACGCACGACGGGCATGTCACCCTCGACCTCGGCCCGGTGCTGCCGCGGCTGCGGCTGGCGACCAATCTGCCGGCCGGTATCGGGCTGAACGTCGACGTACAACAGACCGACGCGCGTGACTTCAACGACCTGCTCACCCGGGACGCGTTGATCGCCAGCCAGCCCGACGGTGAGATCCAGCGGCTGCACGACCTCGTCGTCGACATGGCCGTCGACAACGTCATCGCCGGGGTCGGCGCCGGCGTGTTCACCGCGGTCGTCCTGTTCGCGGGCTGGCGTACCGTCGGCCGGGTCCGCCGTGCCGAGCTGGTGCGGATCTTCTCCCACCACGTGGCGCAACTGGAGTTGCGGATGCTGGCGATCGTGGTCGCCTTGGCGATCGCGGTCGCGGCGATCCTGGTGCCGGACCGGATGCGGTCCAGCGACGTCGAGCCGACCGAGTGGCGCCCGCTGCAGGACCTGCTGCCCGCCGATATCCGCCTCGACCCGCGGCTGGGCAAGCTCGAGGCCGCTTCCGGTTTCGCCACCAGCGGGGGCGTCGGGCTGATCCGGACCGCCGTGGATACCTACAACCGGTCGCAGCGGCTGTACGGCACGCTGAAGGACGCGATACCCGGCGTCCAGGCTCAGGTGCACAAGCCCACCAAGGAGCAGAAAATCGCCGTCCTGCTGTCGGACCGGCACGACAATATAGGGATGGACCCGGTGGTGGAGGAACTGGCGCGCGTCGCGGAGGCCAAACTGGTGATCGACGCCGGTGACGACACGTCCAGCGGCCAGCGCTGGGAGGCGTTCAGCATCAACTCGCTGGCCGAGCACTTCAAGCACTACAAGATCGTCGCTGTGGCCGGCAACCACGACGCGGGCGGATTCGTCGAGGGAATGATGCGCAAGCATGGCTTCACCGTGCTGGACAGCAAGCCGGTCGAGGTCGAGGGCATCCGCTTCCTCGGCGACAGCGACCCGACCAGCACCGGACTGGGCAGCGCCGACTCCCCCGGTGACGAGACCGTGCAGGAACAGTCCGCCCGGCTGGCCGACGTGGCCTGCGAACAGACCGACAAGCAGGAGATCGACACGTTCGTCGTACACGACCCGTCGTCGGCTGCGGACACCGCCGAGCGTGGTTGCGCGACGCTGGTGGTGTCGGGTCACCTGCACCGGCAGGTTGGGCCTACGACGAGCGCGCTGGACGGGCGGTCGGTGACGACGTATACGAACGGGACGACCGGGGGAGCGGCGTACGCGTTCGCGCTGGGCTACACGCTCCGGCGGCCGGGCGAGGTCACCCTGATCACCTACGAGGACGGCACACCGGTGGGGCTGCAACCCGTTCAGTTCCAGCCTTCCGGCAACGTCGAGGTCAGCCCGTACCAGCCGATCGGATGACGCGGGTGTCCGCAGAGCGGGGCGACCAGCGCGGCCACTGGTCTGCCGCGAGTAGGGTTGTGTGACGTGCGTCGCGCAAAGATCGTCTGCACGCTCGGCCCGGCAACGTCCGCCCCCGAGCGCGTCCTGCAACTCGTCGAGGCCGGTATGGACGTCGCCCGCCTCAACCTCAGCCACGGCTCGCACTCCGAGCACGACCGGGTCTACGAATGGATCCGCAAAGCCTCCGACCAGACCGGCCACAGCGTCGGCATCCTGGTCGACCTGCAGGGCCCGAAGATCCGGCTCGCCGAGTTCGCCGAGGGCAAGGTCAACCTGACGTACGGCGAGCGGTTCACCATCACCACTCGCGACGTCACCGGCGACGCGACGATCTGCGGTACGACGTACGCGGGACTGCCCGGCGACGTCGAACCGGGCGACACCATCCTCATCGACGACGGCCGGGTCGCGCTGGTCGCCGAGGAGGTGACCGCCACCGACGTGCTCACCCGGGTCACGGTCGGCGGCCCGGTCTCGAACAACAAGGGCATCAACCTGCCCGGCGTCGCCGTCAGCGTTCCGGCCCTTTCCGACAAGGACATCGAGGATCTGCGCTGGGCGCTGCACCTGGGCGCCGACATGATCGCGCTGTCGTTCGTACGTTCAGCCGCCGACATCGAGCCGGTGCACAAGGTCATGGACGAGGAGGGCATCCGGCTGCCGGTGATCGCCAAGATCGAGAAGCCGCAGGCGGTGGCCGCGCTCGGTGACCTGATCGACGCCTTCGACGGGTTCATGGTGGCCCGTGGCGATCTCGGCGTGGAGATGCCGCTGGAAGAGGTCCCGCTGGTGCAGAAGCGGGTGATCGAACTGGCTCGCCGGTACGCCAAGCCGGTCGTGGTGGCCACCCAGATGCTCGAGTCGATGATCTCCGAGCCGCGGCCGACCCGGGCCGAGGCCTCCGACGTGGCCAACGCGGTGCTCGACGGCGCCGACGCCGTCATGCTGTCCGGCGAGACCAGCGTCGGCAGGTACCCGATCGAGGCCGTCCGTACGATGAGCCGGATCGTCGCCTCCACCGAGCGGCATGGGCTGGACCGGGTGGCGCCGATCGACTGGACCCCGCGGACCAAGGGCGGCGTCATCGCCAAGGCCGCGGTCGAGGTGGCCGAACGTATGCACGCGCGCTACCTCGTGTCGTTCACCCAGAGCGGCGACACCGCGCTGCGGCTGGCCCGGTTCCGCTCCGGCATGCCGCTGCTGGCCTTCACCCCGGTGCAGGACGTCCGTTCCTGGCTGAGCGTGGTCTGGGGGGTCGAGACCTTCCTGGTGCCCAGCGTCAACCACACCGACGAGATGGTCCGCCAGGTCGACAGGCACCTGGTCGAGATCGGCCGCTGCACGGCCGGCGACACCGTCGTCATCGTGGCCGGCTCACCGCCCGGCATCCCCGGCTCCACCAACGCCCTGCGCATCCACCGCATCGGCGACGCCATCACCGGCATAGCCCCCGCCTACCTCGACTGACCGTCCGGACATGCGGCTGCCCTATACTGACGTTCGGCCGCGCGTTGAATAGCTGTGCGGATGGCGCGGAATTGCCGGGTTGGTGGAATGGCAGACACGATGGACTCAAAATCCATTGTCCGAAAGGGCGTGCGGGTTCGAATCCCGCACCCGGCACAAACTGTCGGTGGCTCACACAATGATTGATGTATGGGCCACATTCGTTCGCAGGACACCGTTGATTCGGCGCTGAGACTGTCCGACCTTGGTATCACAGACCGAGAGAACGCCCTCATCCACGGCGTCGCGATCAAGACGATCCGGCGCTGGCGCCGGCTCTACCAGCGCCGTGGCCTCCCTCGTGGCGCGGCCTTCCAAGGTACGCCCTGCCCGCGGTGCGACGGCGCCTACCTGGACGAGGCGGCGTATGCGCACCTGCTCGGCTGGTATTCGGGCGACGGTCATATCGCCGATGCCCGCCGTGGCGTCTACGTACTGTCCATTTCCAACGATCCCAAATATCCCGATCTCAACGAGGAGATCATGGAAACAATGCGCACGGTGAAACCGACGGCGCGGCCGTGTGTACGAGCCGGTGCCGCACTGCGGATAGAGGCCCGGTGGAAGCATTGGCCATGTCTGTTCCCGCAACACGGTCCGGGCAGGAAGCACGAGCGCCGATCGTCCTTGCGGACTGGCAGCGCCCGATCGTTGCCGAGCATCCCGAACCGCTGCTGCGCGGACTGTTCCACTCCGACGGCTGCCGGGTCACGAACTGGACCGAGCGCGCGGTGGCCGGCGGCCGCAAGCGCTACGTCTACCCGCGCTACTTCTTCTCCAACGAGTCCGAGGACATCATCGGCATCCTGACCGACGCGCTGGAGTGCTCGACATCGGCTGGCGGCGGCCACGACGCAACCTTGTCGCCGTGAGCCGTCGAGAGGCGGTGGCGGCGCTGGACGTGTTCGTCGGGTCGAAGAGCTGACGGCGAGCGCGTCGGTAGGGTACGGGGTGTGAGTGCGAAGCGGGTGGTGATCGCCGAGGACGAGGCGCTGATCCGGATGGACCTGGCCGAGATGCTGGCCGAGGAGGGGTACGACGTCGTCGGGCAGGCGGGGGACGGCGAGGAGGCGGTGCGGCTGGCGTCCGAGCAGCGCCCGGACCTGGTGATCATGGACGTCAAGATGCCCAAGCTGGACGGGATCAGCGCGGCCGAGCGGATCGCCGGCGACCGGATCGCCCCGGTGCTGATGCTCACCGCGTTCAGCCAGCGCGACCTGGTCGAGCGGGCCCGCGACGCCGGCGCGATGGCGTACCTGGTCAAGCCGTTCTCGAAGGCCGACCTGCTGCCCGCGATCGAGATCGCCGCCTCCCGGTACGACGAGCTGGCCGAGCTCGAGCGCGAGGTGGCCGACCTGACCGAGCGGCTGGAGACCCGCAAGCTGGTCGACCGGGCCAAGAGCATCCTGCAGACCAAGTTCGGGCTGTCCGAGCCGGACTCGTTCCGCTGGATCCAGAAGACCGCCATGGACAAGCGGGTGTCGATGCGCAAGGTCGCCGAGCTCGTGGTGGACGAGGCCGGGTCCGACACGCTCGGTCACTCTGAGTGAGAACGGCCACGTAGCGTACAGAGGTCATCTGGTCCCACGCTGCTTACGGCTGTAACGACCTCACAACACACCCAAGGGGCGGTGTGCATCCGGGCCACGGAGAGGTCTAACCTTCCCATGCTCGCGGCAATCGCGCGCGGTTCGAGGAGAGTCTCGGACGGATCCACATATGGGAGGACCAGTGCACCAGCGTTCCGTTCTGCGGGTCGGCGCGTCGCTGCTAGTAGCGTCGTTGGCCTTGACCGCCTGCGGTTCACGCAGCGAAAACAACGGCGGGGGCGGAGGCGGCAACAACAAGGTCGCCAAGATCGGCGTCATTGCACCGCTGTCAGGCGACCTTTCGGCGCTGGGTCTGGGCATCCAGCACTCTGTCGAACTGGCCGTCAAGCAGGCCAACGACAGCGGCGCGATCTCGGGCTGGAAGCTCGAGGTCTCGGCCAAGGACGACGAGGCCAAGCCCGACGTCGGCAAGAACGCGGCCACCGCGCTCGCCTCCGACAAGGACGTGATCGGCGTCGTCGGCACGCTGAACTCCAGCGTCTCCCAGTCGGTGCAGCCGGTCCTGGCGGCCGCGAAGATCACCCAGGTTTCGCCGGCGAACACGAACCCGTCGCTGACCCAGGGCGCGAACTGGAAGACCTCGCCGGCGCGCACGTACCCGACCTACTTCCGGACGTGCACCACGGACGCCATCCAGGGTCCGTTCGCAGCGCGGTACCTGTTCGAGAAGGCGGGCATCAAGAAGGTCGCCACCATCCACGACAAGAAGGCGTACGGCCAGGGTCTGGTCGGAACCTTCACCGACGAGTTCACGAAGCTCGGTGGTCAGGTGGTCGCCGCGCAGACCATCAACCCGGACGACGTCAACTACCAGGCCGTCATCTCCAAGGTGAAGCCGGCCGCTCCTGCCGCCGTGTACTACGGCGGTGAGTACCCGCAGGCCGGTCCGCTGTCGCAGCAGATGAAGGCCGCCGGCCTGAACGTTCCGCTCATGGGCGGCGACGGCATCTTCGACCCGAAGTACATCGAGCTGGGCGGCAAGACCAGCGCGGGTGACCTGGCCACCTCCGTGGGCGCACCGACCGAAACGTTGGACACCGCGAAGAAGTTCATCGCGGACTACAACGCCGCCGGTTTCAAGGACCCATACGCCGCGTACGGCGCGTATTCGTTCGACGCCGCGAACGCGATCATCAACGCTCTGAAGACCTCGCTCAAGGACGCCAAGGACGTCGAGTCGGCGCGGCAGCCGACCGTTGACGCGATGGGCAAGGTCAGCTTCGACGGCGTGACCGGTAAGGTCGCGTTCGACCAGTACGGCGACACCACGTCCAAGGTGCTCACCGTGTACAAGGTCCAGAGTGGCAAGTGGGCCGCTGTGAACACGGAGAGCTTCGGCAGCTAGCCGAGGACCTCTTGATCGGGGGTGGGACGACATCGCGTCCCACCCCTGTGTCATGTCCGCCTGACTCATTCGGAGGTCTGATGTGGACCAGTTCTTCCAGCAGCTCGTCAACGGGCTGACACTCGGGTCGCTGTACGCCCTGATCGCCGTCGGCTACACCGTCGTCTACGGCATCATCCAGCTGATCAACTTCGCCCACGGTGAGGTGTTCATGATCGGCGCCTTCGGTGCTTTGAGCACCTATCTGTGGTTCTTCGACGGCCAGACCGCTCTGTGGGTCCTGCCGATCATGCTGTTCGGCGCCATCGTCGCCTCCGTGACCGTCGCGGTCCTGATGGAGCGCTTCGCGTACCGGCCGCTGCGGAACGCGCCACGGCTGGCGCCACTGATCACCGCTATCGGCGTGTCGGTGTTCCTGCAGGAGGCCGTGCGGTTGTTCTACGACAGGATTCCCGGTTTCCCGAGTGCCAAGCAGCGGATCCCGTTCCCGCAGATCGACGTGGTCACGGGACCGGCCATCCAGGTCGGCGGGGTGACCATCCAGCGGGCCGCGATCTTCACGGTAGCCGCGCTCGGCGTCTGCTCCGTGCTGCTGTGGTACTTCGTCAACCGGACCCGGCTCGGCCGCGGCATGCAGGCCGTGTCGCAGGACCCGGACACCGCCCGGCTGATGGGGATAAACGTCGACTGGATCATCGTCGTCGCATTCATCCTGGGTGCGGTGCTCGCTGCTATCGCCGGTGTCTCGCAGGGGCTGCAGAACAGCAACATCGACTTCCGGATGGGCTTCCTCGCCGGCCTGAAGGCGTTCACAGCCGCGGTGCTCGGCGGTATCGGGAACATCCAGGGCGCGGTCGTCGGCGGGCTGGTCCTCGGCGTCGTCGAGGCTATGGCGATCCAATACATTCCCGGTCAGTTCGGCGGTAGCTCTTGGAAGGACGTCTGGGCATTCGTCATCCTGATCCTGGTGCTGGTGTTCCGGCCACAAGGCCTACTCGGAGCGAGGGTGGTGGATCGCGCATGAAGCTTCCGACTGTTCCCGACTCCGTCGTCGAGCAGCACCATGCCAAGGGCTGGCCGGCGGGCCTGGCCGGCGCTGCGCTGGTGATCGTCGGCTCGTTGATGTCCTGGAGCTATGACAAGGACATCCTCGGCGACCTGTCGATCAACCTCTTCCCCGGTGGTCTGCAGATCCTGGCGATCATCTTGGCGGTCATCGCGGTGGTGCTGTTGCTGATCGTCAGGGGTCCGCTGGCGAATCGGTTCGGCCAATGGATCGACGCGCCGACTGCCATACGAGCGGTGAGCACCTGGCTGCTGGTGTACATGCTGGGCGTGCTGATCGCGATCGCCACCGATTCGAGTGGCCTGATCAACGTGCAGGCGGGTGGCTGGATCTCGTTCGGCGGCGCGGTCGTGCTGTTCGCCGGTGCGCACCTGATCAAGAACGTGACCGGCTTGCGCGACATGTCCGAGGCGAAGCTGCCATCCTGGGTCGAGCTCCTTGTCATCTCGGTGGTGATGGCCGCGATCCTGTTCGGGGTCGCGTACGCACTCGGCCTCCAGGACGCGTGGAGCTTCGTGCTCTTCCTGGTGTTCGCAGGTGCTCTGGTCGCGGTCGGCTTCCGGAGCGGCTTCATAAGCTGGTTCAGCCATATCGCCAACCGCAACCGCAAGGTGGTGACGCTGGCCGCGTTCGTGGTCGCGTTCCTGTTCCCGTTCACCCAGAAGGGCTCGGACGCGAACATGTCGATCGCGACCCAGGTGCTGATCTTCGCGGCGACCGCGATGGGCCTGAACATCGTGGTCGGTCTGGCCGGCCTGTTGGACCTCGGGTACATCGCGTTCCTCGGGGCCGGTTCGTACGTCGCGGCGATGCTGTCGAGTTCGGCGTTCGCGACCATCGACTGGAAGCCGCCGTTCGTGCTGGTGATGCTGATCGGCGCGAGCGTCTCGGCCACCCTCGGTCTGATCATCGGCTCGCCGACGCTGCGGGTCTCCGGTGACTACCTGGCGATCGTGACACTGGGCTTCGGTGAGATCTTCCGGCTGTCGATGTTCAACCTGGACGGTACGAACGGGCCGCTGCTGACCAACGGGCCGAATGGCATCCCGGCCATCCCGGACCTGGCGATCGGGTCGTTCAACTTCGGCGATACACACAAGGTCTTGGGTTTCACGCTCGGCCGGTTCTCGAACTACTACTTCATGCTCCTGCTGCTGCTCGCATTCGTCATTCTGGTGTTCGCTCGATTGAACAACAGCCGGATCGGCCGCGGCTGGGTCGCGATCCGCGAGGACGAGAAGGCCGCCGAGGCGATGGGTGTCAATACCTTCGGTCTCAAACTGCTGGCGTTCGCGGTCGGCGCGTTCCTGGCCGGCCTGGCCGGTACGATCAAGGCACACCAGGACGTCACGGTCAGCCCGGACCAGTTCATCTTCCTGGAGTCGGCGTTCCTGCTGGCGGCGATCGTGCTGGGCGGTATGGGAACGATCGCGGGTGTACTGCTCGGCGCCACGATCCTGAAGCTGCTGCCGGAGAAGCTGCGCTTCTTCTCGGAGTACAGGCTGTTGTTCTTCGGTCTGCTCCTGATCCTGATGATGCGGTTCCGGCCGGAGGGCCTGGTGCCCAGCAGACGCCGGCAACTGGAGTTCCATGAGGAGGACGAGGAACTCGCCGTCGCGGTCGAGGAAGAGCTCGCCGAGGAGGTGGCGGCGTCATGACCGTCCAGGACATGGTGCGCGACGAGACGCCGACCGCCGGCGGCGTGGTGCTCGAGGCGTCCGGTGTGACCATGCGGTTCGGCGGGCTCCTTGCCGTGAACAAGGTCAGCATGGAGGTTCACGAGGGCGAGATCCTCGGCCTGATCGGCCCGAACGGCGCCGGCAAGACGACGTTCTTCAACTGCCTGACCGGGCTGTACAAACCGACCAGTGGGAGCGTCCGGTTCCGCGGCCAGGAGCTGCTACCGAAGCCGCGCGCGGTGGTGCAGGCGGGCGTGGCTCGCACGTTCCAGAACATCCGGCTGTTCGCCAATATGACGGCGCTGGAGAACGTGATGGTCGGCCGGTACTGCCGGACCAGCTCGATGGCGATCACGTCGATCCTGCGCGGTCCGAAGTTCCGGCGCGAGGAGGCCGCGACCCGGGTCCGGTCGCAGGAGCTGCTCGACTTCGTCGGGCTCGGCCGGTCCACGGAGCATCTGGCCCGCAACATGCCGTACGGCGACCAACGGCGGCTGGAGATCGCCCGCGCGCTGGCGACCGACCCGCGCCTGCTGCTGCTCGACGAGCCGACGGCCGGCATGAACCCGCAGGAGACCGACCAGGCCAAGGACCTCGTGTTCAAGATCCGTGACAGCGGCATCGCCGTGGTCGTGATCGAGCACGACATGCGGTTCATCTTCAACCTCTGTGACCGGGTGCTGTGCCTGGTGCGCGGCGAGACGCTGGTCGAGGGCACCCCGGAGGAGGTGCAGTCGGACCCGCGGGTGATCGAGGCGTACATCGGCACCGGCGCCGAGGACGACGCGGCCGCGGCAGAGGTCGCAGCAGAGGAGGACCGCCCGTGACCGCGATGCTCGAGGTGAAGGACCTGGAGGTCTCGTACGGCAAGA
>JBKPSJ010000228.1:0-15872 GCA_046765875.1 Actinomycetota bacterium
GGTCACGCCGATGGACCGGGTGGTCTGCGGCGACGTCGGCTACGGCAAAACCGAGATCGCCGTACGGGCCGCCTTCAAGGCGGTCCAGGACGGCAAGCAGGTCGCCGTCCTGGTGCCGACCACGCTACTGGTTCAGCAGCACTACGCGACCTTCTCCGAGCGGTACGCGGCGTTCCCGGTGATCGTGAGGCCGCTGTCGCGGTTCCAGACCGACAGCGAGGCCAACGCGACGATCGAGGGCCTGGCCAACGGTTCCGTCGACGTCGTGATCGGTACCCACCGGCTGCTGTCCGGCGAGAGCCGGTTCAAGGACCTCGGCCTGGTCGTGGTCGACGAGGAGCAGCGCTTCGGCGTCGAGCACAAGGAGCAGCTCAAGAAGCTGCGTACCGCGGTCGACGTATTGACGATGTCGGCGACGCCGATCCCGCGCACGCTGGAGATGTCGATCACCGGGATTCGCGAGATGTCCACGATCGCCACCCCGCCGGAGGAGCGACACCCGGTGCTGACCTTCGTCGGCGGGTACGACGAGGGGCAGGTCACCGCCGCGGTCCGGCGCGAACTGCTGCGCGAGGGCCAGGTGTTCTTCGTGCACAACCGGGTGAACACGATCGAGAAGGCGGCCGCCCGGCTGCGCCAGTTGGTGCCCGAGGCAAGGATCGCGGTCGCGCACGGGCAGATGAGCGAGCACACCCTGGAGCAGGTGATCCTGGACTTCTGGGAGAAGCGCTCCGACGTGATCGTGTGCACCACGATCGTCGAGTCCGGGATCGACATCTCGAACGCGAACACGCTGATCGTCGAGCGTTCGGACCTGCTCGGGCTGTCCCAGCTCCACCAGCTGCGTGGCCGGGTCGGCCGGGGTCGCGAGCGCGCGTACGCGTACTTCTTCTTCCCGCCGGAGAGGCCGCTGACCGAGACCGCGCACGACCGGCTGGCGACGATCGCGCAGAACGCCGACCTCGGCGCGGGCATGCAGGTCGCGATGAAGGACCTGGAGATCCGCGGCGCCGGCAACCTGCTCGGCGGCGAGCAGTCCGGGCACATCGCCGACGTCGGCTTCGATCTGTATGTCCGGCTGGTCGGCGAGGCGGTCGCGGAGTACCGCGGGGACAGCGCGATCGAGGAGCCTGACGTCAAGATAGAGCTTCCGGTCGATGCGCACTTGCCGCACGATTACATATCGTCGCAGCGGCTGCGGCTGGAGATGTACCAGCGGCTGGCCGCCGTGCGTACCGAAGACGCGCTGGCCGAACTGCACGACGAGTTGCAGGACCGCTACGGCGACATACCGGCTCCGGTGGCGAACCTGATCGAGGTCGCGCGGTTCCGCAACCGGGCGCGGAACGCAGGGCTGACGGACGTGACACTGCAGGGCACGATGGTCCGGTTCGGGCCGGTCGATCTGCCGGAATCCCGGCGGCTGCGGCTCAACCGGCTGTACCCCAAGAGCGTGGTCAAGCAGCAACTGCGTACGATCCTGGTGCCGAGACCGACAACCCGGCCGGTCGCAGGCGAGCCGCTGCGGGACGTTGAACTGCTGCAGTGGTGCACCACACTGATCGACGACGTGATCGCCGAGCCTGCGGTGGCCGGGGTCTGAGCATGAAGGGTTCAGTATCGATGGGAGTGGGTGTGGCACGAACCAAGGTGACGCTGCTCGCCGCCGTGGCGATGCTGGTGCTGGGCGGTTGTGCCGACGGAGCCCACCCCGGTGACGCCGCCGTGGTCGGTGACACCGCGATCTCGATGAGCAAGCTCGACGACACCGTGCGCGAGGTGGGCGCGGTGCAGGGTGAGCCGATCCAGCCGCGAGTGGCGCTGCAGTACATGATCAGCTCGGAGCTGTCTCTGCAGGTCGCCGAGCAGCGGACCGTCGAGGTCACCGACGCCGAGGTCGGCGCGGCGATGAACCAGGTGCTGCCGGACCCGGAGCTGCGGGGCAAGTTCCAGGCGAACCCGGTCGCCGACGAGTTCGTGCGGTCGTTCGCCCGCGGCCAGCTCGCGCTGATCAAGATCGGCGGCGCCAGCGGTGTCGACGACCCGAACGCCCGGGAGGCGGCGCAGAAGGGTCTGCAGATCGTCACCGAGGCGTCGAACTCGATCGGCGTCTCGGTGAATCCGCGGTTCGGCAAGTGGTCCGGCGGCCAGATCGCCGCGCAGTCCGGATCGCTGTCGACGCCGTTCCAGGCCCAATCGCCGACGCCGACTCCGCAGTCGGGCGGGTAGCAGCGACGTGACGGGGCAGGGCCGGGTCGTCGTCCTGCTGACCAGCCCGAGGGTCGCGCCGGGTCTGCTGAGCTGGCCGGCCTGGCAGGCGCTGCGTACCGCCGACGAGGTCTTCGCCGCGGATGCCGGTACGCCGGCGGTGCGGGCGGCCGACGTCGAGGTGACCGTGCTCGACGGTGACGACCGGGCCCGGTGGGACCAGTTGCGTTCAGCGGCGGCCGCCGGCGCCTCGGTGGTCTGGTTCGCCGGTGACGACGGCGACCCGGGATTGCTGCGGATCGTGTCCGACGAGTTGGTGACCGAACCCGGTCAGCCGTTCGAGATCGAGATCCTCACCGGGTCGTACGACGTGCCGGGCGCGCGGCTGGTCGATCTGGTCCGGGTGATGGACCGGCTTCGCTCGGAATGCCCGTGGGACAAGGAGCAGACGCACCGTTCGCTGGCGACGTATCTGCTCGAGGAGGCGTACGAGACCCTCGAGGCGATAGACACCGGGGATCGCGAGCATCTCCGCGAGGAACTCGGCGACCTGCTGCTGCAGGTCATGTTCCACTCCCGGATCGCCGAAGAGGACGCGGCCGAGCCGTGGTCTGTCGACGATGTCGCGGGTGACATCGTCGAGAAGTTGGTCCGGCGGCATCCGCACGTGTTCGCCGATGTGGACGCCGCCGACGCGGCCGCGGTCGAGGCGAACTGGGAGACCATCAAGGCCGCGGAGAAGCAGCGCACATCGGTCCTCGAAGGCATCCCGCAGACCCTTCCCGCGCTCGCGCTCGCCGACAAGGTCCTCGGCCGAGCCGCCGGCCTCACAACCCCAGCCGGTTCATTGGACGCATCTGGTCAAGATGCGAGTACGCGAATCGGCACCGAGCTGCTGAACGTGGTGCGCAAGGCCCGGGCCGAAGGTGTCGACCCCGAGCAGGCCCTCCGCGACGCCGTGCGCGACCTGGCCGACCACATCCGCACCACCGAATCCATCCGCCCCGACTGAAGCCATGTGCGTCGAGTGTGGGGTTCGGACTCGATGTGCGCGCTCCCACGTGCACAAACCCTTGAGTCGACGCCAAAGCCTTCAGTCGTAGTTGCGGCGGATGCTGGAGCCGAGGACCGCGATGTCCGCGCCGTACACGTGGATCGAGATCGCGGTGCTGGTGCCGATGTTGCGGACGCGGTGGATGTCGCCGGGCGGGGTGAAGCCGCTGACCTCGCCCACGTGGTTGGTGTTCTCGCCGATCAGCCGCAGGTTCTCGTCGTACAGCTCCTCGTACTCGATGCCCTGGATCACGCCGAACGAGCACCAGGCGACGTGGTCGTGGATCGCGGTGGCCTGGCCGGGCCGCCATACCAGCGCGACGATCGAGAACGAGCCGTCCGGCTCGATGTGCAGGAGGTGGCTGCGGTATCCGTCCGGCGAGCCGAACCGCTGCTCCGCGGTCAGCACGTCCGGCGTCGGCAGCCGCCGCCGCAATACCTCGGTGACGTCGCGGACAGTGCGCTCCGGAGTGTCGCCACGCGCGACGACCTCGCGTAGGCCGGCGACGAGTTCGGGCAGCCCGGTGGCGACCGGCTGCCTGTCGATGACGGTGCTCATTTGCTGTTCCTTCCCCTGGTACGGGTGCAGTACGCGTCCGCGGGGCGTTCGGTTCAGACAGCGCGGCGGGCACCGCGGTCCACTGCTGCGGCTGGTCTGGCCGTTAGGCTCGGAAACGACTTCACAGGGACCTTCAAAGGACACGGATCACCAGGGAGACGAAGTGGCCACCATCGAGGCCGTCGGCGCGCGCGAGATTCTCGACTCGCGCGGCAACCCCACCATCGAGGTCGAGGTGCTCCTCGACGACGACACCGTCGCGCGCGCGGCGGTCCCGTCCGGTGCGTCCACCGGGCAGTTCGAGGCCGTCGAGCTCCGCGACGGCGACAAGAGCCGGTACGGCGGCAAGGGCGTGCAGAAGGCCATCACCGCCGTGCTGGACGACATCGACAAGGCGATCGTCGGGTACGACGTCCATGAGCAGCGGCTGATCGATCAGGCGCTGATCGACCTGGACGGCACCCCGAACAAGGCGAAGCTGGGTGCGAACGCGATCCTCGGCGTCAGCCTGGCGGTCGCGAAGGCGGCGGCGCTGACCGCGGGTCTGGACCTGTACCGCTACGTCGGCGGCCCGAACGCGCACCTTCTCCCGGTGCCGATGATGAACATCCTCAACGGTGGCGCGCACGCCGACAGCAACGTCGACGTACAGGAGTTCATGATCGCCCCGATCGGTGCGGCGACGTACTCCGAGGCGCTGATGAACGGCGCGACCGTCTACCACGCGCTCAAGTCGGTGCTGAAGGACAAGGGCCTGTCCACCGGGCTCGGCGACGAGGGCGGCTTCGCGCCGAGCCTGCCGAGCAACCGCGACGCGCTCGACCTGATCGCGGTGGCCGTTGAGAAGGCCGGTCTCAAGCTCGGTACGGACATCGCGCTCGCGCTCGACGTTGCGGCCAGCGAGTTCTACAAGGACGGCAACTACGCGTTCGAGGGCACGACCAAGACCGCTGAGGAGATGACCGCCTACTACGCCGACCTGGTCTCGGCGTACCCGATCGTCTCGCTCGAGGACCCGCTCAACGAGGACGACTGGGACGGCTGGAAGACGCTGACCGGTGAGCTCGGCGACAAGATCCAGATCGTCGGCGACGACCTGTTCGTCACCAACGTGGAGCGGATCCAGCGCGGCATCACCGAGAAGTCGGCCAACGCCCTGCTGGTCAAGGTGAACCAGATCGGCTCGCTGACCGAGACGCTGGACGCGGTCGATCTGGCGCATCGCAGCGGGTTCAGCTGCATGATGAGCCACCGGTCCGGCGAGACCGAGGACACCACGATCGCCGACCTCGCGGTGGCGACGAACTGCGGCCAGATCAAGTCCGGCGCACCGGCCCGGTCCGATCGCACGGCCAAGTACAACCAGCTGCTGCGGATCGAGGAGGAGCTGGACGACGCGGCCCGGTACGCCGGCCGCTCGGCCTTCCCGCGCTACCAGGGGAGCTGATCGCGATGCCGTCGCGACGCGACGCCCGCCGCCCGGCCCGGACGCCCGTCAGGACCCGGCCCGGCTCGGGTCGCGACGGCACGTCCCGGCGCCGGACGAGTGCGCCGGCGTCGAAGGCCGCACAGACCAGGCCGGCTCCCGAGCCGCGAGCCTCGCGCGCTCTGACCGGCCGCGCGGCCGTGGTGCTGCTGGTGCTCGGCGCGCTGGTGGTCTCGTACGCGCAGAGCCTGCGGGTCTGGTTCGACCAGCACCAGCAGATCACCAACCTGACCGACGAGATCCGCGATCGCGAGCAGCGGGTCGGTCAGCTGCAGGACGAGATCGCGCGCTGGAACGACGACGCGTACGTCAGGGCGCAGGCCCGGCAGCGGCTCGGCTGGGTGATGCCGGGCGAGGTCGGCTACCGGGTGATCGGGCCGGACGGCAAGCCGCTGAGCTCGACGGAGTCCCCGGCCGGACCGGCCGCCGTCAAGCACGACACGACCTGGTACGCCAAGCTGTGGGGCAGCGTCGAGGTCGCGGGCGCCAAGTCCAGGTGAGCGCTTTCGACGCCGACATCGCGGCGGCCAGTGCTCAGCTCGGCCGGCCGGTCAAGGGGGTCCTCGCGGTCGCGCATCGATGCGAATGCGGCCTGCCGGACGTGGTCGAGACCGCGCCGCGGCTGCCGGACGGTACGCCGTTCCCGACCCTGTTCTACGTGACCTGCCCCCGGCTGATCTCGGCGATCGGCACCCTCGAGGGATCCGGGCTGATGCGCGAGATGACGGAGCGGCTGGAGACCGATCCCGAACTTGCGGCGCGGCATCGGGCCGCACACGACGACTACCTGGCTCGCCGGGATGCGCACGGCGTGATCGAGGAGATCGACGGGATCAGCGCAGGCGGGATGCCGGATCGGGTCAAATGCCTGCACGCCTTGGTCGGCCATTCGCTCGCTGTCGGTCCGGGGGTGAACCCGTTCGGCGACGAGGCGCTGGAGCAGCTGCCCGCGTGGGGTGCCAAGGGTCCCTGCGTCGATGTCTAGGGTCGCGGCGGTCGACTGCGGTACGAACTCCATCCGGCTGCTGGTCGCCGACGTCAGCGGCTGTGACCTCCACGAGGTCGATCGCCGGCTGACCATCGTCCGGCTCGGCCAGGGCGTCGACGCGACGGGCCGGTTCGCTCCCGAAGCACTGATCCGGACCTTCGCCGCCTGCGACGAGTACGCCGCGGCGGTGGCGGCGTACGACGTCGAGCGGACCCGGTTCGTCGCCACCTCGGCGGCACGCGATGTTGCGAATGCGGATGAGTTCTTCGCCGGGGTGCGGAAGCGCTTCGGCGTCGAGCCGGAGGTGATCACGGGTACGGAGGAGGCCGTACTCAGCTTCCGCGGCGCGACCAACGGGCTGCGCGGGGTCGAGTCGCCGTACCTGGTCGCGGACATAGGCGGCGGCTCGACCGAACTCATCCTCGGCGACGACCACGGTGTCGAGCATGCGCAGTCGCTCGACATGGGTTCGGTACGAATGACCGAACGCCACCTGCACTCCGACCCTGTGACCAAGGCGGAACTGGCCGCGGCCATAGCAGACATCGACTCGTTGCTCGAAGCAACGAGTGTGCCGCTTGACCGGGCCCGGACACTGATCGGCCTCGCGGGCACGGTCACGACCATCGCCGCGCTGGCCATGGACTTGCCGGATTACGACCGCGACGCGGTCCACTGTGCGCGGATCGGCAGTGCCTTGCTCGAGAGCACCACCCGGTGGCTGATCGGTTCGACCCGTGCCGAACGCGCGGCACGCAGGACGATCCACCCCGGCAGAGTCGACGTCATCGGCGCCGGCGCCCTTATCCTGGCCCGCCTCCACCACCGCGTACGTACCGAAGGCATCCTGGTCTCCGAACAGGACATCCTCGACGGCATCGCTCTGGGCCTGGCGGAGGAGTAGCACCGGTGACATCGATGAAGCTGCCGCATCCGATCACGGGGGAGTTGTTCGACAGTCCGGTGCCGCCGGGGACGGGGTGGCCGGACGATCCGGCGACTCGGCGCACGCCGGTGGCGCACGATGCGGCGGAGGCTGCGCAGCTTGCCTCCTCGGCGCGGACGCCGGCGGATCTGGACGCACGGGTGTCGGTGTGCCGGGCTTGCGAGCGGCTCGTCGCGTGGCGCGAGGACGTCGCGGTGACCAAGCGGAAGTCATTCGCCGGCCAGCCGTATTGGGGCCGGCCGATCGCGGGCTGGGGCGACCCGCAGCCGCGGGTTGTGATCGCCGGGCTGGCACCGGCCGCGCACGGCGGCAACCGGACCGGCCGGATCTTCACCGGCGACCGGTCCGGCGACTGGCTGTTCGCCTCGCTGTACCGGGTCGGGCTGGCAGTACAGCCGACCAGCGAGCATGCCGGCGACGGCCAGCGCCTGATCCGGACCAGGATGGTCGCCTCGGTACGGTGCGCGCCACCGGCCAACGCCCCGACCCCCACCGAACGCGATACCTGCTCGGCCTGGTTCCGTGCCGAGTTGATCACATTGCTGCCGAGCACCCGCGCGATCGTGTGCCTGGGCCAATTCGGGTTCGAGCAGATACTGCGAACGCTGGCCGCGCTCGGTCACCCGGTGCCGAAGCCCAAGCCGAAATTCGGGCACGGCGTCGAGGTCGGCTACGTAGGCTTCTGCGTTCTCGGCTGCTTCCACCCGAGCCAGCAGAACACTTTCACGGGCCGGCTGACCGAGCCGATGATCGACGCCGTCCTTGGCCGGGCCGCGGAACTGGCCGGCCCGGGATGAAGTGTGCTTGAGATATTCCCCTCTCGAGAGGGATTGTCATCACTCGGAATACTGCTTGTGAAAGTTTTCACGAGGGGTCTACTCTGGTTGGTGCAAACAGAGGTCTGGATTCCCTCAGAGGAGTGGACAGAGGATGACAGCGCAAGTGCCGCACATCCTGATCGTCGGGGGCGGATACGTCGGGATGTACACGGCTTACGGGCTGCGTCATGCGGCCCGCAGGGGCAAGGTCCGGGTCACCGTGGTCGACCCGCGTTCGGTTATGACATACCAGCCGTTCCTGCCCGAGGCGGCGGCCGGCTCGGTCGAGCCGCGGCACGTCGTGGTGCCGCTGCGCAAGGTGCTGAAGGGCTGCCGGGTCATCACCGGCCGGGTGACCGTTCTGGACCACGCCCGTATGGTGGCCGTGGTCAAGCCGGAGGAGGGCCCGGAGTACGAGCTCAGGTACGACCAGGTGGTCATGGCGATCGGCTCGATCGCCCGGACCCTGCCGATCCCGGGTCTGGCCGAGGAGGGTATCGGTTTCAAGAACGTCGAAGAGGCGATCGCGCTGCGCAACCGGGTGCTCGACCGGCTCGACGCCGCCAGCTCGCAGCCCGACGAGGCGCTGCGCAAGGCCGCGCTGACGTTCGTGTTCGTCGGCGCCGGGTACGCCGGTGTCGAGGCGTTCGCGGAGCTGGAGGACATGGCCCGCTACGCCACCCGCTACTACGACAACATCGAGCCGTCGGACATGCGCTGGGTGCTGGTCGAGGCGAGCGGCCGGATCCTGCCGGAGGTCGGCGAGGACCTCGGCCGGTACACCGTCAAGCAACTGCGCGAGCGCGGCCTTGATGTCAAGCTCGAGACCCGGCTGGAGTCGTGCAAGGGCGGCCACGTGGTGCTCAGCGACGGCGACGAGTTCGACGCGGACACGATCGTGTGGACCGCCGGCGTGAGGGCGAACCCGGCACTGTCGATGACCGACCTGCCGCTGGACGAGAAGGGCCGGGTACTCACGCACGCCGACCTGCGGGTCGTCGACCGGCCCGGGGCCTGGGCCGCCGGTGACAATGCCGCGATCCCGGACCTGACCAGCGATGTGCCGGGCGCGCTCACCTCGCCGAGCGCCCAGCACGCGGTCCGTCAGGCCCGGCGCCTGGCGAAGAACATCCTGCTGGTCGTGGACGGCAAGGAGCCGAAGAACTACGAGCACAAGTACGTCGGCTCGGTGGCCAGCCTGGGTCTGCACAAGGGTGTGGCGCAGCTGTACGGCATCAAGGTCAAGGGCTGGTTGGCGTGGTTCCTGCACCGCACGTACCACGTGTCCCGGGTGCCGACCTTCAACCGCAAGGCCAGGGTGGTGGCGGACTGGACGCTGGCGCTGTTCTTCCGCCGCGAAGTGGTCTCGCTGGGTAGCCTGCAGCACGCCGACGACGAGTTCCGCCGGGCCGCCGGCGCATGAGCACGCCGATGACGCGGCAGGCGACCCAGATCGCGGTGACCGTGGTCGGGCCGGACCGGCCCGGCATCATCGCCGACGTCACCGGTGCGCTCGCCGGAGCAGGGGTCAACCTCGAGGATTCGACGATGACCCTGCTCCGGGGCCACTTCGCGATGATGCTGGTCTGTACCGGCCCCGGTCTCGCCGAGGTCGAGCAGGCGGTCGCACCGCTGACCGGCGAACTGGTGGTCGAGGTACGCGAGGTCGGGCCGGAGACGAGTCCGGCGCCGGCCGGTGCCGCGTACCTGCTGAGCGTGCACGGCGCGGACCGGCCCGGGATCGTCTCGGCGATCACCCGGGTCGTCGCCGCGGCCGGCGGC
Source organism: Actinomycetota bacterium (assembly GCA_046765875.1). Classification (GTDB taxonomy): domain Bacteria; phylum Actinomycetota; class Actinomycetes; order Propionibacteriales; family Kribbellaceae; genus DASRHY01. The sequence continues at coordinate 9,841 of JBKPSJ010000228.1, forward strand.
AACATCACCGACCTGTCGACGCGGCTGGCCGGCACCCTGTATGTGCTCACCGCCGAGGTCGACCTGCCGGCGAGCGCCGATCCGGACGTCGTTCGCCGAGAGCTGCACACGACCGCGACCGGGCTCGGTGTCGACGTGACGTTGGTGCCGGCCGAGACCGACGAACTGTGACCGCACAGGCGAACGGGGCCGCCCTGGCCTGGTCCGAAGCCCATCTCGGCCTGCGCGGTTCGGCGCTGGAGGTCGTCCAGGCGCCCGCCACGGTGTTGTCGGCACCGGCCGCGGAGGTGGATCCGGCTGATCCGGCCGTGGTCGAACTGGCCGCGAATCTGATCGCCACCATGCGGGTCTCGCCCGGCTGCGTAGGACTGGCCGCGCCACAGGTCGGAGTGGCGGCTCGGGTGTTCGCGGTCGACGTGACCGGCCATCCGAAGACCCGTACGTGTCATGGCGTGGTGGTGCTGTGCAACGCGGTCATCGTCGAGGCGACCCGCAAGGAGAAGGCGCGTGAGGGGTGTATGTCGGTTCCCGACCTGACCGGCGACGTCAGGCGCGCGACCCGGCTGGTGGTGTCCGGATACCTGCCGGGGAGTACCGAGGCGGCCACCGTGGTGACAGACGGCTTCGAGGCCCGGGCGTTGCAGCACGAGATCGACCACTGCGCCGGTCTGCTGTTCCTGGACCGGGTCGCCGGCGCGCACGCCATCTTCCCGCGCAAGGTCTACCTCTGAAAGGTCGGCCGCTAGTACCACGATCGCCGGGCCGCCGGTTACCGATGACGGACGTGGCCAGGTGGGCTATGTGGCTGACAGCTCCGGGGCGCGGCGCAGCATCTGCAGGGCGCGCATCCGCATCGGGCCGATGCTGCCGATTTGCAGGTTGAGTGCCGTCGCGACCTCGGTGTAGCTGGGGCAGCTGTCCGACATCAGCAGCCGGATCAGCGTCTGGTAGCGGCCCGGCAGCCGGGCCAGTGCCTGTTCCATGGCGGGCTCGTAGTCGCCGTCGACCGGGTAGATGTCGTTGACCGCGGCGCGCGGGCCCTCGCCGCGCTCGCCGGTCGGGTCGGCGTACAGGACGTAGCGCTTGCGGCCCAGCGCCACCCGCAGCCCCTCGCGGCGGGCGGTGGCGGCCAGCCAGGACGGCAGCCGTTCGGGTTCGCGGATCTGGTGACCGTGCTGCCACAGTCGCAGCCAGGTGAGCTGGGCGACATCGGCCGCCTCGCTGTGGTTGAAGCCGACACCGCGGGCGGTGTGTACGAGCAGGTGGGCGTACCGGCGCTCCAGCTCGCGCCAGGCCTCCCAGTCAGCCGCCAGGGCACGCTTCAGCAGGTCCTCCAGTGACTGGGCCGGATCGGGTTGGCGATCCGCGGCCCTCGGCTCGGTTCTGCGTAGCGAGATCGTCGTCACGCTCCACGTCCTTTCGCTGTTCCGTTGGCCGACGGCGTCCGGGCGTGAACAGACACAGGTGTGTTCGGCCGGTGACGGGTCTCGTCACCGGCTGAACTGGTCGAATGCAGGCGGGTTACTGCCTCACTCGGCAACCTTGAACGGCCCTGTGCCTCACTCACACCCACGCGTGGTCGTCGTCAGCGCTGCCTCGCCTCATCAGATCACCACCCGCGTCACCTAGGCGTAGCCGATCGATCACGAAACGATGTCTCGCGCGTCACCGCTGGCGCCCGGATCGTGTTCGGCTCCTCGTTGCGGCGTGCCTCACGCAGCGACGGGCCGAGCAGGCGCAGCAGCGGAGCGGCCATCATCGTCGTGATCAGCGCCATCAGGACCATCACCGTGAACGCGCCCCGGCTGATGATGCCCGCGCCGAGCCCGGCGGACAGGACCACCATCTCGGTGATGCCGCGTGCGTTCATCAGAGCGCCGAGCCCGATCGCCGATCGAACCGGCAGTCCGCCGGCCAGCGCCACCGGTGCGGCGCCGAGGAACTTGCCGGTCACCGCCGCGACCAGCAGGAGTGCGCCGCCGGCCAGCACCGCGGGCTGCGAGAACGATGCCGATACGTCGGTCAGCAGGCCGATCGAGGCGAAGAACACCGGGACCAGCAGAGCCCGGTTCAGTGCGCCGATCTGCTCGGCCACCTGGCGTACCGGCACGCTGTCCTTGGGCAACACCAGGCCCGCCAGGAAGCCGCCGAAGATCGCGTGGACGCCGATCCTGTCGGTCGCCGCCGCCAGGCCTAGAATCAGCCCGACCACGAGCAGCACCAGGATCGGCGTCGGCACCGAGGCGTCGTGGCGTGTGGCCAGCCATCGCAGCAGCGGCCGAAGTACGAACAGGCTGCCCGCGCCTGCCAGGACGGTCAGAGCCAGCGCCACGAACGCCGAGCCAGGGCCCTCCGACCGGATCATCGCCAGCACGATCGCCAGCGCGCACCAGGCCAGCACATCGGCGACCGCGGCGCACAGCATCGCGAGCGTGCCGAGCAGGGTGCCGACCAGCCCGCTGTCCTCGACGATCCGGGCCAGCACCGGGAACGCGGTGATGCTCAGCGCGGTGCCGATGAAGATCGCGAACGGCAGTTTGTGCACCGACACCCCGGCCAGTTCCGGATACAGCGGGACGGCGACGAGGACGCCGAAGGCGCAGCATGTACGCACTGTCCTTGCCGCCGCCGAACGCGACCAGCACCAGGTTCTTGTCCAGGTCCGGGCGGTGCGGCAGGTCCTCGGCCAGCCGGCCGCCGCAGCGGAACGCGGCGGCGAGGTTCGCCGCCGGCATCGCCGCCCGCAGGTCCTCGAACGCCTGGTCGCGGACCTGATCCGACCGATCGAGCAAGGTCGTCGACATCCGGTCTTCTCCTCAGGGTCGGCGATCTCCCACCCCTTCAGAGCGCGTGCGACTCCTCGGCTGATACAGGTGATACAGCCGCTATCGAAGTGCGGTGCGCGACGATGTCGCGGGTGATCTCCTCGGCCCGCTGGGCGAGCACGCTGAGCAGCGAGTCCGAGATGCCGTGGGTGTCCTCGTTGACGCCTTGCAGGTAGATGCCCGCGACGGACGGCGGCTCGAGCTTGACGCGGTACTGCCGGGTGACGTCGATCCCGTCCAGGCCGAGGCTGTCGGCCAGTTCGCGAACCAGCCGGGGGATGCGGGCCTCGAAGCCGGTGCCGAGGAAGATCAGGTCGCGATGCAGTTCGCTGACCGCACCGGTCCTGCGGTCGGTCAGTTGGAGCACCACCTCGTCGTCCTGCTCGCGGGCGGCGGTGATGTCGACCATCGTGATCAGCCGGCGTTCGTTGCGTTCGGTCAACCGGTCCAGGTACCGCTCGGCGTACAGGTGCTCGAGCATCGGCGGTGTCACGACGGAGTAGTTGGTGCGGTACATCTCCCGCAGGATCTGCTCCCGCGCGGCGGGCGGAGCGTCGTAGAACTCGTCGACGAACGACGGGTAGTACAACTCGTTGGTGAACTTACTCGACTCGTCCGAGCTGAGCCCGATCGATCGCATCAGCCAGGCGACGTCGCTGTCGGGCAGGTCGTCGCGCAACGCCCGGAACATCTCAGCGGAGCTCTGCGAACTTCCGACAACGGCCACTCGGTACGGCAGTTCGCCGGACAACTCCGTCACCCGTTGGCGGTACTCGACGCTGTGCACTACCCGGGCGCGCGGCAACGCCGCCAGCACGGGCGGGATGTGCGGGTCGCGCCCGACGCCGAACGCCACGAAGCGGCTGCCCACCGTCGTACCGTCGCTCATCGTCGTGACCCACCCGGTCAGCGCCCCGGACTCGTCGCGCTGAGGCCGTACCGATACACACCCGCAGCCGAGCCGGATCCGTACCTTGGTCAACTGTTCGGCGACCCAGCGCAAGTAACCGGCGAACTCGATCCGGAAAGGCGTGAACGTGCTCATGTTGACGAACTCGTCCAGCCGGCCGGTCTCGTACAGATGATTGAGGAACGAGAACCTGCTGCGCGGATCTCGCTGGGTGACCAGATCCTTGAGGAAGGACACCTGGCTGGTCGCCCAGGGCATCAGCATGCCCTGCTGCCACTCGATCGTCTCGTTCTTCTCCACGATCAGGGTCTGCTCGGCGAGGTCGGGCGCCAGTTCCTCCAGGGCCACCGCGAGCCCGAGGTTCGAGGGGCCCGCGCCGACCGCAAGAAGTTCGACCTCGGTGTCGGCTCCGGTTCCAGGGGTGGTCTGCATGCGCGCCGCCTTCGTCTCGGTCACCTCTCCATCGAGGGAGGCGCCCGGCTCGCGGCCCTGATACACGCCCACCGCCTGGACGTCCTCACTCGACTCCCCGGCGCCGTCCATCCCGAGTACCCTCAGTAGGTTGGGGTGGCGTCGCCCGGGTGGCGGAACGGCAGACGCAGCGAGCTTAAACCTCGCAGCCGCAAGGCGTACGGGTTCGACTCCCGTCCCGGGCACCCTCCCGCTCACCTCACAAATGCGTCGCGGCCGCGGTCACAAGGACCACGGCCGCATGTGTTTCTGCAGGTACTGATTCATCAATGTATCCGGAAAGTATCGAGGGTAATACCTTCTGTGCCTAGGCTCTCCGCACGGTTCCTCCTCCACCGCCCAGGAGCGTGATCTGCCGTGCGTCCAAGCCGGATCCTGTCTGTCTCGATAGCCGTGTCCACCGTCCTGTTCGGGCTCGCGCCGGGGATGACCGCGATGGCCGCTCAGGACCGGTCTGGGCCCTCCAAGCCGGCGGCACCGGAGGCGCTCAAGCCGCACCCGAACTGGCGGCCGCCCGACAGACCGCTGGCGCCGATCTCGGTACCGACCCACGAGAACACGACGGTGGCCAAGCCCGACCCGAAGGCACACCGGGTTCGTGAGCTGACCGGCCGCCGTACCGCGACCGGTCGGTACTATCAGCTGTCCGATGGGCGCGTCCAGGCCGAGATCTCCAGCACCCAGGTCAACTACCGCGACCCCGGCGGCAGCTATCAACCGCTGGACCCCCGGATCGTCGGTACCGGCCGAGCCGGCTTCCAGCGCGGGGTGGAGAAGAACACCTTCCGCAGCTACTTCGGCGATCGCACCGACCGCATGGTGCGCATGGAGTACGACGGCACCTCCATAGGCCTCGGCACCACCGCCACGACCGCGGTGATCCCGCGGGTTCGCGGGAACGAGGCCACCTACCGCGGCGCACTGCCCGGCGCGGACGTGAGCTACCAGGTCACGCCGACCGAGCTCAAGGAGCGGATCGTGCTGGTGAAGCCGCCGGCCGACCCGACGTACACCTTCCGGCTGGATCTGGCCGGGCTGCACCCTGTGCGCCAGCCGAACGGCTCGATCGCGCTGTACCGCGCCGACGGCGAGGGCCCCGCGGTGGCGACGATCCCGAAGCCGTACATGACCGACAGCACCCCCGACCGCGGCTCGCCGTACGGCTCGGTGTGGAGCCCGAAGGTCAGTCAGGAGCTGTCCGCGGACGGCAAGAGCCTCGTGGTCCGTGCGGACCGCGGCTGGTTGGCGGACCCGCACCGCAAGTACCCGGTGGTGATCGACCCGACGATCAAGATCCAGCCGACGGTCACCCAGTCGCAGGACGCGATGATCATCTCAGACGACGCGGCGTCCAACTTCGACGGTAGCTGGCGGCTGTCGGTGGGGACGACGACGACCGGCAAGGCCCGAAGCCTGGTCAAATTCAGCCTCGGAACCATCCCGACCGGTACGACGATCAGCTCGGCCTCGCTGCAGATGTACTTCGATCAGGACCACACGACCGGCTCGTACTCCGTGCCGCTCGAGGCGCACCGGGTGACCGCGAACTGGGACGAGTCGACCGTCACCTGGAACTCGATCAACACCGCACTCGGCGAACTTGGCGGCACCGCCACCAAGGGCGTCAACCAGGCGAATGTCTGGCACGCGTACGACGTGAAGAGCATCGTGCAGTCGTGGGTCTCGGGCACGCAGCCGAACTACGGCTTCATGCTCAAGGCGGCGGACGAGGCGACGCTCGGACGGGGCGGTCCGCGCTACGAGGCGGCCGAGTACGCCTACAACGGCGAGAACGAGAACACCCCGAAGCTGATCGTCACCTACGG
>JBKPSJ010000229.1:0-12086 GCA_046765875.1 Actinomycetota bacterium
AGAACGACAGGATCAGCAGCGCGATCGCAACCAATGGGATCAGGATCTGGCCGGTGATGCTGTGTGCGATCTGGCCGAAGTTGGGGTCGGTGTTCTTGTCGAAGACGCTTCCGTTGTCGGCGTCGTGGAAGATGCCGAAGGTGCCTAGGGCAATGAAAGCCGCCTGCAGCACCACTCCCAGCGATACCAGATGGCACAGCGTGCGGTACGCGGACTTCATGGTCGTCCTCTCGATGTCGGCGGTCGGCCCCATCACGGTGGGCCCGGGTTCGCGAGCGCCGGCAACGACCCGCCACTGCGGCGGCGGCTACACCGTCGCGTCGGTCGCCGGCGCGCCCGCGGCCTCGCCCACCGGCGCGGCCCCGGCGGCCCGCCGCGACGCTAGCACCGCCACGGTGAACAGCGCGAGCGCATTGATTCCGTGCAGAAACCCGATCTGCGGTACGCCGAACGACAGGAACGCGAGCATCACCTGCAGCACGATCAGGCCGAACACGCTCGCCGCCCACTTCACCCCGCCCGGCACCTTGGCGAAGAACGAGATGATCAGCAGCAGCAACCCGAGCAGCGGGATGATCCCCTGGCCGAAGATGCTGTGCAGCAAGTGGCCTATATTGCCGTTGTAGTTCTTGTCGAGCACGGCTCCGTCGTCGATGTCCTTGATGACGCCGAACCAGGCGCCGGCGATGAACGAAGCCTGCAGGACGACGCCGAGCGCGACCAGCCCGGCGAGCACGCGATACGTGGACCTCATGGTTCCCCCTCAGGATCACGAGTCGCCGCACCATGCCCAGCCCCGGTGCGGTCACCTCATGGTGGGGCGCTCGCCGTTCCACCGGCAAGATCATTTCGGCGACTTTGGGGATCTCCCTGAAAGGCTGGTACTCAGGCGTTCCGATCGAACACGAGCCGTAGACCGAGCAACGTCAGCCACGGCTCGTGCTTGTCGATCGCGGGGCAGTCGGCGATCACTAGCGCCGCCAGTCCGCCGGTCGCGACAACGGTCACATCTTCGGCACGCCAGCCCTGCTCGGTGAGGATCCGTCCGACGATGCCATCGATTTGGCCGGCCGCGCCGAAGACGGCGCCGGACTGCAGCGCCTCGATCGTGTTCCGCGCCACCACCGCGCGTGGTCGGATGAGTTCGACCTTGCGCAACTGGGCCGCGCGCATCCGCAGTGCGTCCAGTGAGATCTCGATGCCCGGTGCGATCACGCCGCCGATGTACTGGCCCTTCGCACTCACCACGTCGTACGTCGTGGCGGTGCCCACGTCGACGACGATGCACGGCCCGCGCCCGCCGTACAGCGCGGCCGCCGCGACGGCGTTGACGATCCGGTCGGTGCCGACCTCGCGCGGGTTGTCCATCAGCACCGGCAGGCCGGTCTTGACGCCGGGCTCGACGATCACCGCCCGGACACCGGCGAAGTACCGGCTCGCGACCTCGCGTAGTTCGTGCAGCACGCTCGGCACCGCCGAGCACACCGCCACCCCATCGATCTCGGCGTCCTTGATCAGGCCGGTCAGCAGCACGGCCCACTCGTCGGCGGTGCGCCGGTCGTCGGTGCCGACCCTCCATGTGCGCTCAACCCGGTCGCCGTCCAGCAGTCCGACGACGGTACGGGTGTTCTCGGTGGCGATCGCGAGCAGCATCAGGATCCCGCCCGCAGATCCATGGCGATGTCGAGCACGGGAGCGGAGTGGGTCAGCGCCCCGACGGCCAGGTAGTCGACACCGGTCTCGGCGACCTCGCGGGCCCGGTCGAGGGTGAGACCACCGGAGGCCTCGAGTCTGGCCCGGCCGTCGACCTTCTGGACCGCCTGGCGCAACTGATCCACCGGCATGTTGTCGAGCAGGATCAGGTCCGCACCGGCCTCGACCGCGTGCACCGCGTCCTCGACCGTGTCGACCTCGATCTCCACCGGTACGTTCGGGAACTCGGTGCGTACGGCAACGAACGCTTCGGCGACACCGCCCGCGGCGACAACGTGGTTGTCCTTGATCAGCGCGGCGTCGGACAGCGACATCCGATGGTTCAAGCCACCTCCACAGCGCACCGCGTACTTCTCCAGGCTGCGCAGCAGCGGCATCGTCTTGCGGGTGTCGCGGATCTTCGCCCCGGTGCCGTCGACCGCCGCGACCCAGCGGGCGGTCAATGTCGCCACGCCGGACAGGTGGCACAGCAGGTTCAGCGCGGTGCGTTCGGCGGTCAGCAGATCCCGGGTCGGGCCGGTCACCGTCAGCAGCACATGACCCGCGCGGACCGGCGTACCGTCGCTGACCTTGCGCTCGGTGCTGATCTGGTCGCCGGCCACGATCCGCAGCACCGTCTCGGCCACCTCGAGCCCGGCCACGACGCCGTCGGCGCGGGCCACGAAGTCGGCGGTGGAGCGCTGGTTCTCCGGGATGGTCGCGACGCTGGTGACGTCCACGCCGCCGGCCAGGTCCTCGTCCAGCGCCGCGCGGATGAGATCCGCCACCCAGCGCCTGTCCAGCAGGTCGTCCATAGTCGTGAAGTCCCGTCAGGTCCCGGCTCGAGGTACGAAGGTCGCCTGGGGGCGCGCTACACCTTCGCCGCCGAGGGTCACGTCAATACTGCCCAGCCAGTGCCGGTCGTCGCGGTCGGGGTGGTCCTCGCGCCAGTGCGAGCCGCGGCTCTCCTCGCGGGTCACAGCCGCGGCGATCAGCGCCGAGCCGACGGTGACCAGGTTGGTCTTCTCCCACGACGGTGTACCGGGTCGGTCGGACCCGCGCGCGATCAGTTTGGCCAGCCCCGCCGCCGCGTCGGCCAGTCCGCCCGCGCTCCGGATCACCCCGGCACCGATGGTCATCACGCGCTGCAGGTCTTCTACGTCGCCACTGTCGACCAGTCCCGCCGGACGGTCGTCGGTTCCGGGCTCCTGCGGATCCGGCAGCCCGGCGGCCAGCGATGCCGCGATCCGGCGCGCGAACACCAGACCCTCGAGCAACGAGTTCGACGCCAGCCGGTTCGCGCCGTGTACGCCGGTACAGGCGACCTCACCGCAGGCGTACAACCCGGGCACGGTGCTCCGGCCGTCGAGGTCGGTCCACACCCCGCCGGACGAGTAGTGGCAGGCCGGTGCGACCGGGATCAGGTCGTGCACCGGGTCGATCCCGTGCGACCGGCAGGACGCCAGGATGGTCGGGAACCGCACCCGCCACTTCTCCTCGCCGAACGCCCGCGCGTCCAGGAACACATGGTCCTTGCCGGTGGCAAACATCTGCCGGGTGATCGCCTTGGCGACCACGTCGCGCGGTGCCAGGTCGGCCAGTTCGTGCTGCCCCTGCATGAAACGGTTGCCCTCGGCGTCGAGCAGGAACGCGCCCTCGCCGCGGACCGCCTCTGAGACCAGCGGCTGCTGGCCCTTCGCGGACCTGCCCAGCCACAGCACCGTCGGGTGGAACTGGACGAACTCCAGATCGCGGATCGTCGCACCGGCCCGCAGCGCCAGCGCCACACCGTCTCCGGTGGACACGCTCGGGTTCGTGGTGGCGGCGTACAACTGGCCCATCCCACCGGTCGCCAGCACCACCGCACGGCAGCGGATCGCGCCGACGCCGTCGAGTTGGCCCTCGCCCATCACGTGCAGCGTGACCCCGGCGACGGCGCCGTCGGCCGCGGTCAGCAGGTCGAGCACCAGCGCGTGCTCGATGATCCGGATCTCCGGCGCACCGCGGACCGCCGTGACCAGGGCGCGCTCGATCTCGGCGCCGGTCGCGTCGCCGCCGGCGTGCGCGATCCGGTTGCGGTGGTGCCCGCCCTCGCGGGTCAGCGCCAGCTCGCCGGACGGCGTCCGGTCGAATTCCGCGCCGAGCGCGATCAGCTCGTGGACCGCGTCCGGGCCCTCGGTCACCAGTGTCTGGACCGCATCTGGGTCGCACAGCCCGGCACCGGCGGTCAGGGTGTCCAGCCGATGCTGCTCAGGGCTGTCGCCGGGGTCCAGCGCGGCGGCGATCCCGCCCTGTGCCCACTGGGTCGAGCCGGACGCGATCACATCCTTGGTCACCACCAGCACCCGGCCCGCCGGTCGCGACCGAAGCGCCGCCGTCAGTCCCGCGATACCGGACCCGATCACGACCACGTCGGCCTCGTCGGTCCAGCCCGGCGCGGGCGCGGCCAGTCGCCGGGGAACTGCGGGTGTTTCCATCAGGCGACCGTACCGAAGGACTTCAGCGGAGGGTGACGGACATGTTGTCGATGAGACGGGTGGGCCCGACCCGTGCAGCGACCAGCATCCGCGCCTCGCCCGGCGCCACCACCGGGCCCAGATCGGGCGCCCGGAGGGCGAAGTAGTCCAGGCCGATCCCCGGGGCGTCGTCGAGCTCGGCGTGCGCGGCCTCGAGTACCGCGTCCGGGCCGTGTGCGCCGGCCTTTGCCCCGGCGACCAGGGCCCGGTGCAGCGCCAGCGCCTCGTGCCGCTGGGTCTCGTCCAGGAACCGGTTCCGTGACGACAGCGCCAGTCCGTCCCGCTCCCGTACCGTCGGTACGCCGACGATCTCGACGTCGAGGTCCAGGTCGGTCACCATCGCGCGGATCAGGGTGAGCTGCTGGTAGTCCTTCTCACCGAACAGGGCCATGTCCGGCGCGGTCAGGTGCAGCATCTTCGACACCACGGTGAGCACGCCGGCGAAGTGGCCGGGCCGGCTCTTGCCCTCGAGTTCGTCGGCGAGCGGGCCCGGGTGGATCGTGACCGTCGGCTCCTGCGGATACAGCTCCTCGCGGGACGGATTGAAAACCAGGTCGACACCCTCGGCCTTCGCCACCGCCAGATCGGCCGCCAGGGTGCGCGGGTAGGTGTCGAAGTCCTCCGCGGGCCCGAACTGGAGCGGGTTCACGAAGATCGTCAGCACCACGCTGCCGTCCGGCCCGACCCGCTCGCGGGCCTCGCGGAGCAGGGCGGCATGCCCTCCGTGCAGGGCACCCATCGTCATCACGACCGCGCGTCGCCGTACCGCGCTCGCGGCCCGCAGCTCTGCCTTGGTCTGGGTCAGTCTCACCGCTCGCCCCTTCCGGTCTCCTGATCCACCAGTACCAAGCGAAGCCTGTCCGCGGTGTCCGCGTCCAGCCTTCCGGCGCGGACGGCGATGTCGGCGGTCGCCAAGGCCAGCGCGATGTACGTCTGCCGGACATCCGCAGGCAGCACGGCGAGGTGAGCTCGTACGGTCTCGACGTCGCCGCGCGAGATCGGCCCGGTGAGCGCGGCCGGTCCGTCCCGCAGCGCGTTGTCGATCAACGCCGTCATGAGCGGCCGGAGCGTCGCCACCGGGTCCTCGATCCCGGCGCCGCGCAGCACCTCCGAGGCCTGCTCGACCAGCGCGACCAGGTAGTTCGAGCCGTGCACGACACCCGCGTGGTACGCCGCCCGGTGCTCCTCGGCGACCCACTGGACCCCGGCTCCGAGGCTCTTGACCAGGTCCTCGACCAGCCCGCGTGCGTAGTCCGGCGCGGTCGCGGTGAAGGTGATGCCGGGCACCCGGTCCACGTCGAGCGCCGTACCGGTGAATGTCATCGGCGGATGCAAGGCGACCGGAGTCGCCGGTGCTGCCGCGGCCAGTACGGCCAGCCCGTGCGCGCCGGACAGGTGGACGACGTACTTGTCCTCTCGGACATCGAGCTCACCGGCGACCGTGGCGATCGCGTCGTCGGGCACAGCAAGGATCAGTATCGCCGCCGATGCGGACAGGGTCGTGAGTTCGACCACGGGTACGCCGGGCAGCAGCCGCTCGGCACGTTCCCGCGAGGCCGCCGATCGCGCGGTCACACCGGTGAGCTCGTGGCCCGCGTTCCGCAGCGCCGTACCGAGCACGCTCCCGGCCCGGCCGGCTCCGACAACCCCGATCTGCACGCCCCCACCCTCTCGCGCCCGGCCTGCGGAACAATGCCCGGGTGGGCGAATGGACGTCGGCCGTGCTGATCTCGGTTCGCGAGCTGGCCGGGTACACGGACCGCTGGCGGACCGTCTCGTACGATGACCTGTCCGATATGCCGATCGCCGATCAGGTCCCACCGCACGTGACGGTACTGGTGCCGTGGGCCCGCGATCCGGACGACGCCGAAGCCCGCGAGCGACTCGCCGGGGCGGTCGCCGGATTCGGACCGGTCGACCTGTGCTTCGGCTCCGCGGGTCTGTTCTCCAACGGCGTGGTGTACCTCGAGCCCGAACCCGATCTGACCGGATTGCTCCGGGCCGTCGGCACCGCGTTCCCCGAGTTCCCCGCGTACGGCGGCGGCCACCCGGACCCGCGCCCACACCTCACGGTCTCGGCCATGGGTGGAGTCGCGGTGCTCGCCGACGTCGAGGTGGCACTGGCAATCGAGCAGCCGCCGCGGGTCCCCGTCGATCATCTGGCGATCTATGCACCGACAGCCGACGGCGTCTGGCACGAGCGCGGCCGGGTCCCGCTCGTCGGTCCTCGATCGTCATGGCCGTGACCTTCAGGCAGGCCTGGCAGCAGGCCCTTTACGGCCCGGACGGGTTCTACCGCCAGCACGCACCGGCTGACCACTTCCGTACCTCGGTGCATGCGTCGCCGCAGTTCGCCGCCGCGATCGTTCGGCTCGCCCAGCAGATCGGGACCACCACGATCACCGACATCGGCGCCGGGCGGGGCGAGCTCGCGGCCGCAGTCGCCCGGCTGGCTCCGGAGATATCTGTCGTCTCGATCGAGCTCGACTCGGATTTTCCACAGCGTCTGAACGGGTTGGTGATCGCCAACGAGTGGCTGGATAACATCCCTTGCGAGGTCGTGGTCATGGACGACGGTCCGCGGTACGTACTCGCCGACGGCTCACCCGGACCTGTTGTCGAGGGCAATGACCTCGAGTGGCTGTCCGAGTGGTGGCCGCTGGACGAGGGCCGCGCTGAGATCGGCCTGCCTCGCGATCAAGCCTGGGCTGAGGTCGTGGGTCGGCTGGACCACGGTACGGCGATCGCGATCGACTACGGACACGTACGTGACGACCGTCCGCCGTACGGGACGTTGACCGGGTACCGCAATGGCCGCGAGTGCGCGCCGGAGCCGGACGGCAGTTGCGACATCACCGCGCACGTGGCGCTCGACTCGGTCGCTGCGGCGGTCGGCGGGACGGTGACGAGCCAGCGGGACTCGCTGCGGGCGCTGGGCATCGACGCAACCCGGCCGGACCACGCGCTGGCGACATCGGATCCTCAGCGCTACCTGGCCGGCTTGTCGGCCGCAGGGGAAGCAGCGGAACTCCTCGACCCGGCCGGCCTCGGCGGATTCGCCTGGATCCGGGTGGACCGTCAGTAGGCGTCGGGCCGCCCGACACCACCTCGGCAGGCGCCACCGGCTCGGGTGCCGTCGTACCACCGGGACCCTGACGAACTCGTCTATCCGGGCCTCGTCGAAGGTGTCCAGCTCGAGCTGATGTCGCCACGCGGACACGACGAAGAGGGCCGGCAGGTTGTCGTACGCGCTGACCAGCACGTAGTTGTTCGACTTCGCGAGATCGATCAGTGCCTGCCGGGCCTGTTCGGGTAGCGGCGCGCGGTAGGTGATCCAGACCGCTCCATGCTCCAGCGAGTGCACGGCGAGCTCGTTCTGCACGGTGCGGCCGTAGAAGCCGCAGTTCTGCCACCTCGGGTTGTGCGGGCCACCGACCGGCGGAGTCTGCGGGTACTGCACGGTGCCCTTCGTGTGGTCCTGGCCGTGCTGGACGTCATACCGGGTGACTCCGGCCAGCGGCGGCGGGATCACGTCGGCGTTGTCCTGGCTGGCCCAGCGATACAGCGCGGCGCCGGCCAGGACGACGGCGGCCAGTACCACCGCAGCGACGATCGTCAGCCGCCGTCGACCGCTCACCTCAGGCGGTCTCGTCGTCAGCCCGGCGAGCCTGCCGAGCCCGGTCGGCCTGCTGTTCGAGCAGTGCCGCCGCCTCTTGCTGGTCGCGATGGAGTGCGACCGCGTCCGCCGGCCCGACCGGGGTGTCGATGTGCACATGCGCCAGTCGCAGCGCGCGCTGCAGCGGGCCCTGCGCCAGCCGCACCGACTGCGTCTTGTGGTGCAGCACGACCGAGGTACGCCGGTTCACCCAGCCGCGGGTCGTTACCAGCACCTGCTCGTCGTAGCCGTACGCCAGGTAGCGCCAGCCGATCGGGCGCAGCCACCGCGCCCGCTCCGGCGCCCGGTGCAACTCGATCCGGTCCAGCTCCATCCCGGGAAGCACCCGGTGCAGCAGGGCGGAGATCTCGCCGCGGCCGCCGACCGGCAGCAGCTGCGTACCATTCGACGCGTCGTCCAATTCGCGGCTGCCGGCGACACCGGCGATGTCGAGGTCGACTCTCCCCCAGCCGAGCAGCCGCCACAGGATCGGCTCGGAAATCACCAGGCCCTGGACCCGGCCCGGCGGTACGGTCTGCCGCTGCAGGTCGAGCAGCCCGCGCTTGGTTCGCAGCCCGTCCGGCGACTCCGAGACGGTGAACCCGTGGTTGCCGATGACCTGTTTCCAGATCGGCTGGAACACGCCGAGCGCCAGCGGCAGCGCGGCGAACAGGCCGATGTGCCGGTCGGACAGCATCGTCGCCGCGACCAGGGTGACCAGTCCGCCGAAGGACGCGACCACAGTCGACGAGAGCAACGTTGCCCCAAGCAACAGCTTGGTCGGTACCGAGATCAGGTCGCGCTGCGGCGCCTCCATGGTCTCGGGATGCAGCGAATCCTTCTCCAGCCGCGACGCGGTCGCGATCAGCGTGGCCCGCAACCGGCGCGCGTCGGCGAGCATCAGGTAGCTGAGCCGGCCGTCGCTGCCGCCTCCGCCGGCCACGTCCATCCGCAGCTCGGCCAGCCCGAAGATCCGTGGTACGAACGGCTGCGCCACGTCGATCGCCTGCAACCGGTCGAACCGCATGATCCGGGTACGCCGGAACAGGAACCCGGTGTCGACCCGCAAGGCTTCCTCGGTCAGCTGGTACTTGGTGAACCACCAAGACAAGGCGCCGAGGATCACGCCGGCGGCGAACACGCCCAGCAGCGCGAGCGAGGCGAGGGTCAGCTCGTGGCGCAGGTCCTCGTTCTGCGCCAGCACGACGAACGTGCCGACGAAGTAACCCCAGCCCTTCACGAACGGTGTCAGCGGGTGCACCCGCGTCGGCCCCTCGATCACCCGGGCGGTCGAGGTCGGAGTCTGTTGGCTCTCGGGAGTCGCGGTGGTGCCGACCGACCGCGGTCCTGGATCGTCGTGCCCGGCGGGCTCGTCGGTGCTCATAGGCCCCACGCCTGGGCCTGTCCGAGCGCGGACAGCCGGTCGCGCAGCCGGGCCGCCTCCTCCGGGGTGAGGCCGGGGATCTTCGCGTCGGTGGCCGGCGTCGCGGTGTGCAGTTCGACCGTGGCCAGCCCGAACGCCCGTTCCAGCGGCCCGGCGGTGACGTCGACGAACTGCATCCGCCCGTACGGCACCACCACCAGTTCGCGGAACATCACCCCGTGCGTCACCAGTAACTCGTCCTCGCGTTCGGCGTACTTCCAGGAGCGCTGGTTGCGGCCGATCAGGATCCAGCCCCAGACGTACGCCACCAGCAGCACGACCAGCGTGAGCACCGCCCACGGCCAGCCGGCGAACAACCCCAGCGGCAGCGCGACGACGAGCGCGACCAGTGCACAGCCGATCGTGGCACTGACCAGACGGAGCTTGGCGAGCTTCGGGGACACCGGCGTCCACGCGACGTCGGCCGGGGCGAAGAGGTCGTTCACACCCCCAGCGTGTCATGCTCGCGGTCATTGCCGTGTTATCTTGTTACCATGGTAACAGTGGAGCGTACACAGACCGGGCTGCGGATCGAGCGCCGGTTGCTCAAGGTGCTCAAGGGCCTGGCCGAGTACCTGGACATCCCGCTCGGTGAGCTGGTCGAGGGGATAGCGCTGCACGCCTTCGAGGGCAAGGCGCCGCTGAGCGCCGAGACCCGGGCAAAGGTCGAGCAACTCAAGGACGTGTACGGCCTGCGGCTGACCGCTGCCGACGCGCACAAACTACGGGAGCGCTGATGACAGTCGAACTCACCGGCGAGGTCCTGGTCGACCTGCCGCCACTGCGGGCGTACGCCTGCTTCACACCGGAGGGCGAGCGAGCCTGGGCCGGCGGCCACTGGGACCCGCGGTACCCGGCAGGTCTGGCCGACGACACCGAGGTCGGCACGGTCTTCGTCACCGGCGCCACCACCTGGATCGTGCTCGACGCCGAGCCCGGCCGGTTCGTGCGGTACGCCCGCACCACACCGGGCGACCGCGCCGGGCTGGTGTCGGTCTCGCTCGCCGGTACGCCGGAGCAGACCCGGGCGACCGTGACGTACACGCTGACCGCGCTCTCCGACGACGCCCAGGCCGGGCTGGACGAGTTCGCCGCGGGCTATCCGGCGTTCCTGGCGTCCTGGCAGGAAGCGATCGCCGCTAGCCTGGGCGGGTGACCAGCGAGCAGGTCGTCGGGATCGGCGCGGGCGCCGCGGGCTTCGGGTACGAGCGCGGCGGCCGCCCCGAGCTCGCGACGACCGACATGGTGCTGAACATCGGCCCGCAGCACCCGGCGACACACGGTGTACTGCGGTTGCGGATCACTCTGGACGGCGAGCGGATCGTCAGGTGCGAGCCCATCGTCGGGTACATGCACCGCGGCGCGGAGAAGTTGTTCGAGGTCCGCGACTACCGGCAGATCATCGTGCTGGCGAACCGGCACGACTGGCTGTCGGCGTTCTCCAACGAGCTCGGCGTGGTGCTGGCGGTCGAGCGGATGATGGGCCTGGAGGTGCCTTCGCGCGCCATATGGATCCGTACGTTGATGGCCGAGCTCAACCGGGTCCTCAACCACCTGATGTTCCTCGGCTCGTACCCCTTGGAGCTCGGCGCGATCACCCCGATCTTCTACGCGTTCCGCGAGCGCGAGACGGTCCAGGCGGTGATGGAGGAGCTGTCCGGCGGCCGGATGCACTACATGTTCAACCGGGTCGGCGGTCTCAAGGAGGACCTGCCCGCGGGCTGGCTCGGCCGTGCCGCGATGGCGGTCGAGGCGGTACGCCGGCGGCTGCCCGATATCGAGAACCTTGTCCTCGGCAACGAGATCTTCCGGGCCCGTACGGTGGGCGTCGGGGTACTGGCGCCGGAGCTGATCACGTCGTACGGGGTGTCCGGCCCGATCGCCCGCGCCTCCGGGGTCGACGCGGACCTGCGCCGCGACGAGCCGTACCTGGCGTACCAGGAACTGGCCGACGCTCAAGTGCTGAGGGTGGTGACCCGTACTGACGGCGACTGCTACTCCCGGTTCAACGTCCTGCTGGAGCAGGTGAAGGTGTCGCTCGATCTCGCCGACGCCTGCCTGAACCGGCTGCTGTCGATGCCGGCGGGACCGGTGAACGTACGGCTGCCGAAGATCCTCAAGGCGCCGGAGGGCCAGACATACGCGTGGACCGAGAATCCGCTGGGCATCAACGGGTACTACCTGGTGTCGCGAGGCGACAAGACCCCGTGGCGGATGAAACTCCGCTCGGCCAGCTTCAACAACATCGCCGTCCTCCCGGAAATGCTCCCGGGCTGCGTAGTCGCCGACATGATCGCCATCCTCGGCAGCATGTTCTTCGTAGTAGGCGACATCGACAAGTAGGCGGTCATTGGACGCTTCTGGTCACCACCGCCGCGGGAGCCTCGGCTGAACCTCGAGCAGATCGCCGACGGCGTACTCCAGCGCCGGATCCGTACCCCAAACCTGGCCACGTCCGACCGACAGCACAACCCATCCATCCGCCTCGATCCGGGCCGCCCGTTTGCGCGTCGCGTCGAATCGACCCTGGATCGCTGTGCCATAGATCGGAGTCGTACTCCAACGCAAGTCTGCGGCCGTCCGGGATCGAATGTCGGAAGGCCAGGTCGACGCGGTAACCCCGCACCGCGACCTGCGGCTCGACAGGCGGGCAGCCGGCATCGATCATCCGCAGCCGCAACCACGACTCACCCGGCGACTCAGCCCTGGGATCGATCAATCGCGCCAGTTCGCGGGCCTGGACGATATGCGGGTGGTGCGGGTACCGGCGTATCGCGGCTCGGACCTGGTGGGCCGACAC
>JBKPSJ010000230.1:0-11942 GCA_046765875.1 Actinomycetota bacterium
GGCTGCGGTGACGCTAACCAGGCTGCGGTGACGCTAACCAGGCTGCGGTGACGCTGGCCAGGCTGCGGTGACGCTAACCAGGCTGCGGGCACGCTGAACAAGGCGTGGTGGCCGTGAAACACCGCACTCCCTGTTCAACGCCACCACACCTTGTTCAACGCCACCTCCACTTGTTCCAGAGCGACTCGGGTTGTGACGTAGCGGGCTGGGCGGCGAGAACGGGTGGAACGCGACCGACCCGAGGGAGCGAGGCTGCGATGACGCCGACCAGGCTCGGGCATGTTGAACAGGGTGCGGGCACGCTGAACAAGGCGTGGTGGCGGTGAAACACCGCACTCCCTGTTCGACGTCACCACACCTTGTTCAACGCCACCTCCGCCTGTTCCAGAGCGACGCAGGTTGTGACCTAGCGCGCTCGGCGGCGACAGCAGGTGGCATGCGACCGACCCGTGGGAGCGAGGCTGCGGTGACGCCGACCAGGCTCGCGCATTTTGAACAGGGTGCGGACCCGTTGAACAGGGTCACGTGGCGGTGAACACCGCATGCCCTGTACAACGTCACCACAGCTTGTTCAATGCCACCCCCGTCTGTTCCAGAGCGACCGATGTTGCTGGGTGGCCAGACCGGGTGGCATGCGACCGGGCCGTGGGAGCGTAGGGGGATGCTGATCAGACATCGTGAGAAGACGCCGGTGGTCGACCCCACGGCTTATGTGGCGCCGAACGCCACCGTGGTTGGAGATGTGCGGATCGGGCGGCGGGCGCGGGTCATGTACGGCGCCGTGCTGGACGCAGAGGGATCGTCGATCACGGTGGGCGAGGCGACGATCGTCGCTGAGAACGCGGTGCTACGTGCGACCGCCGTCGCCGGTATACAGCGCCCGGTCGTCCTCGGTGACCACGTGTTCGTCGGCCCGCAGACCACGCTGCTCGGCTGCGACATCGGCCGGTGCGTCTACTTCGGCACCGGCGCGACCGTCCTGCAAGGTGCTCGGCTGGGTGCCGGTGCCGTCGTCGCCGTTGGTGCGCTCGTGCACGCCGATGCGGTGCTGCCGGACGAGTTCTTCGTCGCGCCCATGACGGTTGCCGTGGGCAACCCGGTACGAGTGGTGACGCCGGATCGGGTCGAGGAGATGACTGACGCGGTACGGCAGGTCAACTTCGCCGCGGCCGCGTTCGGTATCGAGACCGACTGGGAGGACCGGATCACCCGATACGAACAGATCGCCGAGGTGCGTAGCCAGGAGTTCGCCGCCCACGTCGACGACGAGATCATCAGCCCTGGCTGAGCACGGACGAGCTGTCGGCGGAGACGGTCGCGGTGCTAGACGTGCCGGGCATCACCAAGGGCAAGGCGACGACGGCTTGGAGGTGAACGGTCACCTCGGCACCGGCGACGGTCACTGCCCAGGTCAGGTTGGCGTAGCCACCTCGGTCGACCGAGTCCAGGTAGGCGGCGACCTTGTGCTCGGCGGCGGACTGGCTGAGCTCGATGCCGTCGGCAACGATCGAGTCGGACACGCCGCGAGTGCCGGCCAGAGCGGCTCCGTCGGCGAGTTGGGCCAGGTCGCGGCGTACCAGGAAGGCTTTGGAGGCATCGGTCACCACCGCCAGCAGGAGCAGCACAATCGCGGTGAAGCCGATGATCAGCAAGGTGAGCTGGCCGCGTTCGTCCCGGGTCTTCATGAGCCGCCCGCGGCGCAGAACTGGCAGTACGTCTCGACGTGCCGGGCCGTCACTCGGATCGACGGCCGGTCGTCGCCGATGACGTCGGGCAGCAGCGGGAGTGGGACCTGCGTTTGCAGCCGTACCGTCACGATCGAGCCCGGTTGCAGACAAGCCGGGTCGCATGTGATGTCGAGGTCCGACGGTACGATCTGAACGCCTTGATCGGCCATCGCCACCTTCGCCGCTTCTAACGCCCGCTCGCGGGCGACGTCCTCACCCTCGCCGCGCTGGACGAGTATGAAGGCCCGCCCGGCGGCATGAGCCGCGGCGGTCGCGCCGTACGCGTGCCGCTGGACGTCGAAGACGGCGAGGATCACGTACAGCAGCGGGAGCAGCAACAGGATCGCGAGCCACGAGAACTCCACAACCGCATTGCCGCGTTGATCCCTCACGGCACCTCCTCGATGCCGTGGCCGCGAACGGTGAACTCGACCGACGGACCCCAGAGGCCAAGGGCCGGCATATGACCGTGGACCACGATCTCGACCGCCGGACGGCCGTCGACGTCGATGGTGTGCGCCTCCACCGAGTCGATCAGTCGTGCCGAGACAGCGCCCGCGATCATCGACTCGGTCCGCGCAACGCCGTCGTCGGGTCCGCGGTCGGCGGTCGCCGCCAGCCGTGCTCCGTCGGACGCGGCCGCGATCACCGTGGTACGGACGTACAGGAACAGCCCGACTTGCAATACGCCAAGGAACAACGGCACCACGATCACCGAGACGAGCACGAAGTCGACGACCGCCGACCCCCGCTCGGAACGCAGCCTGGTCACAGGTTCACAAGGTCCATCGCGTGTTCGAAGATCGAGGTGAGCTGGGGCTTGGCGACCGCGAGCAGTGCCGCCACGAGTCCAGCGGTCATCAGCGTGATCAAGACCCACCCGGGTACGTCGCCACGCTCGGACTCGGCCAGCCGCGGCGCAAGTAACCATGTCAACAACCTCGACATATGCAAATCTCCTCGGATCATCCGGCAATCAGTTGAATGCCGACCACGCCTGGATAGAACGCAAACACCACCGTGACCGGCAGCACCAGAAAGACCACCGGCACCATCATCAGGACTTCGCGCCGAGCACCGGACTCGATCAGTTCGCGCTTGTTCGCCTCGCGAATGTCGCCAGCCTGGGCGCGAAGCACGTCGGCCAATGGCGTACCGCGTTCCAACGCCACTGCCAGCCCATCGGCGAAGCGGGACAGCGCGATCAGCCCCGTCCGCTCGGCCAGCCGATCCAGCGCACGGACCAGTGGGTCGCCGGTGCGGGTCGCGGCCAGCACTCTTTGCAACTCAAGAGACAGCTCGCCACGGCAGGACCGTGCGACCCGGTCCAATGCGGCGGCTGGACCCTCACCTGCAGCCACAGCCAGTGCGAGCAACTCGGCCACGGTCGGCAGTTCGGCGAGCAGACGACGTTCGCGGCGCTTCACCTGCGAGGACAGGTACGTGTCGCGCGACAGTACGCCGAGCGTGCCCGCAACCGCGCAGAACAAGGCGAGGCCGACCGGGTTCCTGGCACCCGCCGACAAGGCGACGAGCGACACCAGCAGGGCAACACCGAATCCGGCGGCACCCCACAGGACCTGCTCTATCCGGAACTCCTCGACGGTTCGCTCGATACCCGCGCGGGCCAGCCGCCGGCGGATCGATGCGGTGCCACCGAGCAACCGCTCGAGCCGGGACGCACCACTACGCAGCGACGGCTCGAACATCCGGAACACCGCGTAGAACGGTGAGCTCGACTCGACCGGGGTGAACGGAGCCGGCGCCCAGGCCAGGTCACGCAGGTACGGCGAGATCCGCTCGTCCACCGGCGGTCGGCGCAAGAACGGCATCCGGCGTACCACGAGCAGCAGGCTCAGCCCGAACGCCGTGCCGAGGATCGCACCAGTCAGCCAGGGGCTCATCGCAACACCCGCTCCGGCTGCGGCAACCGACCGATCCGCAACATCAACCGGTACGCCACAACGCAGACCACTGCTCCGCCCGCCAGGATCATCGCCCCGGTCGCCGAGTTGTACCGGGCGATCACCTCGCGCTGGAACGACAGCATGCCCAGCACCAGCCACGGCGCCGCCACCGCGACCCGGGCACCGTTCAGCATCCAGGCCTGCCGCGACTCCAACTCCGACCGGGTCCGCGCGTCCTCGCGGAGGAAGCCGGACAACGACCGCAACAGCCGGCCCAGATCACCGCCACCCACCTCACGCGCGATCCGCAGCGCCTCGACCACCCGATCGCCGACCGGGTCAGCCAGCCGCGTTTTCAACCGATCGAGCGAATCCGCGAACCGTCCGGTCGACGCATAGTCGGAGCCGAATCGGCGGAACGCATCGCGCAGGGGCTCCGGCCCACGCTCGCCGACCTGGCCCAGCGCCTCCGACAGCGACAGCCCGGCCCGGACGGCCGAGGCAATGTTATCGACCACGTCCGGCCACAGCTCCCGGAACTCGGCATGCCGCCGGCGCGCCCGCCCGCGCAACAGCGCCACCGGCGCCGCGCCGGCCAGGACGCCAAAGACAAGTCCGACCGGTAGCGCACCAGAGATCCCGCCCATCAGCACAAGCCCGATCAACCCGACCAGCACGCAGGCACCGATGAATGCTCCCGGCGAGACACCCTCCACACCAGCGGTCGCGAGCAGGTCGCGGCTGCCACGAATCAGCCGGCCCTCGGTCGGCTCGCGAGACCATTGCGGTACTGCAAATGACCACACGATGAGCAGTACGCCGACCCCGAACACCAGGCCGAGCAACAACCCCATCAAGCACCACCTCGCAGCAGCGCGTGCGGCGAGTATCCGGCCTGCTCGAATCGTTCCGGATGGGGTAACTGACCCTCGGCCCGGACCAACTGGCCCTCGAGGCTCTGGAACACAGTCTCGGTCTCGATGATCTGGTCCTCGATGCGCCCGCCGACCGCGACGATCTCGCGTACCCGCCGCTGGCCATCGCCTCTGAACCCGAGATGTACGACCAGATCCACACACGCCGCCACCGTCGGCAGTACGAAGCGAGACCCGATGTTCTCCCCTGCAAGCAACGGCAGAGTGCACATCTTGGCCAGGGATTCCCGCGCCGAATTCGCGTGGATTGTGCATAGCCCGGGGAGGCCTGAGTTCAAAGCCAGCAACAGATCCAGGCACTCCTCGCCCCGGACCTCGCCGACGATCAGGCGGGACGGGCGCATCCGCAACGACTCCTTGACCAGGTCGCGCAGCCGGACCTCACCGGTGCCCTCCAGACCGGCCTGCCTGGTCTGCAGGGCCACCCAATCCGGAATCGGCAGCCTGATCTCAAAGACCTCCTCGCAGGAGATCACGCGTTCGCTACCGGGGATCGAACCCGCGAGCGCATTCAGCATCGTTGTCTTGCCTGCCTGCGTTCCCCCAGAAACGAGAATGTTCAGACCGGCGACGACCGACGCGTCGAGGACGGCGGCCGCGTGCGGCGTGATCGAACCGAGCCCGACCAGATCGGCCAGCCGAGAGGCGCGGACGGTGAACTTGCGGATGTTGATCGCCGCGTGCCGAGACGTGATGCCGCCGAGGACGATGTGCACCCGGCTGCCGTCCGGGAGTCGCGCGTCGGTGAACGGCTGCGAGAGGTCCACGCGACGGCCGGTGGTCTTGAGCATCCGCTCGACCAGGTCGGCGACCTCTTCCTCGGTCAGCAGGGTCGTGGTCAGCTCATGCCTGCCGCCGCGGGCGATGAACACCCGCGACGGCTCGTTGATCCAGATCTCTTCGATTTCCGGGTCGTCCAGATAACGCTGGAGCGGACCGAACCCGGCGACCCGGTCGAGTACCTCGCGGCCGACGGCGCCGGCGTCCTCCAGCGGAGGGACGATGCCGGTGAGGCTGCGATCGTCGTACTCGCGCAGCACGGCGTGCAGGATCGAGCGGACTCCGGCCGGGTCGCGGAGCGGGTCGATTCCCTCGCCGCGGACCAGGTCGCGAACCTGTGCGTCGATGATCTCCACCGCGGTCTCCCGGCGCGTCGCGATCCCGTCGGCAGTCATCGTCTCCCCACGTCCGGCTCGACCGGGCCGTCACCGGACCGCGAGGATCCGACCACGCGGCGCGACCATCGTTCCAGCAAGAAGGTCGACCGACCACCGGCTCAAGCGTGGCCTGTGGATAACCCGCGCATCAAAATTGAAAGTGGAGAGAAGGGCCGGGCAGCAGAATCGGCACATGACCACCACCTCACGCGAGCTCTACGTCCGCATCCGCGAAGCCCAGGCCGCCGTCCTCGATCTGATCACCGTCCAGCTCGGCCGCCGCCTCGGCCTGTACGCCGCGATGACGCCGGACCAGGTGTCTCCGGCGGAGCTGGCCGAACGTACCGGGCTCAACCCGCGGATGGTTCGCGAGTGGCTGGAACAGCAAGCTGTCACCGGATTCGTGGAACTGCTCGACTCCAGCGGGGACCCGGACGCGTGGCGGTACCGGCTACCCGAGGCGACGCGCGAGGCCTTCATCGATTCCGGCAGCCTCGACTTCGCCGCGCCGATGGTCGACGACGTCTTGCGGGTCCCGAGCCGGACTGACGACCTGCAGACGGCGTTCCGCACCGGCACTGGCCTGCACCAGCCGTACCACTGGGTGGAAGGAAGGCCGGACGGGTCCAGGACTCTGTACCTCAAGCTGCTGGGCACGGAGTGGTTCCCGTCCGTGCCCGACCTGCACAAACGGTTGTCGTCGGCACCTCCGGCCCGGATCGCCGACATCGGTGTCGGCAGCGGGTGGTCCAGCATCGCGATGGCGCAGACGTATCCGGACGTACAGGTGGACGGCTACGACCTCGACGAGATCGCGATCGGGTACGCCCAGCAGCATGCTCAGGCGGCCGGTCTGTCCGACCGGGTGACGTTCCTTGCCGGCGATGTGGCGAGGTTCGACACCTCCGGCCGGTACGACCTGGTCACCATCTTCGAGGCGCTGCACGACCTGTCCCAGCCGGTGCCGGTGCTCGCCCAACTCCGGGCCACCCTTGCCGAGGGAGGCAGCGTGCTCGTCGCGGACGAGCGGGTACCGGACGAGATCGTTGCCCCGGGCGACGACCTACAGCGCATGCACCACGGCTGGAGCGTGCTCAACTGCCTGCCCGCGGCGATGACCGACCCGGACGCCGCCGGCACCGGCGCCGTGATGCGCATCGGCACCCTGCGCCGGTACGCCGAGCAGGCCGGCTATACCGCGGTCGAGGTGCTCCCGATCGAGCACGACGAATTACGCTTCTACCGGCTGTTGCCGTAACTCCGGCTGGTCCGGGCTCTCGCGCAGGCCGACGTTCCACAGCTCGTTGGTCTGGCCGATCCAGAAGGCCGCGAACAGCACGATCAGCGTGCTCTCCAGCCACAGGATCGCGTGGTCCCAGTCCGCGATCCACTTGAGCGCGAGAATGATCACGAGCGCCGCCAGCATCGCGCCTGCGATCACCCGGTACAGCCGCGTGTGCCGGATCGAGGAAGATCTCCGGGCGTTGATGACGACGACGGCGACGACGCAGCCGAACAGCAGAAGCGCCGCGGTGTAGTGGGCGGCCTTGGTGAAGCTGTGCCTGCCCGCGAGGAACCAGATGAAGCCGCCGAGGAGGATGACGAAGGTGACGCCCGACCCGATCCAGCCCGGCCCGAGCGGCTGCCTCTCCCTGACCAGGAACGAGACCCCGAGCGCCAGCCCGAGGAATCCGGCGATGAACAGCGCGGTCATGTTGTTGGCGATGTTGGCGGAACTGTCGGGTACACCGGACGATACCGAGCGGCAGTCGCCGATTCCCGGGGTTGGTACGAACGCGACCGCCGGCGCGAGCATTCCGCCGACGTTCAGCAGCACGTCCTCCCACCGCGTATTCCCCTTGATGGCGAACATGCAGACGCCGATCGCGATCAGTGCGCCGACGAAGACCGCCTGCACCGGTGTGTAGTAGTACGCGCTGATCGAGGTCTGGAAACACTCGCGGCCGGTCTTCCACCACTCGACGGCCACGGACAATGCGAGCAGCACGATCACGTTGACCATCGCGAGCCGGAGATAGCGATAGGTCTTGATCGCGGAGTCGTTCAGCGCCATGGTTCACCCTCCCACCGCGCGCCCCGGTTCGTCAGCGATGCAGGAGGGTGTGTTCGAACGAGTACCGCGATGCCCGGAACAGATGGGTGCCGTACTCGACCGGCCGGCCGTGATCGGCGTACGTGATCCTAGTTGTCGCGAGCAACGGTGCGCCGACCGGTTCGCTGAGCAGCCTGGCCTGGTCCGGCGCTGCCGGGCGGGCCGAGATGGTCTGGTGCGCGACCTTGAGCCGGACGCCGCGCGAGCGCATCAGCTCGTACAGGCCGTGCGAGGCGAGCGCCGCCGCGTCCGCGTCGAGCACCTCGACCGGCAGCCAGTTGCGCATCAGCGCGAGCGGCTCGCCGTCGGCGCTGCGCAGCCGCTCCAACCGCAGCACCCGCTCACCGCGCTGGCACTGTAACGCGTCGGCTACATCGGCGGTCGCGCCGACTGTGCCCATCCGGAGCACCTCGGTCTGCGGCCGGCGGCCATGCCTGATCAGGTCGTCGTACAGGCTGGTGAGCTCCAGCGAACGGCGCACCCGGTCGGCGCGGCCGACCACCTGGGTGCCGACCCCGCGCTTGCGGACCAGCAGTCCCTGGTCGACCAGCCGCGCGATCGCCTGCCGTACGGTCGGCCGGCTCAGCCCGTACGTCGCGGCCAGGTCGATCTCGTTGTTGAGCCGCGACCCGACCGGCAGATCCCCTCCGTGGATCGCCCGTTCCAGTTGATCGGCCACCTGCACGTGCAGCGGGATCCGGCTGGTGCGGTCGACGGTGACCGGGATGCTTTTCATGGGGGCCATCATGTCCAGCCGCAGGGCCACTGTCAGGACAAACTCGACTTAGTCATTACAAATGGTGAACACCTGGCGAAAACGCCCGACGGCTTCCGTGCTGTCGCCGGATGCCCAGGCCTCCAGTCCGATCGTGCCGGTGTACCCGGCTTCGTCGAGTGCCTTCGCCACGGCCGGGTAGTTGATCTCGCCGGTGCCGGGCTCGCACCGTCCGGGTACGTCGGCCACCTGGAACTCACCGACCAGCGGCAACGCCCGCCTGGTGAGCTCGATCAGGTTCCCCTCGCCGATCTGGGCGTGATAGAGATCCAGGTTCAGCCGCAGCCCGGGACTGCCGACCGCCTCGACCAGCGCGATGGTGTCCGCGGCCTTGGCGAACGGCACTCCCGGGTGGTCGACCGCGGTGTTCAGGTTCTCCAGTGTGAACGTCAGCCCGGCGCTCTCCCCCAGTGCCGCGACCTCGCGCAGCGTCCGCTCGGCGGTGAGCCACATCGCACCCGTGACCTCGTACGACGGGGTGACGGGCAGGCCGTCCGGGCCGAGGCCGGTGCCGTGCAGGTTGAGCCGCGGGCAACACAGCCGCTCGGCCACCCGGACCGAGTCGGCCGCTGTCCGCAGCAGGTCGGCGCTGCCGTCGAGCAGATCGCCGGTGACGTACCCGGTCATCGAGGAGAACCGCGCGCCGGTGCCCTTCAGCTCGTCGATGTCCTTGGCGGTCCAGTCCCAGAACTCGACCGCGAGCCCGAGCTCGTCGATCCGCCGGACCCGATCCGCGAACGGCAGATCGGTGAACACCATCTCGGCGCACACCGCGAGATCGAATGCCATCAGGGCCGTGCCGTCAGGTCGAGCGTCCGGTAGCCGTCGAGCTCGGTCAGCCGGACCGGCCGCTCCTGCTCCACCGACGCCATCGCGGCCAGCGCCATCGCCAGCGCCGTCCGGGCATCCGCACCGGTGACCTCGGGGACCCGGTGCTCGCGCACACAGTCGACGAAACTCGCCAGCTCCGACGTGTACGCGTCGCCGAACAGTTCGACGTCGCTGCGCACGGTCTGCTGGGCCAGCCCGTCGGCGCCGTGGAACCGCATCGCGTTCTGCCGCAGGTCGCCGGCGCTGACCATCCCGGCCGAGCCGAACACCTCGCCGCGGACATCGTATCCGTACGCCGCGGAGAAGCTCGCCTCAGCGGTCGCGATCGCCCCGTTCTCGAACCGCACCACCACGACAGCGGTGTCCAGCAGGCCCTGGCTCTTGTACTCCGGCGCCACCAGCGCGTCCGCCGTAGCGAAGACCTCGACCGGCTCGGCGTTGAGGTTCAGCCAGCGCAGTACGTCGAAGTCGTGAATCAGCGTCTCGCGGAAGATGGTCCACGGCTTGACCGCACCCGGGTCGGCCACCGCGCCGGCCGGGTCCCGGGTGACCGAGCGCATCAGCTGGGGCGTCCCGATACCACCGGCGACGATGAGGTCGTGTGCGACCCGGAAGTCGGCGGCGAACCGGCGGTTGAACCCGACCTGCAGCGGCACCCCTGCCGCGCCGACGGCACCGAGCGCCCGGTCCGCGTCGGCGAGCGTGAGCGCCATCGGCTTCTCGCAGAACACCGGCCGCCCGGCCTCGGCGGCCGCGATCACCAACTCGGTGTGTGCGGTCGCGGACGCTGTGATGACGACGGCGTCGACGCTGCCGACCAGCTCGGCCGGGTCGGTGGTGGCCCCGGCGCCGACCTCGGTCGCGAGCCGGTCGGCGGAGCCCGCCACCGGGTCGGCGACCGCGGCGAGCACGGCGCCGGGGATCCGGCGGGCGATGTTGCGGGCGTGCATGGTTCCGATCCGCCCGGCGCCGATCAGGCCGAGCCGGACCGGTGTGTGCTGACGTGACATGGCGTCCCCTCGTCGACCGAGATCCGCGCTGACTAGAGCGCTCTAGGTCTGATAGAGAACACCGCGTGCGCGCCGTTCGTCAAGGGGTCTGGCGAAGATTCCTAGAGCGCTCTAACCTGGACCGGTCCACGGGGAGGTTCACGAGTGGCAGGAGAGACCGCTGAGTGAGGTGAAAGGCCCGGACCTGCGAGCACGCCGGCCGACGATGGAGGACGTCGCGGCCAAGGCAGGAGTCTCCAGAGCCCTGGTGTCGATCGTGTACCGCGACGCGCCCGGCGCCAGCGAGTCCACCCGGGCCCGGGTGCTCGAGGCGGCCGCCGAGCTGGACTATCGCCCCGACCATCGCGCCCGGCTGCTCGGCCGGCAGCGCACCAAGCTGCTCGGGGTGGTGTACGGCGTACGGCACCCGTTCCACGGCGACCTGGTCGAGGCGTTGTACGCCGCCGCCGACAACGCCGGGTACGACGTGGTGCTGAGCGCGGTCGCACCGACCCGGGACGAGCCGCGGGCGATCCAGGCATTGCTGGACTATCGCTGCGAGGCGCTGATCCTGCTCGGGCCGGAGCAGCGGGCCAAGACGCTGGCCGAACTGGCCGCGACGATGCCGGTCGTCGCGGTCGCGCGCAAGGTCACCGCGACCGGCGTGGACGTGGTCCGCGGCGACGACAGCGACGGGCTGCGGCAGGCTGTCGAGCACCTGGTGGCGCTCGGGCACCGGCGGATCGTGCACGTCGACGGCGGCCGGGCGCCGGGCGCCGCCGAACGCCGGGTCGGCTACAAGACCGCGATGCGCCGGGCCGGTCTCGGCGAGCAGATCTGGGTCGTCGGCGGCGGGCTGACCGAGGATGCCGGTGCCGACGCGGCCAAGCGGATCCTGCGTGAGGCACCACGCACGACCGCGATCGCGGTGTTCAACGACCGCTGCGCCGTCGGCCTGCTCGACGCGCTGCGCCGGGCCGGCCGCGACGTACCGGACGAGATGTCGGTGGTCGGGTACGACGACAGCAGCCTGGCCAGGCTCAGCCACATCGACCTGACCACGATCGGCCAGGACCCCGGCCGGCTCGCCGAGTTGGCCGTCGGCCGTGCCGTCGCCCGGCTGGAAGGCGAGGTCTTCGTCGACGACGAGCTCGTAGTGTCGCCTTCGCTGGTGGTCAGGCGAACAACAGCCCAACCTAAGGAAGCCTGAGCGGCAGGTTGTAGGGCGTCACCACCTGGATGTTCGACGGCAGCGTATGCGGCGCGCCGGGGAGTGCGTGGTGAGCCTGCAGGATCGCCCGGCAGACGCGGCGTACGTCGTCGGTCAGGTCGTGGTGCAGAACGGCGGACACCCGGCCTGCGCGCAACAGCCGCCGGTTGTCGTCGTCGAGGTCGTGCGCGACGAACACGCGGCAGGTCCGGCCCAGCGCGTCGAACGCGTCGGCTGTCGCGAGGTTCCCGCCGCCGATCGAGTAGACCGCGCACAGGTCCGGGTCGGCCCGCAGCGC
>JBKPSJ010000231.1:0-5512 GCA_046765875.1 Actinomycetota bacterium
TCCTCATTCAGAAGCTTTGCCGAGATGCCCATGGGCACAGTGTCACAGATCAGTGGGCCGATCGGAGCCGTCCTGCCCCGATCGTCACCTAGGCCGGACGTGGATGACGTCACCGGCCGCAAGCGCGGTACGACCGGTCGGGCCCTCCACGACCAGCCGGCCGTCGACGTCGATGCCGGTCGCCGTACCCTCGACCGTTTTGCCGTCGGGCAACTCCGCACGGATCCGCTGACCGAGGGTCGCCGACACCTTCTCGTACGCCGCCAGCACGGCCGTGGTGTGACCGCGCTCGGCCACCCATTCGCGATACCGCTGTTCGAACGCGCGGAGCACGGCCGCCAGTACAGTGACCCGATCGGTTGTCGCCGCACCTTCGAGGGTGAGCGAGGTCGCCGCCTGGTGCGGGCGCTCGTCCGCGCGGAGGCTGACGTTGATCCCGATCCCGACGATCGCGGCATCGCCGACCCGTTCGAGCAGGATGCCGGCGAGCTTGCGGTCCTCGACCAGCACGTCGTTCGGCCACTTCACCGTCGTGTCGATCTCACCGGTCGAGCGGACCGCGTCGGCGACCGCGAGCGGCGCGACCAGCCCGAGCAACGGCCAACGCTCCGGCGGAACAGTTGCCGGGCGCAACAACATCGAGAACAGCAGCGCGGATCGCGGCGGTGCGGACCAGGTGCGGCCCATCCGTCCCTTGCCCGCACTCTGGTACTCCGCGACCAGAACGAGACCCTCGTCCTCGCCGGCCCGTGCGGCCAGGTCCGAGTTGGTCGAGGCGGTCTCGGGAACGACTTCGATCCGGGACCACAGCGAACCCGGCCGGCACAACCGGTCGTTGAGGAACTGTGCGTCCAGTGGCGGTCGTTCCAAGTCTGAGAACACGCTCCCGACCCTAAGCCCTCGCCCCCGCGCCAGCCCACGCTGCCGGGGCTCGCACCCCGGCCAGGGCTGGCACCCGTCTGTGCGGCGGTGCGAACCCTATGCAACGGCGCGAACCCCCGTCCAAGGCGTTAACCCACGCTGCCAGGGTTCGCACCCCCGGCCGGGGTTGGCACACCGCTGTGCGGCGGTGCGAACCCTACGCATCGGCGCGAACCCCCGTCCAGGGTGCCAACCCACGCTGCCAGGGTTCGCACCCTGGGCGCTGGCCGCGGTGTCGGGGTTCGCACCCCTGGCGGGGGTTCGCGACGGGGTGTGCGGGGAGTGAAGCAGCGGGTTGGGGTGCGAACCCCGGTACAGGGTGGCAGGGAAGCGATCAGCCGGTGTTCTGGAGGCCGGCGGCGACGCCGGAGACGGTGAGCAACAGCAACCGGCGGGTGCGCGCGATCTGCTGTTCGTCCAGCGACTCGTCCGTACGCAGCGTGCGCAGGGCGCGTAACTGCAGGTAGCTCAGCGCGTCGACGTACGGATTGCGGAGCTCGACCGCCCGGCCCAGCACCCGGCGGCCCTCGAGCAGCCTCGAACTGCCGAGCACGCGCAGCACCCAGTCCCTGGTGAGTTCGTGCTGGTCGAGAACCAGTTCGCTCAGGTCCGGGCGGTCGCCGAGCTCGAGATAACGGCACAGGATCCGGCGGTCGGTCTTGGCCAGCGACATCTCCGCGTTCTCCAGCATCACCTGGAACAGCGGCCAGTCACGGTTCGCGTCCCGGAGCACCTGGACGTCGCCGACCGCGTCCAGCGCCGAACCGAGCCCGTACCAGCCGGGCGCGTTGATCCGGGCCTGCGACCACGCGAACACCCACGGGATCGCGCGCAGGTCCTCCAGCGACGACACCGCCACCCCACGACGGGCCGGCCGCGACCCGATCGGCAACTGGCCGAGCTCCTCCAATGGCGTCACCCGGCCGAACCACTCGGCGAACCCGTCGGCGCGGACCAGCCGGTGGTACGCCGTCCGCGCGGCCGCGTCCAGCGTCGCGGCGACGTCGGCGAATCGCTCGGCCGCCTTGGCAGCCCGTTCCTCGACAGCGGGAGTAGAGGCCAGCAACGTCGCCGCGGCGACCTGCTCGATGTGCCGGTGCGCGATCGCGGTGTTGCCGTACCGGGCCGGGATCGCCTCGCCCTGCTCGGTGAGCTTGAACCTGCCGCCGACCGAGCCCGGCGCCTGCGCCAGCACCGCCCGGTTCGCCGGACCGCCGCCGCGGCCGAGCGCACCACCGCGGCCGTGGAACAGCGTCAGCCGGACGTTGTTCCGCTGTGCCCACGCGGTGATCCGCGCCTGCGCGTCGTACAGGGCCAGCGTCGCGGACACCGGGCCGACGTCCTTGGCGGAGTCGGAGTACCCGAGCATCACCTCGAAGCGCCGGTCGTTCGCGGTCAGCCGGTGCCGCACCCGGGTCAGCTGCAGCGCCTGCTCGAGTACGTCCACGGAGTGGAGCAGGTCCTCGCCGGTCTCGAACAGCGGTACGACGTCCAGGTCGATCGGCCGGCCGTCCAAAGCTGTGTCGGCAAGCTCGTACACCGCGGCGATGTCGGCGGCGGTACGGGTGAAGCTGACGACGTACCGGCGGCAGGCCTCGGGCCCGAACCGCTGCTGGATCTGGCCGACCACTCGCAGCGTGGCCAGCACCTCCTCGGTCTGGCCGGACAGCTCGCCGCCGGCCAGCACCTCCTCCAGCGCCCGGGCGTGCACCGACGAGTGCTGCCGGATCTCCAGCTCGGCCAGGTGGAACCCGAACGACTGGGTCTGCCAGATCAGCGTCTGCAGGTCGCCGTACGCCTGCCGTACCGCGCCAGCGGTCACCAGCGAGTCTTGCAGCACCCGCAGCTCGCGGAGGTAGTCCTCGCAGCGCGGGTACCCCAAGTCGGCGTCGCGGGATCGGGTTGCGGCCAGCCGGCGCGCGGCCAGCAGGAGCAGCTGGCGGTGTGGCTCGGACGGCGAGCGGGTCTCGATATCGGCGATCAGCTCCGGGTTCTGCGCGCGGGCGTCCTCGAGGATCCGACGCACCGGTGCCGATGGCGGCGTGGTCGCGGAGTCCAGGGTGAGCGCGCGGCCGAGCGCGTCGGTCGCGTACTCCAGCGCGCGCAATACGTGGTCGGCCTGGATCTGCATCGCCTCACGGGTGATCGCCGCCGTGACGTTCGGGTTTCCGTCGCGGTCGCCGCCGATCCACGAGCCGAGGTGGACGAACGGCGCCACCATTGGCGGCCTGGTCCCGGCCTCCGGCCCGTGCAGCGTGTCGTCCAGTCGCCGGTACACGCCCGGCACGACCTCGAACAGCGTCTCTTCAAAAACTGCCATCGCCGAGCGCACCTCGTCCAGCGGTGTCGGCCGGCTGGTGCGGAGCTGCGAGGTTCGCCACAGGATGTCGACCTGCTCCAGCAGGCGGCGCAGGTTCTCGTCGTGCTCGGTGTCCCCGGCCCGCGGATCGCCGCGCTCGTCCAGCAGTTCCGAGATCCGCCGGATCGTCGCCAGTACCGCACGCCGCCGGGCCTCGGTCGGGTGTGCGGTCAGCACCGGACGGAACTCCAGCCCGCCGAGCAGCGCACGCATATGCGCGTCACCGGCCGTCGCCCGTACGTCGGCGACGGCCTGGGCCAGCTCGGAGGTGTCCCGGACGTCGGTGGCCCGGTCCCGGGCCCGCAGCACCCGGCCGCGGTGCAGCTCCTCGGCCAGGTTGGTCAGGTGGAAGTAGCAGGCGAATGCCCGGGCGACGTCCTCGGCCCGCTCGTCCCGCCAGGACGCGACCAGCTTCTCCGCGCCCTCGCCGTCGCGGGCGATGGTCAGTTCACGAAGCCGCTCGACGTCGTCGAGCAGGGCCTGCCCGCCGTACTCGGTCAGCACCCGTCCGAGCAGCTCTCCCAGCAGCCGCACGTCGGCCCGGAGTTCCTCCGGTACCTCGAAACGCGCACGGCTGCGCGTCTGGCTCGATGGGGTGTCGGTCACGTTCTCCAACCGTATCCGCGTCGGCACCCTCCCCGCCCTATCGGGTCCACCCCTCGGACCCGGCATTGGGGACGTCGCGCAGGATGGGTGGCGTGATCGCACGACGGATGGCGCTGGTCGTGGTCGGGCTTGTACTGCTGGCCGGCTGCCGGGACATCACCGTCGAGAACGCGTATCCGGGGGTACGCGGATCGCAGATCCCGCAGAGCCGCGCGACCGACGCGATCAGCGGGTACGCCGACCGGGTCAGCGTGCTGCCGGGCCAGCCGGTGCGGCTGCTCGTCTCGTCCCGTGCTGCGTCGTATACGGTCACCGCCCTGCGGATGGGCTGGTACGGCGGGCTGCAGGCGCGGGTCGTGTGGCGGTCCGGGCGGTTACCCGGCGTACAGCAGAGCGCGCCGGTGGTGGGTCCCGCCCCGCGTCGTACCGTCGTCGCGCGGTGGAAGCCGTCACTGACCGTCGACACGACCGGTTGGACCGAGGGCGACTATCTGTTCAAGCTGGACGCCGGGGCGGCAGGTGCGCACTTCGTTCCGGTCGTCGTACGGTCCAGTTCCACGGCCGGGCGGGTCGTGATCCTCAATGCGGACACCACCTGGCAGGCCTACAACGCCTGGGGCGGTTACAGCCTGTACCACGGCGCCGGCGGCCGGACCGACTTCGCCGGCCGCGCCCGTGCGGTCAGTTTCGACCGGCCGTACGACCGCGACGGCGCGAACCTGTTCCTCAACTACGAGCAGCCCGTGGTCGCGTACGCCGAGAAGCAGCAGGTCCCGCTGGCATACCTGACCACCACCGACGTGATCGCGAACCCGCATCTCCTCGACGGCGCGCGGGCAATCCTCTCGCTGGGCCACGACGAGTACTGGACGCCGGCGCTCAAACAGGTCGTCACCGCGGCCCGTGACCAGGGCACCAACCTCGCGTTCCTCGGCGCCAACGCCGTCTACCGCCGGATCCGGCTGGAGTCGTCGACGCTCGGGTACGGCGCGAACAGAGTCGAGGTGGACTACAAGATCGGCCGCGAGGACCCGCTCTACGGCCATGACAACAGCCTGGTGACGGCGAACTTCCCCGACCAGCCGGCACCGCAGCCGCAGAACAACCTGGTCGGCATGTTGTACGAGTGCTTCGGTGCGCAGGATGCGTACGTCGTCGAGCGACCGGACTTCTGGCTGTTCGCCGGAACTGGGGTCCACAGAGGCACCAGGTTCCCCGGGCTCATCGGCCCTGAGTACGACCGCGCCTACCCCAGAGCCGGCAACCCCAGCCCGCTCGAGGTCGTCGCACACTCCCCGGTGCACTGCAACGGAGCCCGCTCGTACTCCGACTCGACCTATTACGTCGCCCGGTCCGGAGCCGCCGTGTTCGCCACCGGAACCATGCGCTGGACCTGCGCCCTGGCCGGCCGGTGTCAGAGGGTCGGCATCAACGCGTCGGCGGACCGGTTCGTCCGGATCGTGCTGGCCCGGCTGCTGACGGCGTACGCGGCCGGTCCGGCCGGTCGCCAGCACCCCGCGATCGGTAACTTCCCAGCCCTGCACGAGTCGGCACGCAACCCCACCGGCGCCGCCTGAGGGGTGTGCTGTACGTCATCCGGACGGTGCGGGCCGGCGGGCACTAGGC
>JBKPSJ010000232.1:0-6787 GCA_046765875.1 Actinomycetota bacterium
CGATCGTGGTGCTCGACAACGCCGGCTCCGGTGAGCTGGCGGCCAACACCGAGATCGTCGCCGGCGACGGTGCCGACCTGCGGCTTGTCACCATCCAGTCCGGCGACGCGGATTCGACGCACGTCGGCCAGCACGACGCGCTGGTCGGCCGGGACGCCAAGCTCAACCACGTCGCGATCACCCTCGGCGGCGCGATCGTGCGGCTGTCGGTCAATGTCCGGTACGCCGGACCCGGCGGCGACGCGAACCTGCTCGGCGTGTACTTCGCCGAGGCCGGCCAGCACCACGAGCACCGCCTGTTCGTCGACCACGAGCCGCCGAACTGTGCCAGCCACGTGACGTACAAGGGTGCGCTGGCCGGCGAGACCGCGCACGCGGTGTGGATCGGCGACGTGCTGATCCGGGCCTCGGCCCAGGGCACCGACACCTTCGAGCTGAACCGGAACCTCGTGCTCACCGACGGAGCCCGGGCGGACTCGGTGCCGAACCTGGAGATCGAGACCGGCGAGATTGTGGGTGCCGGGCATGCCTCGGCGACCGGCCGGTTCGACGACGAGCAGATGTTCTACCTGCAGGCGCGCGGGATTCCCGAGGACGAGGCCCGCCGGCTGGTGGTGTCCGGCTTCTTCAACGACATCATCTTCCGGATCGGCGTCGCCGAGGTGGCCGAGCGGCTGCACGACGTCATCGAGCAGAAGCTGGCCCGGGTGGCACGATGAGCGACTCGTTCGAGCGGGCCTGCGCGCTGTCCGACGTACCGGACGAGGGCTCGGTGCCGGTCGAGGTGGCCGGCGTCGAGGTCGCCGTGGTGAAGAGCTGCGGCGAGGTCTTCGCGGTACGGGACGAGTGCTCGCACGCGCAGATCGCGCTGTCGGAGGGCGACGTGGCCAACTGCGAGGTCGAGTGCTGGCTGCACGGCTCGACGTTCGACCTGCGCACCGGCGAACCGGTCAGCCTGCCGGCGTACGAACCCGTACCGATCTACCCGGTGCGGATCGAGGGCGACGACGTCCTCGTGGACGTGAAGAACCCCATCAACGCGGCTGCGTTGAACTAGACATACCGAGACAGACGGAGACAGAACCAAGCATGGCGACTCTCGAGATCCGCGACCTGCACGCCGGCGTCGACACCGAGGCGGGGCACAAGGAGATCCTGCGCGGCGTCGACCTGACCATCAGCGCCGGCCAGACGCACGCAATCATGGGTCCGAACGGCTCCGGCAAGTCGACGCTGGCGTACTCGATCGCCGGCCACCCGAAGTACAAGATCACCTCGGGCACGGTCACGCTCGACGGCGAGGACGTCCTCGCGATGAAGGTCGACGAGCGGGCACGCGCCGGGCTGTTCCTCGCGATGCAGTACCCGGTCGAGGTGCCCGGCGTCTCGGTGGCGAACTTCCTGCGTACGGCGAAGACCGCGATCGACGGCGAGGCGCCGAAGCTGCGCACCTGGGTCAAGGACGTCAACGGCGCGCTCGGCGACCTGGGCCTGGACAGCGACTTCGCCCAGCGCAACGTCAACGAGGGTTTCTCCGGCGGCGAGAAGAAGCGGCACGAGATCGTCCAGCTCGAACTGCTCGACCCGAAGATCGCCGTTCTCGACGAGACCGATTCCGGCCTCGACATCGACGCCCTCAAGGTGGTCGCCAACGGCGTGAACAAGTTCCACGAGCGTGGCGACAAGGGCGTGCTGCTGATCACCCACTACACGCGGATCCTGCGCTACATCAAGCCGGACTTCGTGCACGTGTTCGTCGACGGCCGGATCGCCGAGGAGGGCGGCCCGGAGCTGGCCGAGGAGCTCGAGGCGTCCGGGTACGAGCGCTTCGTCAAGGCGGGAGCCACTTCATGACCTTCACGAGTCCACTGGACCTGGAGTCGGTGCGGGCGGACTTCCCGATCCTGTCCCGCCGGCTCGCGGGCGGGTACCCGCTGGTCTACCTGGACTCGGCGAACTCCTCGCAGAAGCCCACGCAGGTGATCGAGGCGGTACGCCGCCACTACACCGAGCACAACGCCAACGTGGCCCGGGCGATGCACCAGCTCGGCGCCGAGGCGACCGCGGCGTACGAGGGCGCCCGGGACAAGCTGGCGGCGTTCATCGGCGCGCCGGACCGCCGCGAGGTGGTGTTCACCAAGAACGCCTCCGAGGCGCTCAACCTGGCCGCACACACGCTGACCGCGGGCCTGAAGCCGGGCGACGAGGTGGTGATCTCCGAGATGGAGCACCACTCGAACATCGTCCCGTGGCAGCTTGCCTGCGAGCGCACCGGCGCGACGCTGAAGTGGTTCGGCGTCACCGACGGCGGCCGGCTGGACCTGAGCAATGCCGACGACGTCATCACGGAGCGCACCAAGGTCGTCTCGGTGGCCTGGGTGTCGAACGCGCTCGGAACCGTGAACCCGATCACCGACATCGCGGCAAAGGCGCACGCGGTCGGTGCCGTACTGGTTGTCGACGGCTCGCAGGCGGTGCCACAGCTGCCCGTCGATGTCGCCGCGCTCGGCGCGGACATGGTCGCGTTCACCGGGCACAAGATGGTCGGCCCGACCGGGATCGGCGTGCTCTGGGGCCGGTACGAGCTCCTCGAAAGCCTGCCGCCGTTCCTCGGCGGCGGGGAGATGATCGAGGTCGTACGGATGACCGGTTCGACGTACGCCGCACCACCGGCCCGGTTCGAGGCTGGTACGCCGCCGATCGCGCAGGCGGTCGGTCTTGGCGCGGCCGTCGACTATCTGTCCGGGATCGGCATGGACAAGATCGCCGCGCACGAGCACGCGGTTGTGGAGTACGCGCTGGAAGGCCTCAAGACCGTCCCCGGGTTGACGATTGTCGGCCCCGACAACGCGACCGACCACGGCGGTGCCATCAGCTTCCAATTGGACGGCGTGCACCCGCACGACGTGGCGACCGTGCTCGATACCCGTGGGATCGCGGTACGTGCCGGGCACCACTGCGCCCGGCCGGTGCATGAGCGGTTCGGAATACAGTCGTCCACCCGAGCGTCTTTCTACCTGTACACCAAGCCGGAGGAGATCGACGCGCTCGTCGACGGCCTCGGGTTTGTCCGCGATTACTTCAAGGTGAGTTGATGCAGCTCGACGCGCTGTACCAGGAGATCATCCTCGACCACTACCGCAGTCCCCACCACAAGGGTCTGGCCGACCAGTACGACGTCGAGGTGCACCACGTCAACCCGTCGTGCGGCGACGAGGTGACGCTTCGGGTGTCGCTGGACGGCGACGTGGTGACCGGCGTGTCGCACGAGAGCCTCGGCTGCTCGATCAGCCAGGCCGCGACGTCGGTGATGACCGACCTGGTGATCGGCAAGCCCATATCAGAGGGAATGTCGACGTACGAGAAGTTCCTTGAGCTGATGCAGGGCCGTGGCAGTGTGGAACCTGACGAAGAGGTGCTGGAGGACGGTGTCGCCTTCGCGGGCGTGGCACAGTTCCCGGCCCGGGTGAAGTGCGCGCTGCTGGGCTGGTCGGCCTGGCGGGACGCCACGGCGCAGGCGTTGGCGCGATCGACGGACGGAGCGACGAATGGCTGAGACGACGACCGGTACCGAGAAGATCGAGCTGCCCGAGGTCGACCTTGACGCGCCCTCGGCGAAGGCGACGGTCGAGGACGTCACCGAGGCGCTCAAGGACGTCGTCGACCCCGAGCTCGGCATCAACGTGGTCGACCTGGGCCTGGTGTACGGCATCACCCTGGACGAGGACGACATCGCCGTCATCGACATGACGCTGACCTCGGCGGCCTGCCCGCTGACCGACGTGATCGAGGACCAGACCCGCGAGTCGCTCGACGGCATGGTGTCGGACTTCCGGATCAACTGGGTCTGGATGCCGCCGTGGGGCCCGGAGAAGATCACCGACGACGGCCGCGACCAGCTTCGCGCCCTCGGCTTCAACGTGTGACATCGCCCCACCGCTCGCCTGAATCGTCTCGTATTACCCAGCGGCTGGCGGCGGGACATACATGGCCCATGTCATTGCCGCACACCTCGGTGTGAGGGTTTGCGCCCCGGCCGAGGGTTTGCGTCCCGGTGTGGGGGTGTGCGCCCCGGCCGAGGGGTGTGCGTCCCGGTGTGGGGGTGCGTCCCGGTGTGAGGGTTTGCGCCCCGGCCGAGGGTTTGCGCCCTCGCACAACTTGGTGTGAGCCCTGACCCGCGGCGCAAACCCTCGCATGGGGGCGCGGAGCACCACGTTCGTCCGCCTACAGTTCGGGCGTACTGGGGGTGTGAACCCGCGCCACGGGTGGGCACCCATGACTTCATGCGACACTGCGGCGGATGGACGCGAAGTGGGTCATTGTGCCGCCGGAGCGGCTGGGCCGGTGGCTGGAGAACTTCGCCGGCCGGCACGGCGACGTCCGCTACGAGGTGAAGCCGGACCTGGTGACGGTGGTCGCCGAGGACGGTGCCCAGGCCCGGATCACCGTGCCCTTCCCACCACTCACCGGCGACGTGGTCGAGCACGTGCTTACGCCGCGGCGGTACGGCGTCCTGCTCGTTCGGCGTGGTGGGTACGGCGTCGGCGTCTTCGACGGGCCCAAGCTGCTCGACTCGAAGGTCGGGTCGCGGCACGTCCAGGGCACCACCAAGGCCGGCGGGTGGTCGCAGCAGCGGTTCGCGCGGCGGCGGCAGAACCAGGCCCGCGGGGCGTTCGGGGCTGCCGCCGATCATGCCGCGCGCATCCTCGTACCGGCACTGCCTGATCTGGTCGCGCTCTATTGCGGAGGTGACCGGCGTGCCGTCGAGACCGTGCTGGCCGACAAGCGACTAGCCGGGCTGGCGGATCTGGTCCGCGAGCCGTTCCTCGGCGTACCGGATCCGCGTCAACGGGTGCTCGAGCAGGCCGGGGCCGATGCGCGGGCCGTACGCGTGGAAGTGCGTGAAGTGAAGGAACCGTGAACATCGCCTGACATGGCCGCCAGATCGGCCGAGGCGCCCCTCGCCCTAGGTGAGGCTGGGTCCTACTCCGGCGGATCACGAGAGGCCAGGGATGACCGAGATTCCGCACGTCTACGGGTACGGATACGGCGCACCCGGCCATCCCCTGATGCGGGTCGACGGCACCGGCCGGTCGATCTCGCTGGTGGACACCCCGCCGTCGTCGGGGTCGGTGCTGTTCACCGGTCCGCCCGGGATGGGCAAGACCGCCGAACTCAACCGGTTCCAGGCGTTCGCGCAACAGCAGGGCTGGCCGGTGTTCCGGGTCGACGCCTCCGCACGCGAGGGGCTGGAGAACCGGTTCGCCCGTGCAGTCGGCGACGACCTCGGGATGCTGCGCAAGGAGCACGGCTTCTGGGCCACCCGGAAGCTCAAGAAGACGCTGCGCGACCTGTTCCGCGGCCGGCGCAACGCCCAGCACGGCATCGAGGCCCGTACGCCACCGATACTCCCGACGCCGCAGTTGATCTACAAGTACCAGTTCGACGCCAACTCGTCGGACGAGCCGACCAGCACCCTCAACGAGTTGTCCGAGCGGGTCGGCGAACTGGCCGCGCGCAAGCACGGCCGCGCCGTGATCATGATCGACAACGTGGACCGGGCCAGCCCGCGCGACCTGGCCGCCGTCGTCGAACTCACTGAGCATCTGGAACGCAACGGCCAGCCGGTCATGCTGGTGGCGTCCGGCGGTGAGCGGACGCCGTCGCTGTTGATGCGCGCGTCCCGCGGGATGGGCCCGGCCGAGACCGACATTCTGCAGCACTACGACATTCGCGAGTGCCGGGCGTTCACCGCCGACGAGTTGCGGCCGGCGCTGGCCGCGCAGTTCGGGTACGCCGGGGTGCGGGTCGATCCGGCCGCGATGCAGTTCCTGCTGGACCAGGCCAACGGCAGCCCGCAACGGCTGCAGCAGATCGGCACGGCCGCGGTCGAGTACGGGCAGCGCTGGCCGAACGGTCTGGACCAGCAGGTGGCGAATGCGGCCGTCCGTACGGTCGACGAGCGCTCGAAGTACTCGTACAAGGCCACCTGGGACAACTCGGACCATGCCGAGCGGGACCTGATCACCCGGACCCTGGCCAGCGGACAACTCGGAACCAGCGTGCCGCACGTCAAGCAGGAGGCCGGGCCGGACAAATGGCACGCCGTGGAGGAGGCGAGGCAGTCCCTGCTCGATCGCGGGGTGCTGCGCGAGTCCAACGGACGGCTGCGTTTCGCCGACCCGGGCTTCGAACGATGGACCGCCCAGCACCTCGGTGACTCGCTGGCACACCAGGCCGTTCCCGTCCAGCAGGTCCTTTCCCAGCAACAGCAGTCGGCGCCGCGGGTCGGCGGGTCGTTCGACCCGGCCCAGGCGCCGCCGCGCGCCGGCGGACCCGTGCAACCCGGACAGAGCGCACGGCAGCCGGCTGGCCAAGGAGGGCCCGGGCGGCACCGGACGGACCGGGGTACAGCGCGGTGACCGAGCCCAGCCTCGACCCGGGGGAGAGGCTCGGCGCGTCCTCGTGGTCGGTGACCGAGGCGCGCGACATCGTCGCCGGTTTGCTGCACGTGGCCGAGGGCGAGGAGTACGACGCGCTCGAACTGTTCGGCGCCCTGTGCTCCTATCTCGACGAGATGTACGGCCCGCCCGGCTTCACCCGGCTGCTCGATCCGCAGCCACGGACAGCCGTCGCCGATCTGGTACGACGGATCCGCGGCCACACCCCGACCGGTTCGCCGACGCTCGACGATGACGGCGTACCGGTGGACCTCGGCGGCCGGGACATGGACCGCTACTTCGATGGAGTGGTCCGGCTCGACCAGCCGGTCAACTCGGTGTACACG
>JBKPSJ010000233.1:0-10281 GCA_046765875.1 Actinomycetota bacterium
TAGCCGCACTGCCCGAAAGGGCTGCTTTGCCGTACAACGCCGCTGCGTCAACGTGGCTTGACGGCATCCCGGCGGGCGGATGCTCGTGTAATCGTGAGCCGGGACCGCCGCTGTGTGGCTTGGCTGTGGCGATACTAAGGATGACAGCCTGGCAGCGGCGGGCGGGGGTGGGAATGGCCACGGGGAAGCCGACGAGTTGGTGGACGACGCTGCCCGGCGTCTTGACGGCGTTGGCGGCTCTTGTCACTGCCGGAACCGGTCTGATGCTCGGCCTTCATCAGGTCGGCTTGATAGGCGCCTCGACACCACAGAGCCCATCGCGGACAGTCTCTCAAGAGGACACATCGACGGCGTATGCCGGTGCAGGGTC
Organism: Actinomycetota bacterium; assembly: GCA_046765875.1. Classification (GTDB taxonomy): domain Bacteria; phylum Actinomycetota; class Actinomycetes; order Propionibacteriales; family Kribbellaceae; genus DASRHY01. The sequence continues at coordinate 371 of JBKPSJ010000233.1, forward strand.
GACCTCGGGCCCGCTGGCGTCTCCCGCACCCGCGGGTCAATTCAGCGCGAGGCTGCCGTACAAACAAAGGTTCCGGGTTGGCGACCTCGCGTACGAGATCTTGAGTGCGACCATCACAACAGAGGCGGACAACAAACTCGCCCTTAGCCTGTCAATGCGAATGCTCAACTACGGTGACTACGACGCGAACTTCTGGGATGCAAGCTTCCGCGTAATCGTCGGACAGGACACGCATCCGGCGACAGGCAACCTCAACGAACTCGTCCCCGGCGACTCCACGAAGGTCGGATCGGTGCTGTTCGTAATACCGGATAACACCCGAGCTGCGGTGCTAAAGATCAAGTACCCCGGCGGCGAACGCCAGATCCCCTTCGAGGTTCTGCGCTCATAACTACACATCTCGCCATCATTTGGGTGGTGGCGTCGCTCTTCCTACGGCCGGGATCTGCGCATGGACGCGGTCTTGCCGATAGCACCGTCGCGGCGGGTTGATCACGACCGTTACCTCGGCGGCCAGGCTCGCTCCGCGAAGTTGACTTGCCTCGCTGGTCTACCCGGGTGGTGTCGAGCGGTACTTGAGTGCCGCTCGATCGTTAGCCGGTCCGCCTTGGCGTCGAATTGAAGGTCCGGGTCGAGTCCACTCATCGACCGAGATGACGATGTCATCGATCGGGTGGCTGAGCCGGAGATCCTCGGCGAGAGGGAGTCTCCGGCTCAGAGTGTTCGTGGTCACGGGGCCGGAACGACTACGTGCTTGACCTCCGCCATGTAGCGGTCGGCTTCAGCAGAGGCCTCCTCCGGACTGTTGCTGCCCTGGCGGGCGACCATGTACGCCGCGTACCAGTCCCACCAATCGTGCGGCGGCGCGACCGCCTCGAAGGATCCGTGGCGCAAAGAGGTCTCGCGCAGGAGCTCAGCAAGGGCGGTGACGTCCAAGGTCAGACCCTTCCTGGGATGCGCTCGGTGACTTCCTGGAGGACCCACTGGTTGCCGTCGGGATCCGAGAAGGCCGCCTGGCTGCTGTATGAGCGGCCCTCCGGATCGCGGCCGGGCTCGGGGGGCTGCCCCGGTGCGGCGTGCCAGATCTCGCCCACCTCGATGCCGCGCTGAACCAGCTCCGCGCGGGCCGCTTCGATGTCGTCGACGACCAGCAGCAGGCGCTGCAGGGGTGCCGGACCGGCCGGCCCGAACTGGATCGAGGCCGGCGAGCCGGGTGGGGTGAACTGCACGCCACGAATCTGCGCGGTGAACTGGAGGTCGATGTCGAGACGCCATCCGAGGCGCTGGTAGAAGGTCTTCGCGCGGTCGAAGTCGGTGACTGGGATCGGCGTGACCTCGAACCTCATCGGGACAGTAGCGAGGTCCTGGCCCTCAGGCGGGGACGGGATGGTGATGGGTGTGGTGTTCATGGGTTACTCCTTGATGTTGTCGAGTGGTGTTCGCCAGCGCTCATGCGTTGAGGTCGGGCTGGTCATTGCGTCGCAAGCGCGCCGAGCTCGCCGAGCTGGCTCTCGAGCTCGCCGTCGCGCCTGAGGCCCTGGGAGCCAGGGCCGCCAGCCTGGCCCGGCTTGCGGGGCGAGTCGCGGAGACGAGGAGGCGGTGAGAGCGGCGGTAGTTCGTCGTTGTCGGCAGGGTGGTGGCGTCGACGAAGGCCTTCGTCTCCGCGATCCAATCGGCCCGGATCGACCGGGCTGGGCGCGGACCTCGTGGGACGGTGCGCGACACGGCGGTGGGTGAAAGCGTGACGAGGGACCCGGCCGTGGTGCTCGCGATCGTCCCCAGCGTGAGAGAGCTGGCCGTGCATATCATCGAGACGCACCACACCTGGCTCGGCACGCGTGCGAGGTAGTGCTGGCGTGACAGGTGCACGACTCCTTCAGCCAAGGTCCTCTCCGTGGCGGCCCGATAGCCCGGGCCGCCACGGCACAGTTCACGAGCGAGTACGGCGTTCGCCGGGACAAGCACGCTCGCCTTTCGGCCGGGTCGGTTGTCAGCGTGTGGCATGGTCGGCTTGTTTTATGACTTTGGTGATGGGGCCTGGGTCGGTGATGAGGCCGAGGTGGCCGGTCGGGATTCGGGTGATGGTGGAGCCCGCTCGGGTGGCCATGAATTGCTGGGCGACGGGGGTGATGATGAGGTCGCGGGTGCCGAGTACGTACCAGGACGGGATTGTGGTGTACGCCGGCGTGCCTGATGGTTCGAAGCCGGCGCTGAGGGTGAGTGGGCGCTGGGATGGGTAGAGCTCTTCGGCCTGGGGGCGGGGGACGCCGGAGGCGAACGAGGTGATGAAAGTGTCGTGCTTGAGGTATAGGTCGACGTCGCCGGGGGGACCGCCGGGGTAGGGGACGAAGTCGAAGACGGCGGTGGGATCGACGTTCAGCGCGGAGTCGGCGCCGGCCAGTGGGAAGATTGGTTCGCCGGCCGCGGGGGCGAAGGCGTCGACGTAGACCAGCGCCTTGACGTTGGGGTTGCCCGTCGCCGCGTTGGTGATGACGGCGCCGCCGTAGGAGTGTGCGACCAGGACGATCGGTCCGGACAGGGTGCCGAGGAAGTTCCTGATGGTCGCGGCGTCATTGCTGATCCCGCGCAGCGGGTTCGGCGGGACGCGGACCGCGTAGCCGTCATTGAGGAGGCGGCGTGTGACGTTGGACCAACTGGACCCGTCGGCCCAGGCGCCGTGGACCAAGACGATGGTGGGCTTCGGGCCGCTGGGATCGGATGCCGCTGCCGGCGTCACAGCGGTCAGTACGACGGCCAAGGCGGCCGCGAACGCGGTTAACGCACGCAGGAGAGAGGACTTGCTGGACATTGAGAGGTCCTTCCGTCGGTTCGTGGAGTGCGTGACGAGCAGGGTTTCGGTACGGCGGTCTTGTTTGAGGAGTACGCCACGATGCTCCGCGATTAGGGATCTAGGGCTACAGGAATTCGAGGAGATCGGCGTTAATCATGTGGGCGTGGGGCGCCGGCATGCCGTGCGAGTAGTCCCTGTGGGTTACCGCCAACGGTCGAGTGGCGACGTGGATCGCTTCGTGCAGATCGAGATGCTCGATGACAGCGGCCCAGGCGTCCGAGCAGTGGTTCGTGTCGTGACCGTCACCGGTCTGTTCCGACCGCCCAGGACCGCGGCGATCGTGCCCGATCACCCGATACCCACGCTGCGGGAAGAACAGCATTTGGTGGTCCCCAGTCGTGGGCCGACAATGGCGATCAGTGACTAAACATGATTGGCTGCGCGCTACCCCAGTCCTTGTAGAAAACCTCGACACGTCGATCGTTGAGATGGTTCCCACCCTGGTGCCCCCTAGAAGCACAGCCGGGCATGACCGGAACGGTCCTCGCTACGCGAGAACTCAGAGTCCCGATCCGATCCACATCGGTCCGAAAACCCTTTGTCAGCAACGGGATTGGCCCCACACCACCCCCGAGACACCTTAGCCGCGCCAAGCAGATCTGATAACCCGCAGACCGTCAGGTGCCAATCACCGGTGAACATCAGGTGGCGTCGTCGATCCGAAGCCCGAGCCGGCGCGACCGGCGCCGCAAGCGTCATCCTCACCGGCTCGGCAGTGTCGGCCTGGTCGTGTCTGGCGGCGTTGTTGTGTCATCGGGTTACGTCGGCGAGGACCGAGGTGTCAGCACGCGGCGGAGCAGTCCGCGCTGGCCAGGGCGCCAGCGCCGCATGCGCGGCCTGCCCACACATCGTCCGAACGCCGAGCTGCCGACACAACATTCCTCGTCAACCCGCTGATGCGATTGTCGGCGCCTTTCAGCGTTCCTTAACCCGGTTGCCTGCGCCGGGCGGACGTTTTGGGCGGCATGTCGGCCCATGTCGGGCTCATGTCGGGCTCATGTCGGGCGCTGGGAGCTGGTGGCGGATGGGTAGCGAGTGGCGGACGGACTGCTGTGGCACGCACTACTGGGCCGTAACCTGCGCCTGGAGTCCCGGGGATGGTCGCCGCGGGTCGCACCAGCGGGCAGGGCGGGGATTTGTGCGGTGGGCCAGTCCGTTCTGAGCCAGGAGTCTCAGCCACCTACGGTGAGTTTCGGATGCCGAGCGGTAACCATTCGTCGCGGACGTCCGATGTGTAAGGTGTCGGCGCCCCCGCCCCGGCCAGCGCCGTGCGCGGTCGACCGTTTCCCCTCTGGAAGTCGGCTGCGAGTTCGCGAGCGGTACGGCAACGAAATTGCCGGGATCGGTGAAGGTCTGGTGAACGCGGCCTTGGCGATGCCTCGCATGACTGGCAGCCGAACTTTGATGACGCCCACCTTCCAGCCGTCGATCTTCGGATCGGTGGGCACGTGCTGACCGAGTTCGCGCACGCCAGGCGCATTGGCCGACACGGCCGCCAGGTGCTGATCAGTCACTCCGGCAGGTTCGTCTGGGTGCCTGCCGAGCTGGTGCGGCCGCGTGCGAACGACATAGACGACCAGCAGCCAGCCTATTGCCCTGTGCGCCTATCCGGTACAGAAGGCATCTGGCGAGGAACAGAGATGACGCATCGGCGCCGGTCGCTGTCACCGCTCGAACGGCGTAGCCGAGCGCTCACTTGTCGTACAACGTGGAGGAGCGTTTACCGCAATCGCCCGGCCGGGACGATGAGGGCCAGGCGGGCGGCCCCGCAGTTGCTAGAGGCAACGACCATAGGTCAGCCGCCGACTGGTCTGTACGGGTCGTTGGGGTGATCCGCGGCTGCCTCACTCACCGGAATCCGAGATCTGGGCCTTGGACGGCTCCGTGTCGGTCGGCCGTCCCGGCTTGCTAGGTTGCCGCCGTGACCAGATGGGCGGGGCGGGCGTGAAGGCGGTCGTCTACGACCGGTACGGGTGCCCCGATGTGCTGAGGGTCGAGGACGTCCCAGTACCCGCGCCCGCGGCGGGTCAGGTGCGGGTGAGAATCGCCGCGACCTCAGTCAACCTCAGCGACTGGGAGTGCCTGCGCGGATCGCCCGCGTACGCGCGGATCGGCGGGGTGCGTTTCCCGGCTCGCCGGACGCTCGGATCGGATATCGCCGGCATGGTCGACGACGTCGGAGCGGGCGTGTCCCGGTTCCAACTCGGAGACGAGGTGTACGGCGACAACCTCAGGCTGATGGGTGGCTTCGCTGAGTACGCGGTCGCGCCGGAATCCGCACTCGTCCACAAGCCGGCCCAGCTCACGTTCGCTGAGGCGTCGACCATCCCGCAGGCGGGCGCGATCGCCCTGCAGGGCACGGATAGGGCCGGGACGGGTCGCCGGGTGCTGATCAACGGCGCCGGCGGAGGGTCTGGATCGTTCGCGATCCAGCTCGCCAAGCGGCTCGGAGCTCATGTCACCGGTGTCGACAACGCCGCCAAGCTGGACTTCGTGCGGTCGGTCGGCGCGGACGACGTGATCGACTACCGCCGCGACGACTTCACCCGGACCACCCCGCCGTACGACCTCATCGTGGACCTGGTCGCGTACCGATCGGTGTTCGCCTACCGGCGTGCGCTGGCACCCGGCGGCACCTATCGGTGCGTAGGCGGGTCGGTGCCCACGCTGCTGCGCCTGCTTACCGCCGGCTGGCTGGTTGGGCGGCTCACCGGCCGCGCGATCGGCATCCTTGCTGTCAAGCAGGGGCCGGCCCACTTCGAGCCGTTGGCCGCCCTCTGCGTTACCGGAGACGTCAGGATCCACATCGACCGTACCTTCGGGCTCGACGAGGTTCCCGCCGCGCTTTCTCATGTTGGTGAGGGACGCGCACTCGGCAAAGTGGTCGTCAGCCCCGCCTGACGCAATTCGAACGCGTCCAGGCCCCCCGGGCGGCTTGCCCTCACGACCGCCGGCGCCACCGAGGTCGCGTCCTCCATCAGGTGATCGACGTGTCCGCCACGTGATCTGCGACAGTGCCAGACGAGCACGTGGAGTTCGCTGTCGACGTCGGGCCAGCCGAGAAGTTCCGGCGACAGGTCGAGGCCGGCTAGCTCGGCTTGGCCGGGACGAACCGGTTGACGAAGTCGAGCGCGGTTTGCGCGACATCCTGCCAGCCGTGGTCGATGGTCAGCGAGTGGCCGCGGTTGGGCATCTTCTTGATCTCGGTGACGCCTGGATTTCGCTTTTGCCGCTTGTACGAGGCGTTAGCAATCGCCCAGGGAACCGTGTGGTCCTTCTCCCCGTCGAGGATCAGCAGCGGGCCCGATCGGGATTCTCCGCGTCGACCTTCGACTCGGTCCGGGGGTTGAGGTTGGCGTTGCCCATCTGGGCCAGGGCGATCCCGGCCCGGCCACGTGGTACGTCTCGTAAAGGCGCTTTGCCTCGTCCTCATCGAGGGCGTTCGCCCAGCCGTACTTGAACTGGTTGAAGGTGAGCGTGATGGCCCGGGCTCGATTCCGGGGGTTCAACAGGAAAAAGCGCACACTGCCATGCGCTAGCAGGCGTATTTGATCGCAGGTTCGCGGGCTGTGCGTCGCCACAGTTGGCCAGGTCTCGCGGTGCTGTGCAGCCGGCGGGTCGCTCGCGGTGCTGTGCAGCCGGTGGGTCGCCAGGCCCGTCGATACGGGCGCGTGGGTACGGCGTCCGGCGTCGCTTCAGCTATCCGTTGGCTGCGTATCGCGCCTGGTCCGGGTGTTTGCGCTGGGCTTGACGGCCGATGGGATAACCGTTATATATAGCTAACGGTTAGAGGAGTGTGCTCATGCAGCAGGAAGTGGTGCTGGCGTTGCTGGCGAAGGAGCCCTCGCACGGCTATGAGCTGCGCGCGCGGCTCCGCGAGGCGCTCGGTTCGCTGGGGGAGGCGATGAACGCCGGGCACATCTATGTCACGCTGAGCCGGCTGGAGAGGGCGGGACTGGTGGCGGCCGAGCCACCGACTACCGCGAGGGACCGTCCGGACCGCAAGACGTACGGTCTGACCCCGGCCGGGCAGCAGCGAGTCGCCGAGTGGCTGGTCGAGGTCAGCTGGCCCAAGCCCGACCTGGCCGAGTTCCATCTCAAGCTGATCGCGGCAGCGGCCGCGGGGCTGGCGGATCCGGTCACGATCGTGGACGCGCAGCGTCGCGAGTTGCTGCGCCGATTGCGCGACGCCCAGCGCGCCGCGATGGCCGAGCCGGGCGGGTCGGATGCCGCTCTTTTGCTGGAGGGCATCGTTTTGCGGCTGCAGGCGGACCTGCGCTGGCTGGAGGCATGCGAACAAAGCTGGACCGGCCGAGGGAGAAGATCATGACGGACACGGCCGACACGGCCGACACGGCCGTGCTGCGGGCCCGCGGGCTGCGCAAGGTTTACGGCACGGGAGAGGGTGTGGTACGCGCCGTCGACGGGGTTGACCTCGATGTCGCCCCTGGCGAGACAGTGGCGGTGATGGGGCCCAGCGGCTGCGGCAAGTCCACGCTGTTGCACCTGCTGGGCGGCCTGGACCGGGCCTCGAGCGGGGAGGTGTGGCTCGGCGATCGGCGCATCGACCAGATCGGGGAGAGGACGCTGGCTCGAATGCGGCGCAGCGACGTCGGTTTCGTGTTCCAGGCCTTCCACCTGATGGACGAGCTCACCGCGGTGGAGAACGTCGAGCTGCCGGCGCTGCTGGCCGGACGCTCGCCGCGGGCAGCGCGACGGCAGGCCGCCAGCCTGCTGGACAGGGTCGGGCTTGCGGACAGGGCAGGTTTCCTGCCCTCGGCGCTGTCCGGTGGCCAGCGTCAGCGGGTCGCCATCGCGCGGGCCCTTTCCAACGAGCCGCTGATCGTGTTCGCCGACGAACCCACCGGCAACCTCGACAGTGCCGCCACCGTGGACGTGCTGCGGCTGTTCGACAGCCTGCGCGACGCCGGGCAGACGCTGGTCATCGTCACCCACGACGAGCGGATCGCGGCGACGGCCGATCGGCTGATCTCCATGCGCGACGGCGCGTTGGTCGACGAGACACGGCTGAGTGGCGGCACGGCAGGGCACCTCGGCGCCCTCATCGGGCTGGAGGGCTGACTCATGGGCCGGGTCCTACTGGTGATCCGCCTGGCTGCCCGCAACGTACGGCGGCGACCAGCAGAAGCAGCGCTCCTGGTGCTGGCGATCATGGCGGCCACGACCGTACTGACACTCGGACTCGCCCTGCACGGCGTGACCGACAACCCCTACCAGCGCACCCGCGAGGCCACGGCCGGTGCCGACGTCGTCGCCAGCGTCGGCCCGTTGGAGGTGGCGCCGGGCCATGCACTGCCGGTCGATCGGGCCAAACTGGAAGCGCTGACCGACGCGCCAGGCGTTGTCGACCACAGCGGGCCGTACCCGGCAGCGACGACCGATCTCGAGGCTAACGGCCTCCGCACTGAGGTGTGGGCAGTGGGACGCGACTCCGCAGAGGTCTCGGTCGACCAACCCAAACTGACCCAGGGCAGTTGGGTCCAAGACGGCGGTGTGGTGGTCGAGGCCGCCTTCGCTGACGCGCTCGGCGTCGGCGTCGGGGACCAGGTCACCTTGAACGGCCGCTCGTTCCAGGTCGTCGGTGTGGCGGTCACCGCGGCGGCGCCGTACACCCACGTGTGCTTCGGCCATCCGGTTTGCTCATTCTTCTTCGGCCCGGTACCGGATTGGGTACGTCAAGGCCCGCCGGCGGCGCGGTCGGACGGGCAAACCATGACCGTCGATGTCACTCCACCGCCGGACGACGCGGGCCTGGTGTGGCTCACCCGGACCGATGCCCGCGGTCTCGTCCCTGCAGCGGCCCTGACCTACGTCATGAACCTGAAGCTGGCCGACCCGGCCGATGCCCCGGGCTTCGTCGCCGCGCACTTCCCGACGAGCTGGGACGCGCTCTTCCTGGCGTCGTGGCAGGACATCGGCGAAACGTACGGCGACTTCGTGCGGGGCGCGCAGCGGGCCCTGGTGACGTTTAGCTCATTGCTCACCCTGCTCGCCATGGCCAGCGTCGCTGTCCTCGTCGGCGGCCGGATGGCCGACCAGACCCGACGCGTCGGGCTGCTCAAGGCGGTCGGCGCCACGCCCGGCCTCGTCGCCGTCGTGCTGCTCGCCGAGTACGTCGCTCTGGCCCTGCTCGCCGCGACGGGTGGGCTCGCCGTCGGGTGGCTGGCCGCTCCGTTGCTCAGCGACCCCGGGGCCGGCCTCCTCGGCAGCGCCGGTGCGCCGTCGCTGACAATGTCCACGGTCGGCGTGGTCACCGGCGTGGCCCTGGGGATCGCGGTGCTCGCGAGCTTCGTGTCCGCCGTCCGCGCCGCCCGCACCAGCACCGTCCACGCCCTGGCCGACTCCGCCCGCCGACCCCGGCGTACGCGCTGGCTGATCGCGCTCTCGACGCCGCTGCCCGTCCCGCTGCTCCTCGGCGTGCGGGTGATCGCGCGACGTCCGCGCCGCGTCCTGCTGGGCGTCGCCAGCATCGCCGTCACGGTCAGCGGGATCATCGTCGTGCTAGCCGGCCGGGCCGCGATGGCTTCCGACTGGGAAGGGCCCTCCACTCTGGACCCGCAAGCCGGCCGGGCGAACGAGCTGCTGCTGGTACTCACGGTCGTGCTGGTCGGCCTGGCGGCCATCAACGCGATCATCATCACCTGGGCAGCCGCACTCGACGCCAGGCACGCCTCGGCGCTGGCCCGCGCCCTCGGCGCGACCCCCGCGCAGATCAGCGCCGGACTCTCCGCGGCGCAGGTGCTTCCGGCTCTTGCCGGCGCCGTCCTAGGCATCGCCGGAGGGCTCGCCCTCTGGGCCGCGGTGAGCAACGATGAGGCGAACCCGACGTACTGGCAACTGCTCGCCGTAGTCGCAGGAACCGTGCTCGTGGTAGCCGCACTCACGACCATCCCAGCCCGCATCGGCGCCCACCGTCCGACAGCGGAGATCCTGCAAGCCGAACTCCCCTGATCGTCAGCGGCGACCGGCGCGAACCATCAACCAACGAGACGACCTAGCAGCGCCGCCACCGGCAGTCAGCTCGCCAGGCCGGATATGC
>JBKPSJ010000234.1:0-20801 GCA_046765875.1 Actinomycetota bacterium
CCCTTTGTCGATCATTGGACGGACAAAGGGTCAGCGGGTGAGCGGGGGGTGGAGCGTACGGGCTGTGCCGCGGCGGAAGAGCTGGGCCGGGCGGCCGCCGTCGCGGGTGGTCGTCGCGCCGGTCGGTACGACGAATCCGAGTGTCTTGGTCACCTTTCGGTGGAAGTTGCGCGGATCGAGCTCTATGCCCCACACCGCCTCATAGATGCCGCGCAACTCCGAGATCGTGAACTCCTCGGCACAGAAGGCCGCCGCCAGCGGCGAGTACTCCAGCTTGGCCCGAGCCCGCTCCACCGCGTCGGCCAGGATCCGTTCGTGGTCGAAGGCGAGCCGGTCGACGGCGGCGACGTCGTGCCAGTCGGCCGACGCCGCGTCGCTGCCGGCGACGGGCGACGGCAGGTCCGGCACCAGCGCCAGATAGGCCACGCTGATCACCCGCCCGCGGGGATCGCGCCGCGGAGCGCCGTACGTCGCGACCTGCTCGAGGTGGATGCGATCGTCCGGCAGGCCGGTCTCCTCGCGGAGCTCGCGCAACGCCGCTGTCGTCAGGTCCTCGGACGGATGTACGAAGCCGCCCGGCAGTGCGAGCCGGCCCTTGTACGGCGGAACGCCCCGCCGGACCAGCAACACCTCCAGCCGGCCGTAGCGGACCGTGAGGATGACCAGGTCCACCGCGACGCCCATCGGCACGAAACCCATTCGCCCACACTAATCGTCACCTTGACGACAAGCCAGAGGAACGCTTATCGTCAAGGTGACAATTAAAGGAATGCGAGCGTGGCAGACATCAGCAGGTTCGTGTTCATGAGCCATCTGCGAGCCGATCCCACCAGCCACGTGTTGCACCTTCGCAAGGGCCGGATGGAACACGAGGGAGCAGGCCAGACGTTCTGGTTCCGGCCGCTGAACTCGGCGCTCAGCGAGGTGCCGATCGACGACCGCGAGCAGCCGCTGCTGTTCCACGGCCGCACCATCGACTTCCAGGACGTCAGCGTGCAGGCCACGGTGACGTACCGGATCACCGATCCCGGGCTGGCCGCACAGCGGCTGGACTTCGGCATCGACCCGGCGCAGGGCAGGTGGCGCTCGACCCCGCTGGAGCAACTCGGCGGACTGCTCACCGAGCTGGCGCAGCAGACCGCGCTGGCGCTGCTGGCGCAGCTGACGCTGACCGAGGCGCTGTCGGTCGGCATGTCCTCGGTCCGCGAGCGGATCGTGTCCGGACTACGGGCCGACCAGCGGCTTGGCGACATCGGGCTGGCCGTGATCGACGTCCGGGTGGTGGCGGTGCGGGCCGAGGCAGATGTCGAACGCGCGCTGCAGACCCCGACCCGCGAGCTGGTGCAGACCGAGGCCGACAAGGCGACGTACGAGCGCCGGGCCCTGGCCGTCGAGCGCGAGCGGTCGATCGCGGAGAACGAGCTGCAGAACCAGATCGAGCTCGCCCGGCGCGAGGAGCAACTGGTCACGCAGCGCGGGCAGAACGACCGCCGGCGCGCCGCCGAGGAGGCGGCCACGCGGCAGATCGCCAGCGAGGCCCAGGCCGGACGTGACCGGCTCGAGGCGCAGGTCCGTTCCGAGCGGGACCGGCTGATCGCCCAGGTGCAGGCCGACACCAAACGGCTGGTCGGTACGGCTGCCGCCGAGGCCGAGCGCGAGTGGCTGGCCGCGCACGCCGAACTCGACCCGAAGATCCTGCTGGCCCTGGCGGTCAAGCAGCTGGCCGGTGAGCTGCCCTCGATCGGCACGCTCAACCTCACTCCGGACGTGCTCACCCCGCTGGTATCGAAGCTGAGCGCATGAGCCTCGTACCGCGGGTCGTCGTGGTCCACCGGTCGACCGAGCTCAGCGATCTGATCGGCCGGCACGGGACCCGCCAGCAGGCCGGTTTCTTCCTCAGCAGCCGGGGCCGGTCGCTGGACGAACTCGTGACCCGCCACGATGCACAGGAGGCGGCGTTGGCCGCGGTGTCGGCCGCGATACCGCTCGACTGGCGGCGGACCACCGTCGAGCGCTCCGATCTCGCCCGGTTCGTGTTCGGCCCGGAGGACGTAGTGGTCGCGGTCGGTCAGGACGGGCTGGTCGCGAACGTCGCCAAGTACCTGTCCGGCCAGCCGGTGCTCGGCATCAACCCGGACCCGGCGCGCAACCCCGGCGTACTGGTTCCACATCAACCGCAGGCCGCGACGAAGCTGCTGCCGAACGCGATCACCGCGCCGACCGAACGACGGACGATGGTCCGCGCCACCGCCGACGACGGGCAGACGCTGCTCGCCCTGAACGAGGTGTACGCCGGCCATGCGAGCCACCAATCGGCCCGGTACAAGCTGACGACGTGCGACGACACGACGGAGCGGCAGTCTTCCTCAGGCCTGCTGGTCGGTACCGGGACCGGCTCGACCGGGTGGTGCCGCTCGGCGTGGCTGGAGCGGCACAGCACGCTGACGCTGCCGGATCCGGCCGAACAGGCGCTGTGCTGGTTCGTCCGGGAGGCCTGGCCCTCGCCCGCCACCGGCACCACGCTGACCGAGGGCCTGCTCGAGGGCGACCAGATCCTCACCGTGACCGCAGAATCCGACCTGGTCGTGTTCGGCGACGGCATCGAGTCTGACCAGCTCACGCTGACGTGGGGTCAGCGGCTGCAGATCCGCGCGGCCGACGAGGTACTGAACCTGGTCACTGGACCCTAGATCAGCCTGGAGAACCGGTCACCACCAGGACACACTGCGGACGTAACAGGTTGTGCACCTGCATGAACGGCAGGTAGTGGCACCGTGACGCAAAGGCACCAATACGTCGCACCCCGATTGCGAAGAGTGATCAAAATGATCAGAAAACCCGGAATTTCACTTGAATTCCGGGCATGGATCAGCGGCCCCGCGCCGCTCAGGTGGTCCGGCGCGAGGCCGCTGGACTTCCAGTATGCATCGGAATCACGCTGCGTGCGTGGCGCGATGGTGACTTGGCACAATAATGCTGCCGATATGAGACATTGAGTCACCTGATGGGCGTGCCTGGTCAACCACCTGGGAATGGTCCTACCCTCAATTCGGGTAGCCGCCCCAGCCCCTGAACGGAGCAGCATGAACCTGCCCCAGCCGGATACTGCGGAGCACCTCCGAGTGCTCGGGCTGGGCCACGACGAGGTGCTGGTCTACCAGCACCTGCTCCGCACCGGGCCGGCCTCGATCGGCGAGCTGGCCGAGAAGGTCGAGGGACGCAACGGCGACATCGACGACGCGCTGCGCGGCCTGGTCCGCGCCGGTCTGGCCCGGCGGTCCGGCACCGATCCGAGCCGGTTCCTGCCGGTCCCGCCCGACGCCGGGCTGGAGGCGCTCACCTCGCGCCGCGAGTCCGAGCTCAAGCAGGCCCGGATCGAGGTCCTGAACGCGTACGACGAGTTCCGTCGTACGGTGCACAACGAGTCGACCTCGCACCTGCTCGAGGTGGTGACCGGCGCCGCGATCATCGAGCGGATCCGACAGATCAAGTCGAACGTGCAGCGCGAGGTGCTGGCGATCGACTCGCCGCCGTACTACGTGGGCGGGCCGAACCCCGAAGAGATCGAGCAACTCGGCCGGGGTGTGGTCTACCGGGTCGTGTACTCACCGGAGTCGGTGGCGACGTCTGGATACCTGACCGACAACATCCTGCCCTGCGTCGAGGCCGGCGAGCAGGCCCGCGTGCTGCCCGACGTACCTGCGAAGCTGACCATCATCGACGGCTCGCTGGCGTTCGTGTCGATGTCGGTACGCGACACCGACGTGAACCGATCCCTGCTGATCATCCGGCCGAGCAGCCTGCTGACCGCGCTGGTCGGGATGTTCGAGCTGTGCTGGCGCAACGCGCTGCCGCTGCATGCGTCGGCGAGCGGGCAGGCCGCCGAGGACGACCGGCTGGAGCCGATCGAGCGCCGGCTGCTGTCATTGCTGGCGACCGGTGCGGCCGACGACACGATCGCCAGGACGCTCGGGATCAGCCGGCGTACGTTCTTCCGGTACCTCGAGAGGCTGATGAGCCGGACCGGCGCCTCGACCCGGTTCCAACTGGCGCTGCACGCCACCCGTGAAGGCTGGCTCTAAGCCCCCAGGTCGTGTCTGACACGCCCTAGTCTCGATTACGTGCGACCAACGCCCGAGAGCATCCTCGCGGCCGGTATGAACGTGCGCGACAAGCTCGTGCATGGCCGGCTCGCCGATCTGCGGCCGATGCCGAGCAGCATCGTCGACGACGCCCCGCTGCGGGTGGTCCAGCGGTACGTGCCGACCATCCCGGCTGTCGGTAGCCGGCCGATCCTGCTGGTCCCGCCGCTGGCCGCCCCGGCCTTGGCGTTCGACCTGCGCAGGGGTGCCAGCCTGGTCGAGCACCTGGTCGCGGCCGGGCGCCCGACGTACCTGGTCGACTATGGGCCGATCCGGGTCGCCGACACCGCACTGGGCCTGGAGTTCTGGGTCGACGACGTACTGCCGCACGCGATCCGCGCGGTCGCGAAGGACGCCGGCGACGATGTCGCGCTGGTCGGCTGGTGTCTCGGTGGCATCTTCTCGATGCTCGCGATCGCGGCCGACCCGGGCCTGCCGGTGCGCTCGGTGACTGCGATCGCCAGCCCGTTCGACATCTCGGCCGTACCGCTGGTGGCACCGCTGCGCCCGCTGGCCGCGATCGCCGGCGGCACGGTGTCGACCGCACTGCGGCTGCTCAACGGCGTACCGGCTCCGGTGACCCGCTGGGCGTTCCGGCTCAGCAGCGTCGACAAGTACGTGATGAGGCCGATCACGATCCTCAGCAAGCTCGACGACCGGGACTTCCTGGAGCAGGTCGAGGCGGTCGACAACCTGATGCACAACATGTATGCCTACCCGGGTCGCGTGTTCGGACAGCTCTATCACCAGATGTTCCGCGCGAACGATCTGGCCGGCGGATATCTCGACCTCGACGGCCGGCGCATCGAACTGGCCGACATCGAGGTCCCGGCGCTGCTGATCGGCGGCACAGACGACGTGCTTGCCCCGATCGCAGCGGTACGCCGAGGAGCCGACCTGTTGGCCGGATCACCGCACGTGCGTTTCGAGGCCGCACCCGGCGGACACCTCGGCGTCCTCACCGGCCGGCGCGCCCGTACGACCACCTGGACCCATCTGGACGCGTTCCTCAGCTCAACTGCCGCTTGACCACCTTGCCGGTCGGGTTGCGCGGCAGCTCGTCGCGGAAGACGACCGAGCGCGGGACCTTGAAACGGGCCAGGTTCTCCCGGACGTAGGACTTCACGTCGTCCTCGGACAAGGTTGCTCCGGGCAACGGTACGACGTACGCGCGGAGCGCCATCCCGAAGTCCTCGTCGTCCACCCCGACAACAGCCACATCGGCGATGCGGGGGTGTCCGGTGAGCAGTTCCTCGACCTCCTGCGGGAAGACGTTCTCACCGCCGGACAGGATCATTTCGTCGTCACGGCCGTCGACGAACAGCCTGCCTTCGGCGTCGAGATGACCCACGTCGCCGGTGGACATCAGGTGGCCGATCATCTCCTTGGTCCGGCCGTCGGTGTAACCACCGAACAGAGCCGGGCTGTCGACGAAGATCCGCCCGGTCTGGCCGGTGGGCAGCTCGGCGCCCGACTCGTCGAGGATCTTGACCGTGGTGCCGAACGGCGCCCTGCCCGCCGTACCCGGTGCGGCTCGCAGGTCCGCGGGCGTGGCGATCGTCGCGTACGCACACTCGGTCGATCCGTACAGGTTGTAGAGCACGTCGCCGAACAGATCCATCACCCGCGCCGCCAGCGCACCCTCGAGCTGCGAGCCCGCGGTCGCGATGATGCGCAGATCCGGTAGCGCCGGTATGTCCTTGCCGAGGGCAAGCACACGCTTGAGCATCACCGGCACGACTATCGCCGCGGCGATCCCGTGCTCGGCGAGGTCGTCGAGGAACTGCCGGGGTTCGAAGCGCCGGCGGGTCACCACCGTCGTACCCGTCGCGATCCCGATCAGCGTGGTCAGCATGCCCCACGCGTGGAACATCGGCGGCGCGACGTACATCGGCCCATCGCTGCGGAACGGGATCTTCGACAACAGCCCGCCCGGGATCGTCAGCGACCTCGGCTGCGGCCTGGGCGCGCCCTTCGGGGTGCCGGTCGTCCCGCTGGTCAGCAGGATCAGCCCGCCCGGACTCGACGGCGGCCGGAGCAGCCGATCGCTTCCGTCGCCGATCAACTCGTCCAGCGTCGTCTCGGAGGCGTCACCGTCGGTCCAGGCGAGATACCGGCCGCGCGGGGCCGGTACGCCGGACAGCACGCCGGCGAACTCCTCGTCGTACACGAGGATGTCGACGCCCTCGCGCTCGCAGACCGCGGCGGCCTGCGGCCCGGCAAAGTCGGTGTTGATGTACAGCGCCCGCGCGCCGAGCTTGGTCGTGGCCATCGTGACGTCGAGGGCGCCGCGGTGGTTGCGGCACAGGACGCCGATCCGGCTGTCCTCGCCGAGACCATCGGCCCGCCACGCGTTCGCCAGCGCGGTCGAGCGGCGATCGAGCTCGGCGAAGGTCAGCGAGCCGCGTTCGTCGATCAGGCCCGGCTTGCCCGGCCGGCTCAGCGCCGAACTCGCGAGTCCGCCGCCGACCGGTCCGAGCTTCTGGAACGCCTGCAGCCTGGCCGCCGTTCGCAATGGCGACTCGACGTGCAGCACACCGGCCCTGGCGACCTGCCGGACCGCGTCGAGCTCGGTCAGTGCCCGCCGCGGAACCCTGAGCAGGTCCCGCATCAGCCCGCGGCGCCTGCCGTCGGGACGGATCGCGTAGCCGTGATGTCCTTCGCGATCAGCTCGGCGATCTGCGCGGTGTTCAGCGCGGCGCCCTTGCGCAGGTTGTCGCCGCAGACGAACAGGTCGAGGGCCTGTGGGTCGTCCAGCGACTTACGGATCCGGCCGACCCAGGTCGGGTCGGTTCCGACCACGTCGGCCGGCGTCGGGAACTCCGCTTCCGCCGGGTTGTCGAACAGCAGCACGCCCGGCGCATCCCGGAGCACCTCGCGCACCTCGTCTACGTACACCTCGCGCCCGAACCGCGCGTGCACCGACAGCGAGTGCGTCGTGATCACCGGAACCCGGACACAGGTCGCGGAGACCTTCAGGTTCGGCAGGCCGAGGATCTTTCGGGACTCGTTGCGGACCTTCAGCTCTTCGGAGGTCCAGCCGTCGTCGCGCAACGAGCCGGCCCAGGGTACGACGTTGAGCGCCAGCGGAGCGGGGAACGGTCCGAGGTCGTCGCCGACCACCCGGCGGACGTCGCCCGGCGTGCTGCCGAGTTCGCGGTTGCCGGCCACCTTGGCGATCTGGTCGTACAGGGTGTCGATGCCGGCCTGCCCCGCACCCGACGCGGCCTGATACGACGCCACCGTGAGCTCCTCCAACTCGTACCGGTGGTGCAGGGCGCCCATCGCCACGATCATCGACAGCGTCGTGCAGTTCGGGTTCGACACGATGCCGAGCGGGCGGTAGCGGGCCGCCTCGGCGTTGACCTCCGGCACCACCAGCGGCACGTCCTCGTCCATTCGGAACGCCCCGGAGTTGTCGACCACGACTGCGCCGCGCGACACCGCGATGGGCGCCCAGATCGACGAGACCTGGTGCGGTACGTCGAACATCGCGACGTCGACGCCGTCGAACGCCTCGGGGCTGACGGCGACGACCTCGACCTCCTCGCCACGCACCTTGAGGGTCTTGCCGGCCGAGCGCTCGGAGGCGAGCAGCCTGATCTCGCCCCAGACGTTCTCGCGGGTGGACAGCAGATGCAGCATGACGGTGCCGACGGCACCAGTCGCTCCGAAGACGGCGAGAGTGGGCAGGTCGTGCCCGATCATCGTCCGGTCCCGCCGTAGACGACCGCCTCGGTGTGCTCGTCGTCGAGCCCGAACGCGGTGTGCGCAGCCTGGACCGCGGCATCGACCGCGTTCTCGTCGACGATCACCGAGATCCGGATCTCCGAAGTCGAGATCATCTCGATGTTCACCCCGGCGTCGGCCAGGGCGGAGAAGAACCGCGCCGACACACCCGGGTGCGAGCGCATGCCCGCCCCGATCACCGAGACCTTGCCGATCTGGTCGTCGTACAGCAGTTGTTCATAGCCGACCTCGTCCTTGAGCCGGGCGAGCGCCGTCATCGCGGTCGCGCCGTCACTGCGGGGCAGCGTGAACGAGATGTCGGTGCGGTTGGTCGCGACCGCGGAGATGTTCTGGACGATCATGTCGATGTTCGTGTCGGCCTCGGCGACGGTCTGGAAGATCCGCGCCGCCTCGCCGACCTTGTCCGGCACTCCGACAACGGTGATCTTCGCCTCGCTGCGGTCATGCGCGACACCGGAGATGATCGCCTGTTCCATATCGCTGCCCTTCAGTTCCTTGCGGTCGACGACCCACGTGCCCTCCTTCTGGGAGAACGACGAACGCACGTGGACCGGCACGTTGTAGCGGCGGGCGTACTCGACGCAACGCAGGTGTAGCACCTTCGCGCCACACGCCGCCATCTCCAGCATCTCCTCGTAGGAGATCATCGGGATCTGCCGCGCGGCCTTGACGATTCGCGGGTCGGCGGTGAACACGCCGTCCACATCGGTGTAGATCTCGCACATGTCGGCCTGCACCGCGGCCGCCAGCGCGACCGCGGTGGTGTCGGAAGCGCCGCGGCCGAGAGTAGTGACGTCCTTGGTGTCCTGCGCGACGCCCTGGAAGCCGGCGACGATCGCGACATGCCCCTTGTCCAGCGCGTCGGTGATCCGGCTCGGGGTGATGTCGATGATCCGGGCGTCGCCGTGCCGGGCCGTGGTGATCACGCCGGCCTGGCTGCCGGTGAACGAACGGGCGCTGTACCCGAGGTTCGCGATCGCCATCGCCAGCAGTGCGGCGCTGATCCGCTCGCCCGATGTCAGCAGCATGTCCAGCTCGCGCGGCGGCGGCAGCGGTGAGACCTGCTTGGCCAGATCCATCAGCTCGTCGGTGGTGTCACCCATCGCCGAGATCACCACGACGACGACGTTGCCGGCCTTCCTGGTGGCAACGATCCGCTGTGCGACACGCTTGATCGAATCGGCGTCAGCGACGGACGAACCGCCGTACTTTTGCACGACGCGACCCACGGGCGGTCTCCTATAACAGTCGTTCAGACGCGGCAAAATCTGCGTGCTTGTTCTAACTTGGACGGGGGTCAGTCTAACGTTGTTCGCCGCCGATCCGCCGTCGGCCGACCACGTACCGGTCCACCATCACCCAGCCACTCTGGCCGGTTCGCCGGTCGCGACCTCCTCGGTCTGCGGCTCCGGACGATGGGGCGGTACGCCGATCATCATCACGGCCGCGACGAGCGTCAGCAGCGACGCGAGGCCCAGTACGTACGGCACGCCGGCGGCCTCGACCACCGCTCCCGCCAGCGCGGCTCCAGCCGCGCCGCCGAGCATTGCGAAGCCGTTCATCCAGCCGAACACCTCGGTCCGGACCGAGTCCGGCGTCAGCGCACCCAGCCGCTCGTACAGCGCACCGACCGCGGGCGCCAGCACCGTTCCGGCGGCGAAGAACGCCACCCCGAGCGCCCACGGCGACCAGGTCGCGGACGCCGCCACCGCCATGCCGATCGCGATCAGCACGGCCCGGCGCCAGGCGTACGACGGCCGGCGGCTGTGCAACGTACCCGCCACGAGGCCGCCGGTCAGGCTGCCGGTCGCCCACACCGTCTCGAGCGCGCCCGCGATCAGCCGGTTACCGTGATCGTCGGCGAAGGCGACGATCGCCAGCGACACTCCCGAGAACGCGGCCACCATCAGCGCGAACGAGCCGATCAGTGCGATCCGGTGCCGGTGCCACAGCAACTGCCGGACCGTCAGCCTCGATGCGTCACCCTCGGTGGTCGGCAGCGGCGGCGGCTGCTGCTGTGCGTACCACCACACCGTGACCGCGGCGAACGCGGCCGCGGCCAGCAGGCCCGCCCGCGGGCTCGCGAACGTCACCATCAGCGCGCCCAGCATCGGCCCGATCACGAACAAGACCTCGACCGCGGAGGCGTCCAGCGCGTATGCCGTACGCAGCCTACGGCCGGACACCATCCGCGGCCACGCGGCGCGCGCGGTGGACGACACCGGCGGCAACACCACACCGGCGATCAGCGACACGGCCGGGAGGATCCGGTACCAGTCGTCCGGCATCGCCGTGAGCAGCGCGACGAAGACGCTCCAGCCGAAGCCGGTCACGACCAGCACCCGGCGGGCACCGCGGCGGTCGGCGACCCTTGACCACCAGGGCGCGCCGAGCGCGGTCCCGATCGAGTACGCCGCGGCGACCACGCCGGCCCAGCCGAACCCGCCGCTCGCGTCCTTCGCCAGGAACGACAGCGGGATCATGATGGCGACGTTGGGCAGCCGGGCGAGGAGTCCCCCGATCAACAGCGAGGGAACCCCGAGAGTCCTCCAGAAGGCGCGGTAGGCCGACAGGTCCATACCCGGCATTGTGTCCTGTCGCACCGACAATGGCAGGCGGTTTTCGTCGATGGTATATGCGAACATATGTTCGTGGCCTCGGTGAGTGCGGGCGCGACCATCCTGCATGCCGATCTGGACGCCTTCTACGCGTCGGTCGAGCAGCGCGACGACCCGCGCCTGCGCGGCCGGCCGGTGATCGTCGGCGGTGGTGTCGTGCTCGCCGCAAGCTACGAGGCGAAGGCGTACGGCGTCCGCACGGCGATGGGCGGCAAGCAGGCCCGCATCCTGTGCCCGCAGGCGATCGTGGTGCCCGCCCGTTTTTCGGCGTACAGCGACGCCAGCAAGGCGGTTTTCGAGATCTTCAACGACACCACCCCGCTGGTGGAGGGCCTGTCCATCGACGAGGCGTTCCTCGACGTCGGCGGCCTGCGCCGGATCTCCGGTACGCCGATGGCGATCGCGGACCGGCTGCGGAACAGGGTTCGCGACGAGGTCGGGCTGGCGATCACGGTCGGGGTCGCGCGGACCAAGTTCCTCGCCAAGGTCGCCAGCGGTGTGGCCAAGCCGGACGGCCTCCTGGTCGTACCGCCGGACCGCGAGCTCGACTTCCTGCACGCCCTGCCGGTCACCCGGCTGTGGGGTGTCGGCGAGGTGACCGCGGAGAAGCTGGGACGGCGCGGCCTCACGACCGTCGGCGACGTGGCCCGGCTCCAACCTGGAGCGCTGATCGCGATGCTCGGCAAGGCCTCCGGCCGGCAACTGCACGCGCTCGCGCACAACCGCGACCCGCGGCCGGTCCAGGTCGGCAAGCGACGCGGGTCGATCGGCTCGCAGCACGCGCTCGGCCGGTCCCGGAAGACGACCGCCGAGATCGACGCGATCGTCATCGGCATCGTCGACCGGGTCACCCGGCGGATGCGCGCCGCCTCCCGGGTGGGTCGGACCGTGACGCTCCGGCTCCGGTACGACGACTTCCGCCGCGCGACCCGGTCCCACACCCTGCAGGAGCCGACTGCGCAGACCGCGGTGGTGCTGGCCGCGGTGCGTGCCTTGGTCCAGCGAGAGCTCCCGGTGATCGCAGACCGCGGCCTGACGCTGGTGGGCGTCTCGGTCGGCAACCTGGAGAACTACGAGAGCACCCAACTCTCGCTGCCGTACGACCGGCACGACCTCACCGCCCTGGACGGAGCGGTCGACCACGTCCACGACAAGTTCGGCATCAAGTCGCTGACCCGTGGCGTACTGCTCGGCAAGGACACCGGCATGCAGATGCCCATGCTCCCCGACTAGTGCGGGCCTGGTTCTGGGTTCACGCGGCCTGTTGTGGGTTCCCACCGCGCATGAGGCGTGCCAACCCACAACAGAGTGCGGGAACCCCCGATCCCGCGCGGGCGCGTCCGGGGCGTACGGGCAAGCCCCACGGCGTAGATCGCCGTGAGGGCTTGCGGATGTGATGTGCGTCGATGCGCTGGGGTCAGTGCAGGACGGCGGCTGGTTCGTCGCTGGGCTTGGTGTCGGCCGGCCTGCGACGCGGGAGCAGGAACGCCGGCACCAGGCAGAGGCCCACCAGAACCGTGCCGACGGTGAACGCCGCGGCGAACGCGTCGGCCATGTCGGACAGCGCCTGCGGGATTATCGACGGATCCTTGAGCGACGCCAGTCCCTCCTTGCTCTGCTGCGCCGCTCGCACGGCAACCACGGCGGGACTGTCCTGGAAGCCGTTGGTCAGGATCACCGAGAACAGCGCGGTGCCGATCGAGGCGGAGACTTGCTGGGTGATGTTCATCAGCGTCGAGCCGCGGGCGATCTCGTGGTCTCGCAGCGTCTGCAGCGCCGACGTCATGATCGGCATCATCGTCGCGCCCATCCCCATGCCCATCACGAACAGCGCGCCGAGCAGCAGCGTGTACGACGTATTCACGTCCACCTGGGTGAACACACTCATGCCGATCACGATGGTCACGATGCCGACGATCACGATCCGCCCGGGGCCGATCTTGTCGGTGAGTACACCGGCGGCCGGCATGGTCAGCATGGCACCGATGCCCTGCGGCGCCAGGAGCAGACCGGCGTGCAGGGTCGTCTCACCGCGGACCTGCAAGAAGTACGACGGGAACAGCAGGCTGGCGCCGAAGAAGGCGATCGCGAACAACGACATCGTCACGACCGCGATCGACAACGCCCGGTGCCGGAACAGCCGCAGGTCGATCAGCGGGTGCTCCGGCGAGCGGAACAGCGTGCGCAGCACGAACAGCGCCACGAGCACAAGCCCGATCACCATCGGCACCAGCACCTTCGTCGCCCAGATCGTGCCCTTCTCCGGGATCGACGAGACGCCGAACAGGAACAGCGCCAGGCCCGGCGACAGCATCAGCATCCCGAGGAAGTCGAAGGTCTCCGACGGTGCCGGGTTGTCCTTCGGCAGCACCACCAGGGCGTAGACCAGCGCGACGGCACCGATCGGCAGGTTGATCAGGAAGATCCAATGCCAGCTGGCGGCATCGATCAGCCAGCCGCCGAGGATCGGGCCGAAGATCGGGCCCAGCAGCATCGGGATACCGAGCACAGCCATCACGCGGCCGATCCGGTTCGGGCCTGCCGCCCGGGTCATGATGGTCATGCCCAGCGGCATCAGCATGCCGCCGCCGAGCCCCTGCAGCACCCGGAACCCGACGAGCATCTCGATACTCGTCGCGGACGCGCACAGCACAGATCCGGCGGTGAACAAACCCACCGCGAGCATGTAGAGCCGCTTCGTGCCGAACCGGTCGGCAGCCCAACCGGTCAGCGGGATCACCGACGCGAGCGCCAGTGTGTAGCCGGTCATCGTCCAGGCGACCTGCGCCGGCGACGAGTCGAAGGTCGTCTGGAACGTGGGCTGCGCCACGCTGACGACGGTGATGTCCAGGATTGACATGATCGCGCCGAGCACGACCACCCCGGCGACCAGCAGGACCTCGCGGTCGAGCTTGTCCGGGGCGGCGGATGGCGTTGTCTTGGTCTGCGAAGGCTCGGATGGAGTCTGCGTGGTCACTCTGCTGAGTGTAAGTGGCCGCCTGACATCGCTGTCATCTCCTTATCCGCCGTGGAACCGCAGCAGCTGTTCGTTCCCGGCAGTCAGCATCAGCGGCGTGAGACGGCCTCGTCGGCGGCCTCGACGAGTTCGCGATCCTCCGCCTCGGTCTGCGGGTCGTGCGCGGGCTCGAGGCGATCGTGCGCGATCAGCGACTGGATCGCCCGGAGTACCGCACTTGCCGTCGCACCCCAGGTCGACACGTACGAGAACTGCCACCACCACAACGCCTCGTCGATGCGGCCGTCCTCGTAATGGGCCAGCCCGTGCACCAAGTCGTTCGCGATCGCGGTCAGATCGTCGGAGATCCGGTAGACGGTGATCTCCGGCGGGTTGCCGTACGGGTCGAATACCTCCGCGTACTCGTCCAGGCCCTCGAACAACTCGGCCAGCCGGTCGCGCATCGCGTCCAGGTCCGGGTCCGGCCCGGCGTCGGTCTCGAACTGTTCCTTGGGTACGAAGTCCTCGAACGCACCCAGCCGCCCGCCGGCCAGCAGTAGCTGGCTGACCTCGAGCAGCAGGTACGGCAGAGAGGCCAGGCCCTCGTCGACATCCTCTTCGTCCGGCTGCGCGGCGATGTCACGCACAGTGATCAGGAAGCTGCGTACCTGGTCCGCTATCTGCTCGGCGAACTCGCTCAGGTCGTCGGCATCGGTCTGCAGCGCCCGCTCGGCTATGTGGTCAGTCATCTGTCGTCTCAGTCATCGATCGATCGTCGCCCTTCGAACGCCCTACCCAACGTGACCTCGTCGGCGTACTCGAGATCACCGCCCACCGGAAGTCCACTAGCCAATCTCGTCACACGCAACCCCATGGGACGTAACAAACGGCTCAGGTACGTCGCGGTCGCCTCGCCCTCCAGGTTCGGGTCGGTGGCCAGCATGATCTCGGTCACCTCGCCGCTGGCCAGCCGCTGCATCAGTTCCTTGATCCGCAGCTCGTCCGGCCCGATCCCCTCGATCGGCGAGATCGCACCGCCGAGTACGTGGTAAAGGCCGCGGAACTCACGGGTGCGCTCGATCGCGACGACGTCCTTAGCCTCCTCGACCACGCAGATCAGCGTCTGATCGCGGCGCGGGTCGCGGCAGATACGGCACTGCGTCTCCTCGGAGACGTTGCCGCAGATCTCGCAGAACTTGACCTTCTCCTTGACCTGCACCAGAACGTGCGCGAGCCGCTTCACGTCGACGGGATCGGCGGCGAGCAGGTAGAACGCGATCCGCTGCGCGGACTTCGGACCCACCCCGGGGAGCCGGCCGAGCTCGTCGATCAGGTCCTGGACGGCCCCTTCGTACACGTCAGCTCGAACTCTGACCGGGAAGCCCGGTCATGCCGCCCGGTGCGCCGGGCAACCCGCCCAGACCGCCGGCCAGCGGGCCCATCGCCTGCGCGGCCAGCTCCTTGGCGTTCTCGGTCGCGTCCCGGACCGCTGCGACGATCAGGTCGGCCAGCGTCTCGGTGTCGTCGGGATCCACCGCCGACCGGTTGATGGTCAGGCTGAGCAGCTCGCCGGTGCCCGATACCAGGGCGGTCACGAGCCCGCCGCCGGCGCTGCCCTCGACCTCTTGCTTCTCCAGGTCGGCCTGCGCCTGCATCAGCTGGCTCTGCATAGCCTGCGCCTGCGCCAGCAGGCCGGCCATGTCGAACCCGCCGCCCTGGCCTCCCTCTGAGGCTCCGCCACCGTCGAACACCCTGCACCTCTGTTTTCAGCAGTCCCATGCGTTGTGATCCCGAGCCTATCCGGTACGCCCTACAACCACGTGTCGCTATCGGGCAGGTTCTGTCGTCGGGTGCGGGTTCAGGAGTTGGGTTGCTCGTCGATGACCTTGGCGCCGAGTACCTGGCCGAGCAGTTCGGTATGGCTGCGCGTATCGTCCTCGAGCACGATGTCGTCGTCGCCGACCTCGTCCACGATTTCGGGGCCCGGTTCGGAGGGCGCGCTCCGGGCGGCTCGCTCCGTCTCGGCGGCGGTCTCGGCCGCCCGCCTCTTGCTCGCCTGCCCGTCCCCGTTGCGGGCTCTGCTCGACCTGGTGCCTTCCGGCGCTGGTCCGGCTTCGGGTGGTTCTGCTGGTGCCGCCGGTCCGGTCGGCGGCTGGTCGGGGAGCGGGGGCGTCGGCGCGGGGGCGGCGGGACCGGTCGAGCCACCGGCGGGAGGGGAGCCGGGTGATGCCGAACCGCCTCCGGTCGAGGGGTCGACGACGGCCTCGATGCGGCGGTCGACCAGCAACTCCTCGCGGATGGCCTCGCGCAGGATGTCGTCGTGGCCGGACCGTAAGAAGTTGTCCCGTACGCCGGCGTGCGACAGCCCGATCGTCACGGTGGTGTCGTCCATCGCCAGCACCTGGGCGTTCTGGCTGAGCATCACCCAGGTGACCTTCTTGCGCTCCTTCACCCGCTGAAGGATGTCCGGCCACAACCGCCGAACATCCGCCAACCCGATCTGCCCCCCAGACCCACCCTCCGACGGGCCGGGCGACGTTCGCCCGGCGGTCGCCGCGTCAGCCTCATTGGACTCCGCTGGCGCAGGAGGACGTGCGGCCTCGCTACCGGACGACTCACGGGCGACCGCCTTGCGGGCGGACGCACGGGACGACTCGGGCGACGGCGTCTCGACCCGAGACGGCGGCGGTGGAATCTCAGCGGGCGCGGATGCCGGCGCGGCGGGCTGGGCGGCGGGCCGGCCGGTGGGAGGCGCCGGGGACACGACCTGGTCCGCGTCGATCGTCCCCAGGGTCATGCGGCGCTCGATCCGGTCGAGGCGCGCGTGCACGCCCTGGGTCGAGTCGTCCACGCCCGGCAGCAGCACCTTCGCGCAGATCAGCTCCAACTGGAGCCGGGGCGCCGTCGCGCCGCGCATGTCCAGCAGCCCCTCCGCGACCGTGTCCGCGGCTCGGGTCAGCTCGGCCGGGCCGAGGGTCGACGCCTGCGCCTGCAACCGCTCGCCCTGATCCTCGGCGACCTCGATCAGCCCGTTCGACACCGCATCCGGCACTGCCGCCACGATCACCAGATCGCGCAGCCGGCGCAGCAGGTCCTCGGCGAACCGCTTCGGGTCCTGCCCGGTCTCGATCACCTTGTCGATCACGCTGAACACGGCCCCGGCGTCGTGCGCCGCGAATCCGTCAACGATCGAGTCCAGCAGCGAGTCCGGTGTGAAGCCGAGCAGCGCCACGGCCAGCGCGTACGTCACGCCATCCGGCCCGGCGCCACCGATCAACTGGTCGAGCACGCTGAGCGAATCACGAACCGACCCCGCGCCCGCGCGCACCACGAGCGGCAGGGCCGCCTGCTCGATCGCCACACCCTCCGCGGCGCACAACTCCGCCAGATAGCCGGCGAGCAGCTTCGGCGGGACCAGCCGGATCGGGTAGTGGTGCGTACGCGACCGGATGGTGCCGATCACCTTGTCCGGCTCGGTGGTCGCGAAGATGAACTTGAGGTGCGGCGGCGGCTCCTCGACCAGCTTGAGCAGGGCGTTGAAGCCCTGCGTGGTCACCATGTGCGCCTCGTCGATGATGTAGATCTTGAACCGCGACTGGACCGGCGCGAAGAACGCCCGCTCGCGCAGGTCACGCGCGTCGTCGACGCCGCCGTGCGAGGCCGCGTCGATCTCGATCACGTCGATGCTGCCCGGGCCGCCGCGGGCCAGGTCACGGCAGGACTGGCACTCGCCGCACGGCTCGGGCAACGGGCCCTTCTCGCAGTTGATCGCACGGGCCAGGATCCGGGCACTGGTGGTCTTGCCGCAGCCACGAGGGCCCGAGAACAGGTACGCGTGGTTGACGCGGTTGTTGGCCAGCGCGTTGCGCAGCGGCTCGGTGACGTGGTCCTGCCCGATCACCTCGGCGAAGGTCTCCGGCCGGTACCGCCGGTAGAGGGCAAGGGGCGCATCCACGACGGCCACCCTAAACCCGTACGCCGACAACCCGTCCGGGACCGTCAGGTGCGTTCGAGCAGGCCCAACAGGTAGTCGCCGTATCCGGACTTGGCCAGCTTCTCGGCTCGGGTCCGCAGGCCGTCGTCGTCGATGAACCCGCGCCGCCAGGCGATCTCCTCGGGGCAGCCGATCTTGAGCCCCTGCCGTTCCTCGACCGCACGTACGAACTCACTGGCCTGCATCAGCGAGTCGAACGTCCCGGTGTCCAGCCAGGCCGTACCGCGCGGCAGCACCTCGACCCGCAGCCGCCTGTCGCGGAGGTACACCGCGTTCACCGACGAGATCTCCAACTCGCCGCGGGCCGACGGTTTGATCGACCGGCTGATCTCGACCACGTCGCTGGAGTAGAAGTACAGCCCCGGAACGGCGAAGTTGCTCTTCGGCTTCTCGGGCTTCTCTTCGATCGACAGCGCTGTGCCGTTCCCGTCGAACTCGACCACGCCGTACGCCGTCGGGTCGGCCACCCGGTACGCGAACACGACGCCGCCCTCGACGTCGTTGAACCGCTGCAGGTGCAGGCCGAGTCCGGGCCCATAGAAGATGTTGTCGCCGAGCGCGAGGGCCACCGACTGGTCACCCACGAACTCGGCTCCGATGTGGAAGGCCTGGGCGAGCCCCTCCGGCTTCGGCTGGACCGCGTACGAGACGTCCACCCCGAACTGCCCGCCGTCGCCGAGCAGCCGCTGGAACTGGCTCGCGTCGGCCGGTGTGGTGATCACCAGGACATCGCGGATGTTGGCCAGCATCAGCGTTGACAGCGGGTAGTAGATCATCGGCTTGTCGTACACCGGGAGCAACTGCTTACTGGACGCGAGTGTGAGCGGATGCAGTCGGGTGCCGGAACCGCCGGCCAGGATGATGCCTCGCATGCGTGGAACCCTATCGGCACCGGCCCGCCGCGTATGCCGGCCGCCGATCATCCACAACTCGACGGTACGTCGTTGATTCCCCACATAGTGTCGATCAAAATCCACACATGGCGACAGGGACGACACCCGGCGTGCGGCGGCGCGGACCTAGCAAGGGCGATCGCACGTCGCAGGCGATCCTCGACACCGCGGAGCGATTGCTGGCCGAACGGGACCTGAGCGCGATCACGATCGACGAATTGGCGTCGGGAGCAGGCATCTCCCGGTCGGCGTTCTACTTTCACTTCGAGTCGCGCGAGGCCGTGCTGTACCTGCTGGCCGACCAGGTGCTGAAGGAGTTGTTCGAGTCCGCCGAGGTCGCCACCTCGCGCCGGGGCGGTGAACCGGCCGACGCCATCCGTTCCGCGATCGCGGGCAACCTCGCGATCTGGCGCAAGCACGGGCCGGTGTTGCGGGCCGCCGTACGTGCACGCGAGACCGATCCGGCGATGCGGCGGTTCTGGGCCGATGTCGGGCGGCGGTTCGTCACGGCGGCCGCGGCGCAGATCGAGGCCGACCGCGAGATCGGCATCGCGCCACCGGGGCCACCGACCGCCAGGCAACTCGCGACAGCGCTGGTCTCGATGAACGACGAGGTCTTCTACCACCAGTCCAGGGCGCGCAAGTCCGGCGATCGCGACGTCGTCGAGACCCTCACCACGATCTGGGCGCGGTCGA
The DNA here is from genome assembly GCA_046765875.1 of Actinomycetota bacterium. GTDB lineage: Bacteria > Actinomycetota > Actinomycetes > Propionibacteriales > Kribbellaceae > DASRHY01. The sequence continues at coordinate 19,050 of JBKPSJ010000234.1, forward strand.
TCTACGGGAACTGATAGCCGGCGAACCGCGTCCGCAGGTCCTTCTTGGAGAACTTGCCGACGCTGGTCTTCGGCACCTCGCCGATGAACTCGATCGCGTCCGGCAACCACCAGTGCGCGACCTTCGGCTTCAGGTAATCGAGCAGCTCCTCGGCGGTAACGCTGTGTCCCTCCTGAAGCACGACGCAGGCCAGCGGCCGCTCGTCCCACTTCGGATGCGGTACGCCGATCACCGCGGCCTCGCGTACCGCGGGGTGGGCCATCAGCAGGTTCTCCAACTCGACCGAGCTGATCCACTCGCCGCCGGACTTCACCAGGTCCTTGGTGCGGTCGACGATCCGGACCGAGCCGTACTGGTCGATCGCGGCAACATCACCTGTACGCATCCAGCCGTCATCGGTGTTGAGCACCACGCCGGCATCGGGGCGGTAGTACTCGGCCGCCACCCAGGGCCCACGTACCTGGAGCTCGCCGGTCGTCTCGTCGTCCCACGGCAACGTGTTCGTCGAACCGGGCTCGACGATGCGGATCTCGACCCCCGGCAGCGGCAGCCCGACCCGGGCGCGCAGCTCGGCGAGCTCCTCCTCCGGCCGCCCGAGGTCACGTGCGGGTATGTGCGCCGCGGTCGCGACCGGACTGGTCTCGGTCATCCCCCAGGCTTGCAGGATCGGCATGCCGATCTTGTCGCGGTACGCCTCGGACAGCGCCAGCGGCACCGCCGAACCACCGCAGGGGATCCGCCGCAGGTCTGGCAACTCGTCCCGGTTGAGCAGCGGCAGCACACCTTGCCAGATCGTCGGTACGCCGGCTGCCACCGTTACGTGCTCGTCGCGCAACAGTCCGTAGATACCCTGCGGGGTCATGTCCGGCCCCGGGAACACGAGTCCCGCACCGGCCATCGGCGCCGCGTGCGCCAGACCCCAGGCGTTCGCATGGAACATCGGCACCACCGGCATCACCCGGTCGTGCTCGGACAGGCCGATCGCGGCATTGGTCAGTACGCCGATCGAGTGCAGCCAGGTCGAGCGGTGCGAGTACACGACGCCCTTGGGGTGGCCCGTCGTACCGCTCGTGTAGCACATCGCGGCGGCCTGGTTCTCGTCCTGTACGCCGAACTCGACCGGATCTGCGTCGGCCAGCAACGTCTCGTAGTCGTGGAACCGGTCGTCGTCCGGGATGTCGATCTTGTTCGGCGCACCGTCGGGAAGGTCGTCCATCATGACGATGTGCCGTACCGTCCCGAGCCGGTCGAGCAGCGGGAGGAAGGCGCCGAGCAACGACCGGTCCACGAACACGACCTCGTCCTCGGCATGGTTGGCGATGTACACGACCTGGTCGGGGAACAGCCGGATGTTCAGCGTATGCAGCACGCGGCCGGTGCAGGGCGCGGCGAAGTACAGCTCGAGGTGGCGCCCGGAGTTCCACGCGAACGTGGCCACCCGGCCGTCCTCGCTGATCCCGAGCGTGTCCAGCATCCCGCCGAGCCGACGGGTCCGCTCGGCCCACTCGCCGTACGTCATCCTGGTCGGCGCCGGGCCCCCGGTGACCACCATCCGGTCGGGGAAGTGCTGCTCCGCCCGCCTGAAGATCGAGTCCAGCGTCAGCCCGAAGTCCTGCATCAAGCCCTTCATGGGCCCAATGTGCCAGCCCACGGCGGTCCGTGACCAGCATCGGCCAATATTTGACACGACATACATGTCGTGTAATCTAAATTGCATGACATTTGACAACGACCCGATCACTGCTGTCTCGG
>JBKPSJ010000235.1:0-6818 GCA_046765875.1 Actinomycetota bacterium
CCTCATCGACGAAGAAGAAGGCCCACGCCGAGAGCCCGTAGCGGGCGACAGCTGTTTCATCGCTCACTTGCCTTCACGATAGGCCGCGAAGTCATCACGGTGAAGGACTACATAGTTGTGCCCGCCCAGGTAGAACTCCAGTACCCCGACCCGGTCGAGGCGGGTGGCATTGATCCTGAGCTGGCGCAGGTCATCGGCCTTGATGGTGATCGAGCGCTCATTGTCGGTGCGTTTGTTCTCGATCAGCAGCTCGTCGGAGCGCACGTCGTTGGTGTGCACCCACCCGGACCCGCTGCCGGGCTGGACACGTCCGTTGTAGGCCTTGGCCGTGTCCCGCTCCTGCTGGCGGCTGGCCTTGAGACGGCGGGGGAGGGTCACCGCTTCCTCGCCAGGCGCCGCTTGGGCGCTGGCGCGACGTTGAGCCCGGCGGCCCGCATCGTCTCGACGTAGGCCGTCCGGCGCAGGTCGAGGTCCTCACGCAGCGACTGGAGCAGGGACTCCTTGCCCATCCACTTGCGGTCGTTGAAGCGGTACGTACTGCCGCCGCGGCGGATGATGTCCAGCTCCACCGCCGCCAGCATGATGTCCAGGGCGACGTCGTAGCTGCCAGCGGGGATCCCGTCGAAGGGGGCGAAGTAGAAGTCCACGAGCGCCGTGCGCTGGGGGGCGAAGCTCTTGTTCTTGATCGTGCGGGCGGCGATCTTGATGCCGATGCGCGGCGTCGACTTGGTCTCCTGCAGCCAGTCGGCCCGGCGCAGCTCGGTGCGGGTGAAGTAGGCGAAGTCCTTGCCCCGACCACCGGGCGTGGTGCGCGGGTCGCCGACCTGGCTGAGCGTGGCCCGCCACTGGTTGACCACGACCAGGGTGCACAGCCGTTCGCCGCCGATCAGGGGGCTGGCCGAGGCCATGCCCATCTTGCGGAAGAACTTGTTGTTCAGCCGCGCCGCCAGTGCCGGGAGGCTGTCGGCCATGTCCCCCTCGTACTCGGCCATCGGGGTGAGGGCGGGCAGGGAGTCGATCACGATCATGTCCACGGCCCGGTTGGCGGTGAAGCGCACGATGTAATCCTGGGCCGCCTCCATGTGGCTGGTCTTGAACCGCACGATGCGGTCGAGGTCGCAACCAGCAGTCACCGCCCACGGCTCGACGAACTCCTCGCTGGCGATCCACAGCACGAGGAACTTGGGGTCGAGCGCCTGGTTGGCGGCGATCATCTTGAGCACGAAGCTCGTCTTGCCGCTGGAGAACTCGCCGATCACCTCGTTGGACACACCGGCGGGCATCCCCCCGCCGAGCATCAGGTCGAAGCCGATGGCGCCGGTCGTGAGACGAGGGAGCACCTCACGATCGACGCCACGGACGATGGCCCCCTCGCCGTGCTCCCGGCGGACCTCGGCCATCAACTCATCGACGGTGAGGTGCTGAGTGGACCTGGGCTTCTTGTCGACGACCGCCATCACTGACCGGACGGCGGAGCCGGGTGGGAGGCGGCGTACTGCGTGAGGTCCAGGATGGCACCGGAGTAGCCGCAGTCCATGCACATCGGCGCCGGGGCCTTGGACATCGTGCGCAGCTGGTCGTTCATCGTGCGCAACACCTTGCGCTCGAAGTAGCGCGGGCTCTGGCACTCGGGGCAACCGAAGGGCTCGAACTTGGTGCCATCACCGGCGCCGAGCTTGGCCCACTCCGCCGCCGCCACCTCGGGAGCGATGCGGTGCTCCCGCAGCGCCTGGGCGAGCTGCTGCTTGTAGTTGGCGACGTCGAGCGTCTGGGTCACCGGCGTTGCAGGCTGGACGACCTGCGGGTAGATCGGCGGGGTGAGGGTCGTGGTGGCGTACTGGACCGGCGCTGACGCTGGCGCTGGCGTGGGGTGGGCGCGCAGGCGATTGGCCCACCATTCGGTTGTGCTCACTGAGACCCTCCGAGGCTGACGAGTGCGATGAAGAACGAGATGAGGTCCTCGCCGAGGCTCCGATGATAGTTGGGGTGCTCGGCGTTGATCAACGATGCTGCAGCAGCCTCGTACAGCTGGGCGTAACTGATCATCTGGATCGAGTTGACCGTGGCCGGGGGGCCGCCCAGCCCGGCGCCCAGGCTGAACCACGGGGTGCCCGCCGCCTGGCGCTCGACCTCGTCGACATCGAGTGACGGTGGCGGCAGCCCGAGCAGGTTGCACACGTCGGACCCGTACGGGTGGAAGGCAATCATCAGGAACCGCCGCTGCTCGTGAGGAGCGATGACGGTGGTGCTCACGACTTCCTCCAGTGGTCGTCGACTGTCCCCGAGGTTACGAGGTCGCACCATCCGCGCAGGAACGGCTCGTGGGTGAACGGGTTGACCACATCACCCATGATCGACTCCATGATCTCCTTGCCCTCCTCGCCGTGACGCTCGGGAGCGATGGCGACCAGCTCGTCGTGGATGTTCATCACCAGCTGCAGGGGGAAGCCGTCAGTGTCGATGAACGACTGCAGATCGATCATCGCCACCTTGATCACGTCGGCGGCGGTGCCCTGGATGATGGCGTTGATCGCCTGGCGCTCGGCGTGGCGGAGCATCCCCTTGAGCTTCTTCCACTCCTCCTTGTTCTTGGCCCGGGCCGGGTTGATCAACAGGTGGGGCAGGCGGCGCCGACGGCCGAGCTGGGTCTCCACGTACGGCGGCACGACCAGATGGCGGTCCCCGTTGGCCTGGCTGTACACCGCCCGGGCTCGGGCGGCGCGCAGCTCCCGGGCCTTCCACGGGTTGATGCGGGAGAACGCCCGGTAGTAGTCGTTGAGGACCTTCTCGGCGTGCTCGATCGGCAGGTTGAGCTTGCCCGCCAGGCCGTAGGCCGTGCCCCCGTAGCCGAGCATGAAGTTGGGCATCTTGCCGTAGCGGTTGCGCTTCTCGGCGTCGATCGCGGACAGGTCCTCACGCAGGACGGCGGCGGCGGTACCGGCGTGCACGTCGACCCCGGACCGGAAGATCGCCTGCAGCGTCGGGTCCTCGGCGTACATGCCGATGAACCGCAGCTCGATCTGGTCGTAGTCAACAGCGATGACGACGTAGCCGGGCGGGGCGATGAACATCTCCCGCATATCGGAGTCGCGGGGGATGTTGTGCACGTTGGGCTCCCGGCACGACAGGCGTCCGGTGCCAGCACGATCCTGGGTGAAGTTCGGATGCAGGCGCCCGGCGTGATCCAGGCGCGAGCCCATGCCGATGATGTAGGTGCCCATGATCTTCTGGTTCTCGGCGTACTCCAGGAGGAGCTTGGCGACCTCGGCCGCCGGTGTGGCCATGCCGTCACCGTCGATGTCGTTGCTGATCCGCTCCAGGGTCTCGGCGTCGGTCGACGGAGCCTTGGTCTTCTCGGTCCGCTTGAGCACACGAGCCTTGTACTTCTTGTAGATCAGCTCCGAGATCTGGACGTTGGCATTGGGGTTGAAGTCCTGCGGAGCCCCGTAGTCGACGATCAATTGGTCGACCGCATCGTTCATCTTCTGTGTGTATACCGGGCGCAGCTTCTCGACCTTGCCCGTGTCGATGTCGATGCCCCGGTACTCCTTGCGCATCAGCACGCCGTACAGGCGCTGCTCGACGGCCTCGTGGTACGCCAACAGCTGCGGGTTGGCCCGCAGGTAGGGCATGATCCGCCGGGTCCAGATCAGCCAGGCGAAGCGGGCGTCCTGCTCGGTGTAGCGGGCGGCGTGGTAGAAGCCGAAGTTCTGCACGCCGCGGGAGCCGAGCTTGTCGTAGGTGTGGCCGAAGTGGTACTTGACCTCGTTCTCCAGGCTGTGCTTCATCAGGGCGTTCTCGTCGACCAGGCTCTGGCCGACGGCGATGTCCCCGTAGGGGCCCGGGATGAACTCACCGTCGTAGTACTTGACGAGGGTCTTGATGTCGAACTTCAGCTCCTGGTTGACCTTGCGGATGCTGGTGTCGAAGAACAGCGGGCGCAGGATGGCCAGCGCCTCGTCCGGGGCTAGCTGCTCCGGGCGAGGACCGAACACCGCAGGCTCGACGATCTTGATCATGCGCTTGGAGACGGCGCCGTTGGCCGTGTACAGCCGCGGGTCGCCCGCGGAGTACACATCCGATGCCGGACGACGGGTCTCACGCTGGGGGGTGATCAGCTCGCCCAGCGGGTGGTCGACGGGGATGGAGTCCGAGCGCCCGTAGGTCGCCAGGCCGATCCAGATCACCTCGTTGACGAGCGGATCCGTCGCCCGCAGGCGGAACAGCTCGTACCAGGACTGGTCGTCGGGCGAGCGTTGCTTCTTGGTCAGCTTGTCGAGACGGGCGAAGCGCTCCGCCTCCTCGGGCGTCGGTCGGTAGATCGTCTCCAGGTCGAAGACGAAGGCGTCGTGGCGGCGGTACTCGGTGACGAGGTCCGCCAGGTCGGACGCCGTCGTGATGATCACTCGCCGGTGATCTCCCGGGCGATCTCCTCCAGCTCCTCGTAGCTCACGACTTCCTTCTCGAAGTCCTCCTGGGTGTACTTCTCGATGGCGTCGATCTCCTCCTGCGACGGCAGGTAGTAGTCCGAGTAGTCATCGATGACGTCCTCGTCACGCCGGTAGTCGGTCAGCTCGTAGCGCGTGTTGGTCTTCGTCGAGCCCTCCCGGGCGAGGAGGTAGTACCGACGCGGCAGCGGCTTGGTGCGCGCCGACTGGGCGAACGCCTTGATCTTGTTGTACACCGTCTTTGACGGTGTGTAGCTGTAGTGCACCGGCTCGGTCTCGCTGATCACGATGATGTTGAAGCGGTGCTCACCGTTGGGTGCGTCACCGAGCGCACACAGCGGGCACGCCTCGGTGTCACTGCCGTCGCCCAGGCAGGGGAACGAGCGCCGACCCTGAGGCCGGTCCCGCTCGTCGAGCCAGTGGATCAGCACGTTGGCGTAGGGCAGCGGGTCGAGGAACTTGATCACGGTCTCGCTGTCGGCCTTGGGGCGGAAGTTGCGGGTGAACTCGTTCTGGTCGATGCCCTCGCCCCAGCCCGGCTTGTTGAGGCCGGAGGCGTCGGGGCGGGCGCGGGCGGCGCTCTTCTTGGCTGCGCTCAGCTTGGCCGGGCGCGCCCCGTTGCCGTCGTCGTCAACCGGCGCCCGGACGGCGAGCTTCTTGGTCGGCACCGCCTTCTTCTTCAGCGCCAGCTTCTTGGGCGCGGGCGCGGTAGCGGCCTTCTTCTTCAGGGTCGGCATCTTTCCTCCTTGAGCTTCATGGTAGGTGTGTATTGGGGTCGGCTCGACCGGTATCCCGGTGAACCACAGGATCTGGCGGATGCCATCACCCGAGACGACGTAGACCAGATCGTCGTCGATCAGGTCCTTGGACCGTCGCCTGATCGTCTCGGCCACGGTGACCGAGTACCCCTGGGCCATGGCCTCGGCCCGTATCTCGGTGCGGGTACAGGGACGGCCGATGCGGTTCATCATCTCGACGCACTGGGCCGTGCGCGGCGCGAGGTTGGGGATCAGCCGGTAGACGGCCTTGTGCGAGGTCTCGGGATCAGTCCCTCGGACGTACTTGTTCCCGTTCAACCGAGAGCCTTCCACGCCCGTACGACAAGGGTTGTGAACAGCTTCCACTGCGGACGGTGACCGGGCTTGCGGGGCATGCTCACGCCCGCCTCGTTGGCCGCCTCGATGACGGCCTCGACCTGGGCCCGGGTGTACAGGCGCCGACCGGCGGGCGCCTTGCCCGGGATCGGTCCCTCCTTGGGGGCCTGGGTGCGGTAGCGCGACGGAGGCAGGATCCGCTGGCGCTCCCACTTGTAGATCGCCTTGGTCGACACGCCGATGGCCTCGGCCAGCGCACCGACAGGGAAGACCTCGACCTCCTCGCCGCGCAGGAACTTGAGCTGGGGGTGGTCGTCCCACGAGGGTTCAGGAACGGCCGCGGTCTCGGGCGGGGGAGCACCGCGCTCGGCGCGAGCCCGTCGTGACGGTGCACCGCCGGGGAAGATGACGGCGTCGAGGGCATCGGGTTCAGACTGGTGCGCACTCATCACAGGTGACATCGCTGGCCCACGCTGTGGTCAACGTCGGTGTGCGGTCCTTGGCCTCGTACGGGATCCCGCACTTGGTCACCCCGGCGGTGCCCATGATCTCCTTCTTGAGGTGCACGAGCGGTGGCCGGTCGAGGTACTTGACCGGCGGCTCACTCATCGTCGCCCCGCCTCATCGCTTCGACGCGGGCCTCGCCCGCGGGCGTGATCCGATACATCAATTCGCCGTCCTCACCGACACCGACCAGTTCCATGTAGCCGAGTCGGATGTTCTTCCAGATGAACGCCTCCACAGCGGAGTTGTTGTCCAGCGGACCAATGCGATCACTCGCCACGGGCCAGCCTCTCCAACTCATCGAACCGACCCATGTGCGGGACATCAGTCCTGTGCCCGTGCTTGGTCCGGCATGACTCGCCGGGCGGGACGTGGCAGTACGGGCACTCGATGACCTCGGCCAGGTAGGTCATGTACGGGTACCGGCGCTTGAGGCTGAGGGCGAGCGACATGGAATCAACACCGCGCTCAAGCATCGTTGATGTCCTTGAAGACGTCGAGCATCTCCTTGATCAGCTGGATGCGCTCCTCCTCGTCCTGAACACGAACCGGCTGAGGACCCTCCTCGGCTTCGTGCCACTCACGACGGGACACCCCGGCCAGACGGGCGGCGTGCGACTTCGTCAGACCGAGCTGGGTCCGCAGCTCGCGGAGCCGTTCACCACGCTCACTCATGGGCGTGAACACCACCACCCGACCATCGGGGTCCACGAAGTGACGAGGGAAGGACGGGTCACTGGCGAGGGTCGTGAACGTGGACCCGCACCCCGGG
>JBKPSJ010000236.1:0-14522 GCA_046765875.1 Actinomycetota bacterium
GCCCACCGCAGCATCACCGCACTCGAAGCCGACGTCCGCCGGTGGATCAACGAATGGAACAAGGACCCGAAACCGTTCGTCTGGACCAAGACCGCCGACCAGATCCTCGCCACACTCGCCGCATACTGCGTGCGAATCAACGACTCACAACACTAGCAGCGCCGCCACCGGCAGTCAGCTCGCCAGGCCGGATATGCCACACGCCAGATACAACATCCGCGTCTGGTTCCCCTCTGTGTCAAGAGCGGTTTCGGCCCGTTCGAGTGTGCCCTGGCGCTTGTCGCCGTCAAGGTCGTTCGTGGCGTGGGCGCTCCACCTTGACGGCTCCAGCACGGTCTCGCTCTGGGCGAGCAGCCGCAGTGCGAGCGGGCGGCCGACGCTCCCGAGCACGTCGGAGGCGGCCAGCAGCGAGGGGACCAGGTCGTCATCGGGCATGCCTGGGGTGGCGACCAGCGTGCCGTCGGCCAGCGGGATGCGGGCCAGTTCGGCCTGGGTTCCGATGCTGCCGATCAGTTCTGCGTGGGGGCAGCGGGACTGGTAGCCGGCGCGGCAGATCTCGCAGGTGTTGTCGGAGGCGAAGAACGAGCCTACGACGAAGTCGCCCGGCTTGACGGTGGTGACGGCGGAGCCGACCTCCTCGACCACACCGACGTACTCGTGGCCCATCGGCGCCGGCGGCGTGATGTCGTCCTGGCCCCGGTACGGCCACAGGTCAGAGCCGCAGACACAGGATGCCGCGAGCCGGATGATCGCGTCGGTCGGTCCCTGAATGGTCGGATCGGGACGGTCCTCGACGCGGATGTCGCCGGGGGCGTGCATCATGACTCCACGCATAGTTGTTTCTCCTCTTCGTTCTTGGTCGTTCAAGAATGCCGTGGCCGCGCGAGCACGACCAGGGCGAGTAGGGAAACAGCGGTGAGAGCGACGACGATCGTCGCCAGCGGTACGGCGGTCTGGTCCCCGCCGAGATCGGCCAATGGGGCGATGACACCGGCCAGGCACCACTGCAGAAAGCCGAGCAGGGCCGATCCTGTGCCGGGATGTTCGGGCACGTCGGCCGAGGCCAGTGCGCCGGCGTTGGGCCGACGAGACCCTGGACGGTCATCAGCACGAAGAAGCCGGCGAGCGCGACCGGAAGTGGCGTCCCGAACCAGAGCGCGCCGAGCAGGAGGGCCGATCCGGCGATCCCGGTCGCGGCCAGGCCGACGCCGACGACCTTGCGGGTCGATACCCGATCCGCGAGCCGCGCCGCGACGAAGGCCGCGGCGGTCATCCCGGCGGCATTCAGCGCGAAGTCGATGGAGTACGCCACCGGGGACAGGCCGTTCATCGACTGCAGCACGAATGCGGAGGTGGCGACGTAGGCGAAGATCGTCCCCATCGAGAAGGCGAACACCACCAGGTAGCCCACGAACGTACGTCGCCGCAGAAGTTGCCCGGTCGCGCCGAACAGACCGACCAGTCCGCCGCCGTGGCGCCGCTGGGCCGGAAGTGACTCCGGAACGCGCATGCCGACTGCGACGAGCATGAGCCCGGCGAGCGCGGTCACCACCCAGAACGACACCCGCCACTGCGACAGTTGCAGGATCACCGCGCCGACCAGTGGTCCCACGATTGGTGCGATCCCGGCGACTGCGGCGATGACGTTCATCGACCGCACCAGTCGCGGGCCGGTCGTGAGGTCAACGACGACGGACCGGGCGATCACCATCGCCCAACCCCCGCTGAAGCCTTGGACGAACCGCGCGAGCAGCATCACCGCGATGGTTGGGCTGAACGCGCACAGCACCGAGGCCGCCGTCAGCGCCGCCAGCCAGACGAGCAGCGGCGGGCGCCGCCCGCCCCGATCCGAGACCGGACCGCCAACCAGCTGGCCCAGCGCCATGCCGACGAAGAAGGTCGTGAGGGTGAGCTGCACCTGCGCGGCCGCCGCGCCGAGGTCGCGACCCACCAGCGGAAAGGCCGGAACGTACATGTCGGTGGCCAGCGGAGCGGTCGCCGTGATCAGCACGATCGTGGCCAGCACGGTGGCCGTGAGCCCGGCGGGAGCGGGTGTACGCGTGAGCTGGATGGATCGCTCGGCGGTCAGGGTCATCGGGTTCCTCTCGCGCGTCGGGGTGCATTTCCATGCAACCGAGGTCCACGACCACGAGGAAGTCACTGTCGTGGGGTGTACCGGCAGGGCATCCCTCGGCACCCCGGGATGCCAGTAATCGCCAGTAGTGTCGAAGCCATGGACAACAAGGCCGAGGTACGCGAGTTCCTCACGACTCGCCGCGCTCGTCTCACTCCGGCACAGGTCGGGCTCCCGACCGCCGGCGCCCGGCGCGTCCCCGGTCTACGGCGCAGCGAGGTCGCCTCGATCGCCGGGCTCAGCGTCGAGTACTACGCCAATCTCGAGCGAGGCCAGATCGCCGGCGCGTCCACCGGTGTGCTCGACGCACTCGCCCGCGCATTGCAACTGGACGACACCGAACGCGCTCACCTCTTCGATCTGGCCCGGGCCGCTGACGGGATCCCGATCTCGGGCCGCCCGCGCCGCCGCACAGTGAGCAAGGCGGCGTCGCGGCTGTCCCTGCAGTGGGCGCTGGACGCGATCAAGGACGGCGTCGCATTCGTCCGGGACCCGCACCAGAATCTGCTCGCCACCAACGCCCTCGGCCGCGCCTTCTATTCACCGGTCATCGGCGACAGTGCCAGCGGTCGCACACCGAACCTGGCCCGGTTCCAGTTCCTGGATCCCGCCTCCCGCGACTTCTACCCCGACTGGGACCTGTTCGCCCAGATGTGTGTCGGCGTCATGCGCGCCGAGGCCGGACGCGACCCGCACGACCGCGGACTCCAGGACCTGGTCGGCGAGCTATCCACCCGCAGCGAGACCTTCCGCCGACTGTGGGCCGACCACAACGTCCGCACCCACGGAACCGGCACCAAGCGCTTCCACCACCCCGACGTCGGAGCGCTCACCCTCGCCTACGAGGAACTCGCGATCACCGCCGAACCGGGCCTGGTACTCCTGATCTACACCGCCGAACCCGGTTCCCCCTCCGCCGAGCGACTCCAACTGCTCGCGTCCTGGGCGGCACCCGCCGAAACGCCGACGACCAGCTGAGGAACCCATGCAGATCACACGCAGCTCCATCGACACAGCCAAGGGACCGGCCGACTGGTTCACCGGCGACGTCTACATCGACCCCATCGCCGCCGCCCCGCCACCCTCACGGACCACCGCGAATCTCGTCCACTTCATGCCCGGCGCCCGCACGTACTGGCACCGCCACCCGCTGAGCCAGACCGTCTTCGTCACCGAAGGCGTGGGGCTGTGCCAGCGCCGTGGCGGCGCCGTCGAGATCATCCGCCCCGGCGACCGCGTCCTGTTCGAAGCCGACGAGGAGCACTGGCACGGCGCCGCACCCAACAGGCTCATGGTCCACCTGGCCATCAACGAAGGCGACGCCGACCACGACGTCGTCCACTGGCTCGACCCGGTCACCGACGACGAATACGCAGCCGCGCCACCGGCCACGTAACGCTGGAAGCGCGGCCCGTCATCACCAGAACGAAGGTCGGCCAACGCGACCAACCGCGGTGTCGGCTTGACAAGTGTTCTTCAGCGAAGCTCCCGTGCGATATCCCGGGCGGCCCGCCTGGCTTGCTTCGCGGCGTAAACCGATTTGCGCGGGGCGGGGATGAAGCCGATGAACCGCAAGCCGGGCGCTGCGGGCCGGCCGTGCATGCGGGCCTGCCAGACTCGTCGAGCACGCCGAGATGCCCGACGAGAGACGCGAGTCCACGCTGGTAGCCGGTGGCGCAGATCACTGCGTCGGGCTCGACTCGAGTGCCGTCCGCGAGCGACACGCCTTCGGCGTCCAACGACTCGACACCACCGACGATCTCGATCTCGCCGCGCTTGATCGCCTCGATCACTTCCCTGTCGACAATGGCTGGCGCGACGCCGAGGCGCGCGCTCCGCGCAAACACGCCCTCGCTGGGGACGGGGAGCCCATATTCGCTGAGGTCGCCGAGGTTCACCCGTCTTCCGAACCGCGCGATGGCGTCGGCGAGCCGAATCGGCAAGTGGTACAGCGGCGTTGCCATAACGTCGCCGGGAAGCCCAGCCGGGCCTTGCCTGATCATGAGCGCCCCCGCCATGATGCTCCGACTTGGTCGGCCCGATCGATCAACGTCGGTGTGATGCCACGGTCTTTCAGCGCGACGGCGACCGAGACACCGGCGGGACCGGCTCCCACGACCGCCACCTGCTGCCTGGACACGAGTCAGGCCGCCTCGGCGGTGAGGAGGGTGATCGGTCCGGCCAGCGGCAGGTGTCCGGTGAACTGCCAGCCGGTGCGATCGAGCCACGCGGCGGCCTCGTCGACGCTGTAGATGTCGCCGTCGTTGACGTGGATCGCGAACTCTCCGGCCATCAGCGCCGCGGGGAGTGGCTGCGTGTGGGTGGGGTCGGTCCAGAAGTCGGCGAGGAGCAGGCGTGCCCCGTGCGCGGCGGTCGCCCGAATCTTGCGCAGGATCGACTGGTTGGTCTCCGGGGTGAAGTAGTGCACGAGGTTGGCCAGGAGGAAGGCGTTGTAGCCGCGGGGTAGGTCGCCGGTCAGCAAATCGCCTGCAAGCACGTCGATCCGAGTGGAGATACCGCTTGTGGCGCGCAGCCGTTCTAGCGCGACGGCGGCCACTTCGGGAAGCTCGAACACGGTCCCGGTGAGTGCGAGGTCGGCTTCTGCCAGTGCGATGGCCCAGGAGCCGGTGCCGCCGCCGATGTCCAGCACCCGGCTGGCCGGTGGCAGCCCGGCCACGCCGGGGAGTGCGCGGCAGGCACCGGCGGTGGCGGCCTCGATGCCGGCCGACATGATCGGCACCAGCTGCTCGTCGATTTCGAAGATCTCGTGAGCCGGTCGGCCGCGGCCGAGTGCACCGGCCAGATCGGTCCATGCGGGGTAGCTGAGCTTGTCCCAGAACCTCAGCAGCGGTCTGAGGTCGGACGGCGTGGCTCCGGTCAGGAAGGCCGCGGCCACCGGCGTGTTCGCGTATCGGTCACCGTGTCGCTCCAGGAGCCCGAGCGCGGCCATCGCATCGGCGCTGATCCGCGCCGTACGCGGGGTGAGACCCGTCCGGGCCGCGAGTCCGGCCAGGTCGGCCGGCCCCTCGCCAAGGGCCTCGAACAGGCCCAGATCATTGGCCGCGAACAGGTGCTTACTCGCCATGAACCCTTGAGCTATCTGGAAGATCTGATCCGGGCGGACCTCGTCAGCAATTGACCCCGCGGGGGGCTGGGATGTCGTCGTCATGCCCTCAGCCTGCGGAGTCCGCGGCCGCGCAGGCCATCCCAGAATGCTGGGCGATCATCGCTGCCAGGGGCCCAGATTTCTGGGGGTGCCGCTGTGTAGGCGCCGTCCGTAGGCTGCACTTGTGACCGCAGTCCTGGTCCCACGCGTGCGCGCCGACATCGCGCACATCGACGCGCGCCAGCTCGGTTGGGTGGACTTCACCGCGGAGGTCGCCGAGGCGGTCCGGCCGCTCATCCCGTTCGACGCCTACTGCTGGCACACGGTGGACCCGGGGACGATCCTGTTCACCGGCAGCGTCAACCGGAACGTCGGGTGCTCCGGCTCGTGGCTGGCCCACCACGAGTACATCATCGACGACGTCAACAAGTGGTCCTTCCTCGCCCACAGCGGCCGGATCGCCGGCGCGACCAGCATCGACACGCACGGCGACCCGATGCGCTCGGCCAGACACCGATCGCACGAGACCTACGGCTTCGGCGACGAGTTGCGCGTCTCGCTCGTCGTCGACGGCGTCTACTGGGGAGCGGCGGCCTTCCTGCGGTATACCGACCAGCCCTGGTTCACCGAGTTCGAGGTGAGCGCGCTGTCCGCGCTGTCAGCCTCGATGGCCACGGGTCTGCGACGGACCATCGCCACCCATATCGCCCCGGCCCCGCACCTCTTCGTGGACGAGGGGCCGGGGGTCGTCGTGTTCGACGAGCACGGGCAGCCGGAGTCGATCTCCACGGCCGCGGAACGCTGGATCGGCGAGCTCGTCGAGGACCCGGCACCCGATCATCCGAGCGAGTCGAAGATCGTGCAGGCGATCGCCGCCCGCGCCCGCATGATCGCCCCCGGTACCGATCCGCTCGAGTCGGCGGCTCGCGCACGCGTCCGCATCCGCGGCGGAACCTGGCTGCTCCTCTACGGGACCCGGCTCAGCGGCGGCCCCGCCGGTCGGACGGCGGTGATCATCCATCCCGCCACACCCCACGACGTCGCTCCCGTCGTCGCCATGTCCTACGGCCTGACCGACCGGGAGACCCGGGTGGCGATGCACTGCATCCAGGGGCGCGCCACGAAGGAGATCGCCAAGGCGCTGTCCGTGTCGCCCTACACCGTCCAGGACCACCTCAAGTCCATCTTCGACAAGACCGGTGTGCACAGTCGCGGCGAACTGGTCGGACAGATCTTCCTCGACCACTACGCGACCCGATGGGAGCCGCCAGCAACCGAGAACCCGGGGGTGTTCGTGAGAAGCATCGATGCTAGTGGCAGATGAACCAACTCGACTGAATGCGCATCACCGCCGCGGGTGAGAACGTCGATCGTCAGGCAGTGGCCGCGGCCTGTGAATCCTGGAACCCGGACAGCGGCATCGACCCGTCGGCTGTGCTGTGGCAAGCACTGACCGAGGTCCGCAGCAGAGACCTGATGGGCCTGGATGGCTCGGTCCTGCCGCCGAATCTGCTCAAGCGATGAGCGTCTTCTTCGGGCGCAGGATGCAGAACTCGTTTCCCTCTGGGTCGGCGAGCACGATCCATGACTCCGTGCCGCTCTGCCCGATGTCGACCCGACGTGCGCCGAGGGCCAGGATTCGCTCAACTTCTGCGTCGCGGCCGTTCGGGCCAGGTGCGAGGTCGAGATGCAGACGATTCTTCACCGTCTTGGTCTCGGTCACCGGCATGAAGCAGATTCCCACCGATGCGGTCTCGTCGGCGCCGATAACGACCTCTCGCTCACGCTCAGACAGGATCTTCCAATTCAACACTTCGGCCCAGAATCGCGCCTGTGCCGATAAATCGTGCGCATCGATGACAATGTGGTGCAGGGATACGGACACTCTCGCGAGTGTGCCAGGCGCGGACTCGGCTGCGGAGTATCCCGGCGATCCCAGCATGGCCATGCGTTCAGGCGACGGTGACAACAAGACTCATGCCGCCCGGCCGAGGATCATGGCCGCGTCTGTGACGGCCGCGCCCTGGCGAGCCGACACGGCTAGGAGTCGATCGGCACCAGGCCGGTCCGGTCACGAGGATCACCGCCTGCACCCGGTCGCGCAGATCGAGCTTGGTCAGGATCCGGTTGACGTGCCCCTTGACCGTCCCTTCGGAGAGCACCAGCGTCTCGGCGATTTCGCCGTTGGACAGCCCTCGGGTGATGAGTACCAGCACCTCGCGTTCGCGGGCGGTGAGCAGGTCGAGCCGTGATGTGTCGCGCGGCGGCCGCGGCGCCACCTTGACGAAGTGTTCGATGAGCCGCCGGGTGACCGTCGGGGCCGCGACCGCCTGCCCGCCGAGCACCGCGCGGACCGCGGCGAGCAGGTCGCTGGCGAGGGTGTCCTTGAGCAGGAAGCCGCTGGCACCGGCCTGCAATCCGGCGAAGACGTACTCGTCGAGGTCGAACGTGGTGAGGATGAGGATCCGCGGCGGCGCGTCGGGCCGGGCGGGGTCATACAGCCGCCGGGTCGCCTCGATCCCGTCGAGGCCAGGCATGCGCACATCCATGAGTACGACGTCGGGTCTCGTCCGGCGTACCACGTCGATCGCCTCAGGGCCGTCGCCGGCCTCGCCAACGACGGCGATGTCGGTGGTCTGGTCCAGGATCACCCGGAACCCGGTGCGGACCAGGACCTGGTCGTCGACCAGGACCACCCGGATCACGCCGGTACCGCCGCGGTCGGCAGCACCGCGTGCACGCCGAATCCGCCGTCGGTGCGCGGACCCGCCTCGACGATCCCGCCAAGGGCGCCGACCCGCTCGGCGATGCCCCGTAGTCCGTTGCCGTCCACATGCGACGAACCGCTACGCGGGCCGGTGCCGTCATCGGCCACGTCGATCTCCAGCTGCGCGTCTCCGTACGCCAATCGCACCGTGGCGCCGGCCCCGCCGCCCGCATGCCGCCGGGTGTTGGTGAGCGCCTCCTGGACGATCCGGTACGCCGACAGGTCCACCGCCGTGGGCAGCGGGACCGGCGCGCCGTCCACCCGCAGGCTGACCGGCGTACCGGTGTCGCGCACCTGGTCGATCAGCGCCGGCAGGGCGCTGAGACCCGGCTGCGGCGCGAGTGGCGGATCCGACCCAGGGCCGTGCCTGACCAGGTCGAGTGGCAGCCGCATCTCGGCCATGGACGCCCGGCCGGTGTCGATGACATGGCCGAGTGCGCCGGCCGCGGTGTCCGGCTGGCCTCGCAGGCTGGTGGTGGACGCGTCCGGGTGTGGCGGCGGCTCCGCCGCCGACCTCCGGCGTCCGGACCGTCGCCGTGGTCCGCACCGACGTGGCCGCGCGCGAGCAGGTGGGTGGCACCCTGGGGTACGCCGGGCAACGGCAGATTGTGCATCCCGGCCCGCCTGGTGTACTCACCGCGGCACCGGCACCCGGAACCGTGGTGGAACGCGGCCAGTCGCTGTACGAAGTGGACGGTCATCCGGTCCGGCTGTTGTACGGCGCACGGCCGGCCTGGCGGGCGCTGGACACTGGTGTCCAGTCCGGGAGGGTCTGGGCCACCGCACGCGGCACCGGCCCAACCAGCTCTCCGGCGGCGAGCGGCAACGGGTGGCCATAGCGCGGGCCATTGTGGGCCCGCCGGCGGTCGTCCTCGCCGACGAGCCGACCGGCAACCTGGACTCGGCCAGCGGCTCGGGGATCATAGCGCTGCTGGCCGACCTCAACCGGGACGGAACAACGGTCGTCGTGGTGACCCACGACGCAACGGTCGCGGCGGCCACCCGCCGCCGAGTGGAGCTGCGCGACGGTTCGGTCGTCGCGGATGTCGGCGGCACCGAATGAGCGCCCCCGTGTCCCGGCTGCGACTGGCCGACCTGTTGCCACTGGGCTCGATCGGGCTGCGCACCCGGCGGGTGCGGGCCGCCCTGTCGGCACTGGGAATCGCCATCGGGATGGCATCGATCGTCGGGGTGCTCTGCATCACCCATTCGGCGCAGGCCGACCTGCTGGCGCAGATCGACCGGCTGGGCACCAACCTGCTGACCGTCGCCGACGGTCAGGCGATCGGCGGCGGCGAGGTGCCGCTCCCGGCCACCGCCCCGGAGATGATTGGCCGCGTCGGCGTGCTCGCCGTCGTGTCGACCGCACAACTGCCCGGTGTGCACGCGTACCGCAGCGATCGCATACCGGTCACGCACACCGGTGGTCTGTCCGTGCGCGCCGCGGATGGCAACCTGCTCGTCACATTGAATGTCGCGTTGGCCGGTGGGACCTACCTCACCCGGGCGACCGCGGCGTACCCGGTGGCCGTGCTCGGCGCGGAAGCGGCTGCCGGGCTCGGCGACCCGGACCGGGTGTGGATCAGTGGGCATTGGTTCACGGTCGCCGGGGTGCTGCAGCCGTTCCCGCTGGCCACCGAGATCGACCGTTCGGTGCTCGTCGGGTTTCCGGTCGCGCACCGGCTGTTCGGCCACGACGGACACGCCAGCCGGGTGTACCTGCGCGCCGACACCGACCGCGTCCATGAGATCGCCGGCCTTCTTGCCCGGACCGCGAATCCGACCAATCCCTCCGCGGTGGCGGTCAGCCGGCCGTCCCAGGCACTGACTGCCCGGCTGGCGGTGGCCCGCTCCGGCATCAGCCAGTTCCTCGGGCTGGGTGCGGTCGCTCTGCTCGTCGGCGCTATCGGCATCGCGAACGTGATGGTCATCGGTGTGCTGGAGCGGCGGGCCGAGATCGGCCTACGGCGCGCCCTCGGTGCCCGCCGCAGCCATGTCGCCGCCCAGTTCCTTACAGAATCGGTGATGCTGGCTCTGCTCGGCGGGACCACCGGTGTTGCGATCGGTAGCGGCATTACCGCGGCCGTGGCGTACACCCGTGGCTGGACGCCGTCGGTACCATCCGCTCGCGCTGTGGGGCGGGCTGGCCGCCGCAGTCGGCATCGGCGCCGTCGCGGGCCTCTACCCGGCGACACGCGCCGCCCGTCTGTCCCCCACCGAAGCCCTCCGGACCATTTGATCCGCCTAGCTCGGTTCCCCGTCAACCCGCCTACTTTCGGCCAGGCAAGCCCTTGCGAAGGCTGACTGCCAAGGAGATCGGTGCCGCAGTTGACAGTGCGGCAGCAGAAGCTGGCCGGGCGGTCACCGTCCCCGACTGCGAAGACTGGGAGCGTCTCCTCGTAGCCCGCATCCGACAAGATAGCCGCACCGCTGGTAGTGACGAACTCGTCGTTCGTAGACGAAATAGCGCGGCCCGGCACGGACCGGTTTCGCGACCGACACCCGTACGATCAACGATGTCTGGCGCGGGGGCGCGCGACTACGCGAGATTCTCGTGAGGCGCGACACGTCACGGCAGTCGACCGGCCGCAACGAGCCAGGCCTGTTAGATCAGGGAGCGAGAGCGCAATGGCCACGATTCTGATGGCGGCCTACACCAACTACCGGCGCGACCCCCGCGTCAAGCGCGAAGCGGAAGCACTGGTCGAGGTCGGGCACCGCGTCGTGTTCCTTGCCAGTCGCCAGCCCGGCCAGCCGAAACGCGAGGACGTCGCGGGCGTCGAGGTCATCAAGGTACCGACGCTCAACAACGATCGCACGTCGATGCGGTTCTACATGCTCGACTACGCGCTGTTCTTCGTGATGATCACACTTCATCTGTTGCGCCACCCGTTGCGCTACCGCCTCGTCCACATCAACAACATGCCGGACTTTCTGGTGCTGGCCACCTGGTTGCCGCGACTGCTCGGCCGACCGGTGATCCACGACGTGCACGACCTGATGCCGGAGCTCTATCTCGAGAAGTTCGGCGCCGACGAATCCCGGCGCCTGGTCCGCGTGCTGAAGCTGCAGGAGCGATGGGCCGGCCGATTCGCGTCGGCGGTGCTGACCGTCGAGGAGCGACTGAAGGACATTCTGTCGGGCCGCGGCATTCCGCGCGAGAAGATCGACGTGCTGATGAACCTTCCGGACGACCGGATCTTCCGGCAGCGGACCGCGCGCCCGCCGAAGCCCGCCGGTGCTCCGTTCGTGATCGTGTACCACGGCACGCTGGCCCGGCGCCTCGGGCTCGACGTCGCGATCGACGCCGTCGCCTGCGCGAAGACCGAGATCCCCAATCTCGAGCTCAGAATCATCGGCGCCGGGGAGGAGCGCGGCCCGCTCATTGAGCGCCGCGACCGACTCGGTCTGCAGGACGTCGTGACGTTCAGCGATGGCTTTGTGCCGGTCGAAACGATCCCGTCGCTGATCGACGATGCGGACGTCGGGGTCGTGCCGCTGCGGATCTCCGGCGGAACGGACATCATGCTTCCGACGAAGCTCCTCGAATACGTGACGATGGGAATCCCCTGCATCGTCCCGCGGACGGGGACGATCTCCCGCTACTTCGATGACCGGATGGTCCAGTTCTGCGACGCGGAGAACCCGGAAGCCCTCGCCGCCGCGATGGTGCTTCTCTATCGTGATCCGCAGCACCGCGAGTCGCTGTCGGCGCAGGCCAATGAGCGCTTCGGTAAGACCTACCGCTGGACGGAACACAAGAAGGTCTACACCTCGCTTGTCGCTCGCCTGCTCGGTGCTTAGTTCGCGGAGGCCCGCCCGACGCCACGTTTGCCGGCACCGGCTGCAACGTCAGTGTCGCTCGGTGCTAGACGAACGGCCGATGCCGAAATAGAGGATGTCGGCTCGCTCGACCACGCTCTGGTTCCACAGATTGCGCCCGTCGAGGACGGCTTCGACGCCGCCGCGGCGCCACGCCGCGAAGTCGGGATGCGCGAATTCGCGATGGGCCGTATTCAGGACGACCATCGACGAATCCACCGCCGAGCCGCGATCGAAGCCGGCCTGCCGCAACTCGGCCTCGCTGTAATGCGGATCGTCGATCGTCACGATTGCACCGGCGTTCAACAGATGGTCGCGTAGTGCGTAGGCCGGGCTCAAGGTGTCGACCTTCACTCCCGGCCGGAACCCGAGGCCGAGGATGTGTACGTTCTTCCCGGCAAGCGGCTTCCATCCCGCCGCGACGCGGTCCAGCTGCCGTGCGGGCTGGTAGTCGTTGATCTCTCGCGCCGCCTCCGAAATCCGTTGCGTCACCCCCAGTCGACGTGATTCACGCGTAAGGAAATACGGATAGACCGGCGTGCAATGGCCGCCGACGCCGATGCCCGGGATCAGCAGATTGGCCTCGCCATCGGTGTTCGCGGCCACGCGGACGCGGTCGAAGTCGACGCCGGCCATTTCGCAGAACGCGGCCAGCTCGTTGACCAGCGCGATGTTGACGTCGCGATAGAGCATGCCGAGGAGCTTGGTCATCTCGGCCGCTTCGATCGACCCGACCTCGTCCACCTGGGCGCCGAGGTAGTCCCGGTAGACGGCAGCCGCGCGCTCAAGCGAGGCGGCGTCGAGTCCGCCCACGACCTTCGGCGTCGTCTCGAGGCGCGCCAGCACGGAATTGGCCTTCACCCGCTCGGGACTGTAGGCGACGTGGAAGTCCGCGCCGGCCCTGAGCCCGCTGTGTTTCTCGAGGATGGGGACGAGGCTGCCGCGCGTCCCGCCCACGGTCACCGTGGTCTCGTAGATCACGAGCGCGCCGTGCTTGAGACCCTTGCCGATCGCGGCCGAAGCTTCCTTGAGAATGCTGAGATCGATGTAGCGATCGGAAGTGAGGTGGGCAGGGACGAGCACCACCGTTACTTCCGCCCCGGCCGTCGCACTCGTCGTATCGGTCGTACCGTGCAATCGGCCGGTGCAATGCAGCTCGCTGATGAGTTCGGGCAGCCCTGGTTCCTCATAGGGGCAGGATCCTGCATCGATTGCGCGCGTGATCGCCGGGTTGATGTCGCTCACCATGACATCAGCGCCACGCTTAGCGAGCATGCAGGCGAGAGGCAGACCCATCCGCCCGCCACCGACGACGTTGATTCGCATTCTGGTGCTCCCCGGTGACCACGACGATGCGGACACTTTGCCATTGCGGCGGCCTATGCGGGATGTCGACGCCCCCACGGGACCAACGCGACGTTAGCGTCCCTTCGCGCATTGATGGCGCTGGACACTCTACGGCGAGCCGCCAAGAAGACTGGGCGAACGAGGCCGGTCGACGCAGGTCGCGCCGCAGCGCGGACATCCCGGCTGGCGAGGGCGAAACAATGGCTACCAGGTCCGCGACCGCCGGGCGGATTCCCAACGCGGTCATGGCTGCCTTCGACGCAGCCAACCGACCTCGACAGCCGTTCCTGGTCGCGGCCGACCCCGTCCGTTGCCGTACAAGCCGTGCGCTGTCCACGAAATGTCGGGGCGCTGTAGTAGCACGAGCTGCGGAGAACCGCGATAGTTGGTCCGCATCGAGCACTTCGGCGAAGCGTCGGAACGGCCGCGGCGCGATCGTGATCTCATCCATCAGCGGCGTCCCGGCACGGATCGAGACTGCGATCGAGTAGCGCCGCCGATAGCGCCAGCCATGCGTCGCCGTAATAGGTGGGTGTATTTCGGGACTGCTCGGCCGCGCGGCCGAGCAGGGCCTTACGCGCGCCGGCGTCACCGGCGGCCGCGGCCGCCGCGGCCAGCCGCGGACGCGTAAGCAGCCGTGGGCCACACGAGGAGGACCGCAGTGAGTGCGGCCGCGGCCCGTCCGGCTGTCACGGCCGCGATGATTCCCGCGCCGATCCCCACCAGGCCAAGCGCCGCCAGCACGGTTTCACCGAGGTTGCCTCTTACGGCGTACCACCATTTGGCGTCCTCTGCAGTCTTCGGAGTCCGCGGGAATTCGGCCTCACGCGCGAACGGTCCCTGGACGGATGCTCGGCGACCACCAAACCGGTGGACTGCCAGATCATGAATGCGCCCAAAGCGTCGCGCCACGATGCGCCGGTGCCGCGGCGTAGCAACGCAATGGCGCGGACGAATCCGAGGACGACCAGCAACGGAATCGCGGCGAATAGGAAGCCGCTCAACTTGCGGAACAGCAAACCGGACCCGAGCGCGACGTTGGCGGTGCCGGCGAGCAGGAAGAGGAAGAACAGCAGCGCGAGTAAGTCGCCGTACCACTGCAACGCTCCAGACAGGTACGCCCAGCGCTGGCCAGCGCTCATACGGTTCCGAGCCGTTCGCGCACCGGGCAGCATCAGCCGCCAATGCCGGCGCAGGATTTGAATCCCGCCGAGGCACCAGCGGAATCGTTGTCCCTTGAGCGCTTCGAAGGTCAGCGGCATCACGCCTGCGCCGAAGGACCGATCCACGTGCAGCCCCGACCAGCCGTTGCGCAGCAGGCGGAGTGAGAGTTCGGCGTCCTCGGT
>JBKPSJ010000237.1:0-10078 GCA_046765875.1 Actinomycetota bacterium
ACCCTGATCCGCAGCGCCGGGTCGCCGACCGGTGGCCGCAGGATGCCGACGTCGGCCTGACCGGCGCCGAGTGCCGCGGTCTGCCGCAGCGTAGTCATCGTCTCCACGTCGAGCACGACGTCGGGGTGGGTCGACCGGAACGCGCCCAGCACCCGGGGCAGCGCCTCGAACGTGGCCGACTGGACGAACCGCACCCGCAGCGTCCCGGTCTCGCCGCGGTGTGCGCGTTGCGCGGTCCGGGCCGCCTCGTCGGCACGGCGTACGACGTCCTGCGCGGCCGGGCGGAACGCCGCCCCGGCGGCGGTGAGCGTGAACCGGCGATGGGTCCGGGCGAACAGGGGTACGCCGAGATCGCGCTCCAGCGCGGCGATCTGGCGGCTCAGCGTCGGCTGGGTCAGATGCAGCCGCCCGGCGGCGCGGCCGACGTTGAGCTCCTCGGCGACGACGAGGAACGAGCGGAGATGACGGAGCTCCATGCGCACAGCGTATGGAATTCCGGCGAAACTTTCATTAGACGTATGAGTGTCGAAGACCTACGGTCATAACCGTCACAGATGTGACAACACCAACCAAGCCCGAGCATGCGCAGCCCGCATGTGGGTCGAGCACGCTCTGAAAAGGAGTCTCGCCATGAACAGCTTCCCTGTCTGGCCCATCGTCGATCGCGATCGGGAACTCGCTCGGTCGGCGCTGCCCAACGCGCCGGTGGTGCCTGATGAGCCGAGGGTCCCCGTGGTGCGGAACCTGTCCGCTCGGCTGCTGCGAGTGGTCGCGCAACGCCAGCTCCGGCTGGCAGAACGGATGGATCCGCGGCCCGAATGCGCACCACAGGCTTCCTGAGGTGGTGATGATGGGACTGAGCGCCCCGGGAACCTGGCCTCCCGGGGCGCTCACTCACGTCAGGCCTCACATCAGGCCTTACATCAGGCCGAGGCGGTGGACCGCGTCGGCCATCGCTCCGTCGACCACGATCCGGATCGCGCCGTCGACGTACTGGGTGACCTGCTGCCACTCGCCGGCGGCGACGAAGTACACATGCGGGCTGATCGGGCCCGCGTGCTCGGAGTACGACCGGGTGGTCACGGTGACCATCAGATCCATCGCCGGTACGACCGTCCGGTCCCGCAGGACGTGCACCAGCAGCAGGTCACGCACCGGCGTCGCCACCAGCACGCCGTACGACGGGTTCTCCACCCGCAGCGTTTCGCGCAGCACGGTGTCGAGCACCAGCGCGCGTGACGCCGTGAACAGCGTGCCGCTGATCGCCGCGACCTCGGCGCCGTCGTGGTTCAGGTACTGCAACTCGTCGCGCAGCCGGCGCAGGTTCGCCAGCCCGAGCCGGATCGCCTTCTCGCGCGACATGCCCAGCCGGCTTACGTCGAAGTGCATGCTGACCGCGGAACTGCCGAACGAGTCGGTGTACGTCGCCGGCACGCACAGCACCCCGGGCGCTATCTCGGTCACGGCCTCGGTCCACTCGTCGGGGATGCCGTCGTCGGCGACCAGGCGCAGGTAGAGGTTCCGGCTCAGGTCGGCCGGCAGGTCCGGCGGGTGCTGCAGGTTCTCGCTGAGCTGGTCGAAATGGGAGGAGACGATCTCGTTCCAGTGCCGGCGGCGCTGACCCGACACCGCGCGGGCCAGATTCGTCAGCCCGGCGACCATGCCGTCCTCGGTCACCAGCGCGCCGTCGCCGTCGTACCGCGCGTGCAGTCCGCGTTCGGAGGCCGCGCGCTCGGCGAGCCGGACCAGATCGGCGGCCTCGGCAACCGAGAGCGGCGCCAGAACAGGGTCGGGCGGAGCTTGCAGTGCGTTTCCCCTGAGACGCCGCCTCGGGCCCTGCCCGGGACGACGGCTGAACAGTCCCATGTGACCTCCCTCGACGGAACAAGATACGGGTTTCAACACGCGACACGCCGATAGGTGTGTCACTTGGGGACAAGTGTTCATGCCTCTGCGTAGCCGCAGGGCTACCGGATAGGGTCCGCTGACATGGACCTGCTCCGAGCGGCCCGCCGCCAGCCGTCCGCGGTGCTGCTGTTCGTCCAACTCGTCGGCGTACTGGTCTATCCGGCGATGGAGGGCAGCCGGGGCGGCCGGGTAGCGTTCGAGATCCTCGGCATCGTCGTGCTCATGCTCGCGGTCTGGTCGGTCCGCGTCAGTCCCGGCCTGACCTGGGTGAGCATCGGACTCGGCGTACCGGCCGTCGTGCTCTCGCTGATCGATGCGATCCACCCGACGCCGGCGGTCGTGCCGTGGTCGGCCGGGTTGCACGCGGCGTTCTACTTCTACGCGGCGTACAGCCTGCTGCGGTACATGCTGTCCGACCACGACGTGAGCACCGACGAGCTGTTCGCCGTCGGAGCAACGTTCACGCTGATCGCCTGGGCCTTCGCCTACTTGTACGTCCTCGTACAGGCACTTCAGCCTGGTTCGTTCATCGCCGCGGTAAACCCGAGTGGCGACCGGACCTGGGTGGAACTGCTCTTCCTCAGCTTCACCACGTTGTCGAGCACTGGCTTGAGCGATGTAGTCCCCGTGCTGCCGTACGCGCGGTCGGTAGTGATGCTCGAGCAACTGGCCGGCCTGGGGTACGTCGCGTTGGTGGTGTCGCGCCTCGTCGGCCTCACGGTGCTCCGCCGAAACTAGCCACCGCCTCGGCGTCGGCGCCGAATGGCTCCGGGACTGGTTTACTCTGCCGTTCATGGCCGATACGCGGTGGCTCAACGAGAACGAGCAGCGCGCCTGGCGGGCGTTCATCGCCGCACAGCGAGTGATCAACTCGCGGATCGAGTCGCAGCTTCAGCACGACTCGGGGATGCCGCACACCTACTACGAGATCCTGGTCCGGCTGAACGAGGCGGCCGACGGCAGGCTGCGGATGAGCGAACTGGCAATGGCCACGAACGGCTCGCGCAGCCGGTTGTCGCATGCGGTGGCCCGGCTGGAGGTGAACGGCTGGGTCCGCCGCGAGGGTGTCGCCGACGACAAGCGCGGCCAGGTCGCGATCATCACCGACGAGGGCATCGCGGTGCTCGAACAGGCCGCGCCCGGCCACGTCGGCGCCGTTCGCGAGGCGGTGTTCGACGCGCTCACCGAGCAGCAGGTCGAGGCCCTGTACGACGTCTGCGCCGCGCTGGCCGAGCACGCCGGCGGCGCCTACGACCATGAGAAGTGGGAGCGCCGGTGAGGCTTCGCGCCGCCGGAGTCGCACTGATGCTGCTCGTGGCCGGCTGCAGCGGCGAGCCCTCTTCGTCGGGTACGCCGTCCAGCAGCGCACCAACACCCGCGCCGATCACAGCGCTACCCACATCCGCCGCGTCGACTCCTCCCACCACGCCCACTCCGACTCCGTCGCCGAGCAAGCCGAGCCCGACATCCACGCCCACAGACTGCGTGAGCCGCATCCTCGGCGCGATGACGACCACCCAGAAGGCCGCCCAGCTGGTGATGACCGGCATCCGCGCCAGCACCATGTCCCGCTCGCAGCGGCGCACCCTGGCCCGCGAGCACCCCGGCGGGATCTTGCTTCTCGGCGCCAGCGGTTCGGTCGGTACGACCAGACGGAACATCGCCGCGGCCGTCGACGCCGCGGGCCGCCCGCACGGTGTTGGCCCGCTGGTCGCCGCCGACCAGGAGGGCGGGAAGGTCCAGCGGCTCGACGGGCCCGGCTTCGAGCAGATGCCCTCGGCAACCGTCCAGTCCGGCTGGTCGGACCCCAGGCTGACCAGCCGGGCGCACGGCTGGGGTGACCAGCTCGACGAGGTCGGGGTGGACCTCAACCTGGCCCCGGTCGCGGACGTCGTACCGTCCTCGATCGGCGACGCCAACGCGCCGATCGGCGCGCTCGACCGCGACTACGGCAGCGACCCGGAGGAGGTCGGCCGGCACGTCACGGCGTTCGTCCGCGGCATGCACGAAGCGAAGGTGACGACCGCGATCAAGCACTTCCCGGGCCTTGGCCGGGTTCGCGGCAACACCGACTTCACGTCCGGAGTGGTCGATCGCGTCACCCGGCGGGGCGATCCGCTGCTCGGCTCGTTCAAGGCCGGCATCGCGGCCGGTGCGGACATGGTGATGGTGTCGACCGCGACGTACACGCGGATCGACCCGGACAACCGGGCGGTGTTCTCCAGGACGGTGATCAAGGGAATGCTGCGCGGCGACGTGGGCTTCGGCGGCGTGGTGATCGCAGACGACCTGGGCTCTGCCGCCGAGGTGCAGTCGGTGCCGCCGGGCCAGCGGGCCACCCGATTCGTGACGGCCGGCGGCGACATCGTGATCACCGCGGACGCATCGCTGACCGGGACGATGATCGACGCGCTGGTGGCCAAGGCCGAAAGGGACAAGGGGTTCCGGCTCGACGATCACGTCCGCCGGGTGCTCACGCTGAAGGTGCGGCACGGTACGGTGACTTGTCGATGACCGAGCCCGATTACCGGTTCACGCTCGCCAATGAGCGGACGTTCCTGGCGTACCTTCGGACTTCGCTCGCGTTCTACGCCGGCGGGTTGTCGGCCGTACAGTTCCTCGACTTCGGTGACCGGCGCTGGGTGGCCCGGCTGCTCGGTCTGGTGCTGGTGCTGGCCGGGCTGGCGTCCAGCATCGGTGCGTACATCCGGTGGAAGCAGAACCTGGCCGCGATGCGTACTCGGGGCCCCCTGCCGGCCAGCCGGCTACCGTTGCTGCTGGCAACGACGATCGCCCTGGCCGGTGCCGCCGGACTCATCTTCACCGTACTGAGATGAGCGACCGGGACGTCGGCCTCCAGGCCGAGCGGACGCTGCTGGCCTGGCGGCGGACGGCGCTCGGGCTGCTCGCCAACGCGGCACTCCTGGTCGCCGCACACGGCCATCAGCGCCTGCGGATCGTACTGGCCGCGATCATCTGCGTGTTCGCACTGGCCTGCTGGTCCGCGGCGACTGCCGTCTACCGCGGTGCCCTCAATCCGCACAGTCTGGGGTCGCCGCTGGCGATCCGGCTGGTCACTGTCATGGTGACAATCACGGGTCTGGCCGACGTGTACATAGTCCTGACACATTGACCTGAGCAGGTGACGGTTATCGCGGCCGCGCCGGTCGTCGCAGTGGGCCTACACCTTTGCCAATAGCATGTGAGCGGTTTCGTCCCTGATTCATCCGGAGTTTGTCGTGCCGTTACGTCTGCGTCCGAGCGACCCGGTGTTCTACGACCTGTTCACCGAGGCAGCCAACCATCTGGTGGTCGGCGCCCGCCTGCTCGCCGAGATGCTCGGGAGTACGACCGCTCGGGCGGGCGTGTCGGGCCGCGACGGGCAGGTCAAGGTCGCCGAGCAGATGAAGGACGCCGAGCACGCCGCGGACGAGACCACGCACGAGATCATCCGCCGGGTGAACAGCACCTTCGTCACGCCGTTCGACCGCGAGGACATCTACCGGCTGGCCTCGAATCTCGACGACGTGATGGACCTGATGGAGGAGGCCGTCGACGCGATCAACCTGTTCCAGATCAAGGTGCTGCCCGAGGAGGTGGCCGAGCAGATCGAGGTGCTGCAGCGGGCCGCGGGCCTGACCGCCGAGGCGATGCCGCGGCTGCGCACCATGAAGGACCTTTCTGAGTACTGGATCGAGATCAACCGGCTGGAGAACACCGGCGACCAGGTGCACCGCCGGATCATCGCGCAACTGTTCAACGGCGAGACCGACGCGCTCACGGTGATGAAGGTGAAGGACGTGGTGGACTCGCTGGAGGCGGCGATCGACGCGTTCGAGCACGTCGCCAACACGATCGAGCAGATCGCGGTCAAGGAAGGCTGAGCGTTGGAGCTCGCGCTCGTCATCGCGGTGATCGCGATCGCGTTGGTGTTCGACTACACCAACGGGTTCCACGACGCGGCGAACGCGATCGCGACCTCGGTCTCGACCCGGGCGCTGACCCCACGGGTGGCGCTGCTGATGGCCGCGGTCTGCAACTTCGGCGGCGCGTTCGTGGGCACCGAGGTGGCCCAGACGGTCGGTAAGGGCATCATCGAGTCGCCGAGCGGCCAGCACGGCCTGGTCGTAGTCGCGTCGGCGCTGATCGGCGCGATCACATGGAACCTGATCACCTGGTACTTCGGGCTACCCTCGTCATCCACGCACGCGCTGATCGGCGGGCTGGTCGGCGCGGCGATCGCCTCGGCCAGTACCGTGCTGTGGTCCGGGGTCGTCGACAAGGTCGTGATCCCGATGGTGCTGTCTCCGCTGATCGGGTTCGCCGGTGCGTTCCTCCTCATGATCGTGATCCTGTGGGGGTTCCGCCGACGCAACCCCGGCCGGGTCCGCAGTGGCTTCCGGTCCGCGCAGGTGGTGTCGGCGGCGGGGATGGCACTCGGCCACGGGTTGCAGGACGCGCAGAAGACGATGGGCGTGATCTTCCTGGCGCTGGTGACGTCGGGGTACCTGAGCTCCGACGACCCGATCCCGTGGTGGGTGAAGGTCTGTGCCGCGACGGCCATCTCGCTGGGAACATACTCCGGCGGCTGGCGGATCATGCGCACCCTCGGCCGGCGGATCATCCATCTCGATCCGGCCCGCGGGTTCGCGGCCGAGGCGACCGCGTCGACCGTGCTCTACGTGATGGCGATCGGGCTCGGCGCGCCCGTGTCGACGACCCACACGATCACCTCAGCAGTGATGGGCGCGGGCGCGACCAAACGGCTCTCGGCGGTGCGCTGGGGGGTTGCCCGCGGGATCGTCACCGCCTGGATCCTGACCATCCCGGCCGCCGGGCTGGTCGCGGCGCTTATCTATGGCATCCTCCACCTTTTCGTGGAATAGCACCTGCTGCCGGGATCCCCGCCGGGGCTACGGTTGGAGCCGTGGACGCCCGGCTCGAGGCCGTGCTGGCCTCGCGAGACCCCGCCCGGCTCGAGGAGCACCTGGTGGCCGAAAGCGGCCTGCCCGGGCCACGTCTGAACCTCCGGCTGGTCGATGCGGTCGCGACCGCGGTCGGCACGCATCCGGATCTGCTCGAACCGTTGCTGCCGCGGTGGCTGGCGATTCCGCCGGACCGCGCCCCGGTCGCCGACCCGCGGGTGATCCTGCCCTGCTCGGCTGCGGTCGGGTACGGCGAACTCGCGGTCGTACAGCCGGACCGTTTCGACGAGGTGGACAACACGCTCTACGGCGCCTCGACCGACGAGCGGTGGCGGGTCCGCGAAGCGGTGACTCTCGGCCTGCAGCGGATGCTTCGAGCAGACTGGGACGCCACCGCCGCCGTGCTGCTCGGCTGGGCCGAGGACGACGACCCGCTGGTGGTCCGGGCCGCGGCTGCCGGAGTCGCCGAACCACCACTGCTCAAGAAGCACAAGCACGCGACGACGGCAATGGAGATCCAGCGTCGCGCCGCCCACATGCTTCATGCCGTACCGGCCGCACGGCGGCGAACCGAACCGGTCCGGGTGTTGCGGCAGGCGCTCGGCTTCACGATCAGCGTCGCCGTCGCGGCGACCGGCGACTTCGCCCTGTTGCGCGAGCTGTCCGGATACGGTGACGCCGATCTGGAATGGGTCGTACGCGAGAACCTCAAGAAGTCCCGGCTGTCGGCCTGGCCGGACGAGATCGCGGCGATGCGCCGATGAGCGTTCACGATCAGCACGGCTACCGGGTCCGGTTCGACTGGGGGCTGCGAGGCGCACGGGAGTGCGGTCCGGGCTCGACGGTCGTCGCGGTGATCGACGTACTGTCGTTCACCACAACCGTCAGCGTGGCTGCCGACCGCGGCATCGAGGTGCTGCCGTACCGCTGGCGGGACGAGTCCGTACCCGCCTTCGCGAGGGCGAACGACGCGGTGCTCGCACTCGGCCGCTCCGAGGCCCGCCCCGGTGACGTCAGCCTGTCGCCGCTGTCCGTCCGCGAGACCACGGCGACCAGGATCGTGCTGCCGTCGCCGAACGGCTCGACGATCGCGCATGCGATGTCCGATCTCGGCTGCGAGGTGGTAGCGGTATCGCTGCGCAACGCGACCGCGGCCGCCCGCTGGGTGGCCCGGCGGATCGACGGCGAGATGACGGTGCTGGCGATCGCCGCCGGCGAGCACTGGACCGGCACCGGCGGGCTGCGCCCGGCCGTGGAGGACCTATGGGGTGCGGGCGCATTCGTGGCGGCACTCGCCGGCGCCGGCATCACGGAATTGTCGCCGGAGGCAACGACCGCCGCGGCGGCGTACGCTGGGATGGGTACGCGGCCGCTGGCCGCGCTGGAAGGATGTGCGAGCGGTCGCGAACTCGTTGCCGCCGGCTACGGTGCCGATGTGGCCGTGGCGGCCGAGATCGACGGCTCCGACGCCGTGCCGTTGCTGGCCGGCGACAGGTTCAGGCCGGTCCCGGGTCAGGCAAGGACGACGTAGGTGGCGATCACCTTGTCGGTCCAGGTCTGATTCTGCTGATCCCACAGCGGCCACAGCACATTGAGGAAGCAGGCGCTGTTGAAGATGTAGTTCAGCAGTGCACGCAATACGCCCTTGCCGAAGCCGATCGGCGTCCGGGCGCTCAGGTCGACCACCTTGATGCCGAGGACGCCCTTGCCGATGCTCTGACCGGTGGTGCCCTGCTTGTAGCCCAGGTTCCACATGATCACGGTCAGCCAGCCGACCCAGCCGAGGAACAGCAGGAGCCCGCCCGCCGCCGACGGCGAGTCGTCGCTGCCGATGCTGGCGAAGAAGACGACGTAGCCGATCGCCAGTGGTACGAACGCGATCAGCGCGTCGATCAACCAGGCTGCGACCCGCGGGCCCCAACTGGCGTAGTCAGCGGTCGCGCCGTACCCGAACGCGTATGGCTGGCCCATCCCTGCCGGTGCCGCGCCGTAGGGCTGTTCGGGTACGCCGTACCCGCCTGGCTGACCCGGTGCTGCGTACCCCTGCCCATAGCCTGCCCATAGCCTTGCCCGAAGCTCGGCTGCCCGTAGCTCGGCTGGCCCGTCTGGCCATAGCTGGGCTGCCCCGGCTGACCTGGTTGTCCCGGCCGGCTGGGTTGACCAGGCTGCGCCCGGACCGGCCGGCCGCCGCCCGGCCGGTCCGAAGGCGTGTCCTGCGGGCGGCCGTACTCGTTCGGCTGGGTCGGGTTGTCCGGCTCGTTGCCCGGAGGGGTCGGGTCGCTCTGGACGGTCCCTTCTCGACCTGGCGGTGAGGGTCTTGACGGCATCGGTACGGCGAGCGGTCCGCGCGGGGCACCGGTCTGGCACGTCACCCTTGTGGCAACGAGGACCAGTCGGCCGGGGCCGGGATAACGTGTGTACGTGGCCGTAGACACACCCGTCGCCGTACCCCGGTTCCAGCTCCGGCCGAGCGGACCGGTCGAGCCGCTCAACCAGCGGGTGCTGATGCTCGCCGCGGTCGGCGGCGGAGGACTGGCGCTCGCCGCGGTCTACAAGCTCTCCGGCGGCCGGTTCGGGGTGCCCTGCATCCTCCACGCCACCACCGGCCTGAACTGCCCGCTGTGCGGTACGACGCGGATGACGGCCGCGCTGATGCAAGGCGACTTCGTCGCGGCCTGGCACTTCAACGCGCCGATGCTGTTCATCGCACCGATCACCGGGATCCTGGTCGGGTACCAGTTGATCGCCTGGACGTTGGAACGCGCCCGGCTGGTCCGGCTGCCGAGGTTACGACTGTCATCGCGCCGTGAACGGCTGCTGACCAACGTGCTGATCGCCGGGCTGATCGTCTTCGGGGTTCTGCGCAACATTTTCTAAGACCGGCCTTCAGCAGAAGCCCCCAACTGTTTCCGAACGCGCAGACGCGGGCGCCCCGGTGTCCGGAGACAACCGCGGAACGCCCGCGCGGACGACGTCAGTTGCGGCCCGGCAGGTTGCCGGTGATCGTCAGGATGATGCCGAGGGCGAAGAAGGCGACGCCGCCCATCCACGCCACCTTGGCCAGCGTGTCGGACTGGTTCTGCTGGCGGTACCGGTTCTGCGCGATCAGTCCTAGCACGATCGAGACCGGCGAGCAGCAGAACCAGCAGACGATGCCGATGATCGACATGATCATCGGGGCGTTCGACTGCTGCTGGACCGGCGCGTCGTAGCCGAACCCGCCCGGAGGCGGCGGCATCTGGCCG
>JBKPSJ010000238.1:0-13077 GCA_046765875.1 Actinomycetota bacterium
GTCGTACAGCGAGTACTTGTTCTGGGCACTGATGAAGCGCTCGGTGCCGGTCGTACGGGCGGTCCAGTCCGCGTCGGTGACCTGCCAGGCGTCGAACTTCGAGCTTCCGGCGTACCGGATCTTGCCCTCGGCAACGAGTTCGTCCAGCGCGTGCAGGGTCTCGGCGATCGGGGTCAGCGGGTCGGGCTCGTGGATCTGGTACAGGTCGATGCAGTCGGTGCCGAGCCGGCGCAGGCTCGCCTCGACAGCCTTGCGTACGTACCGGCGACTGCCGCGCACGCCCCAGTCCGCTCCGTTGGCGCCGCGGGTGTCCGAGCCGAACTTGGTCGCGACGATCACGTTCGCGCGGTCCGAGCCGAGCGCCCGGCCGAGCAGCGTCTCGCTCTCCCCCGCCGTGCTGCCGTAGATGTCG
Organism: Actinomycetota bacterium; assembly: GCA_046765875.1. Classification (GTDB taxonomy): domain Bacteria; phylum Actinomycetota; class Actinomycetes; order Propionibacteriales; family Kribbellaceae; genus DASRHY01. The sequence continues at coordinate 413 of JBKPSJ010000238.1, forward strand.
GCGGTGTCGAAGAAGGTGATGCCGGCGTCCAGGGCGGCGCGTACGACCGCCAGCGTTCGGTCGGCGTCGATCCGGCTGCCGAGGCGTTGCAGCCGAGCCCGACCGTGCTGACCGTGAGGCCGGACCGGCCGAGCTGCCGGTACGTCATGTCGCTCATGGCGTTACCTTCGCATGTCCCAGTGGGGCGGGCGGACCAGCGCCGCCGGGATGGACGTGCGGCTGTTGCCTGTCGCAGCAGCGAGCTGCGGCTGGGTCACGAAGATCGCGCCGGTCAGGTCGGCGTCGCGCAGGTCGGCGTCGCGCAGATCCGCGCCGATCAGGTCCGCCAGCCGGAGATCGGCTCCGCGCAGATCCGCCCCGACCAGGAGGGCGCCGCGCAATGACGCTCCGCGCAGGTTGGCCTTGGCGAGGTCGGCACCCATCAGGTCGGCTTCGCTGTGGTCCTTGCGCTCCGGGACGCCGGACCTGGCCAGCTCGCTGGTCCTGCGCAGGAGTTGCGCGGCATGTTGACGGTGGGTTGCGACGTCGTAGCTTTCGAGCTCGTCGGCGGGCAGGCGGGTCAGCCTCTCGGTCTCCCGCAGGATGGCTTCGATGTCGTCGTCGCCGGGCTGGAGTTGGACCGCCTCGGTGAGGTACCAGAGCAGTTCGTGCAACTGGCGCATCACTCCGAAGACGGCGTGCAACTGCCGCGTCTCGCCGGGATGACGGCCGCCGAACGTCACCTGGGCGACCTGCTGTCCCGCGCCGAGGCAGTCGTACACCGTGCATCCCCGGAAGCCATTCGAGCGCAGCGAGTCGTGGATGCCGCAGCGGTAGTCCTCCACGAGGTTCGGGCACGGCTGGCCGGCGGCCTTGTCGATCGCGAAATCAGCCGAGCGGGCGAACGGCAGAGCCACGCAGCACAGCGCGAAACATCTTCCGCAATCCGCGCGCAACCGATCCCGCTCCACGCTGGCCTCCACGCTGGCCTCCACGCTGGACGAGCGTACTTGCCGGTGTGTCGTAGCCTGCGGCTATGCCGAGCCTGACTCCCACCGAGGCTGCTACCCGCGCCGCTGCGCTCACCGTCCTGTCCTACGACGTGGACCTCGATCTCACCACCGGAGATCGGACCTTCGCCTCGACCACGCGGATCGTGTTCGCCGCCACCGCGGACAGCACGTTCGTCGATGTGAAACCGGATGCGCTGACAGAGGTCATGCTCAACGGCGTGCCGGTCGACGTGGCCGGGTTGGAGGACGGCCGGCTGCCGCTGACCGGGCTGTCGTTGGACCAGGACAACGAATTGGTCGTCACCGCGACAATGGCGTACACCAACAGCGGTGAAGGGCTGCACCGCAGCGTCGACGTGACGGATGGCCGGGTGTACCTGTATGCGATGGGATTCCTGGACGCGTCCCCGCAGGTGTTCGCTTGCTTCGACCAGCCGGACCTCAAGGCGCCGTACCGGTTCCGGATCACCGCTCCGGAGGACTGGCTGGTGGTCGGCAACGCTCCCGCGACGCAGGTTGCGCCTGGGCGGTGGGAACTCGCCGAGACCAGGCCGCTGGCGACGTACTTCGTCACGGTGGTGGCCGGGCCGTACCACCAGGTGCGGTCCGAGCACGACGGCATCCCGCTCGGCCTGCTGTGCCGCCAGTCGCTGGCCGAGCACCTCGACCGCGAGGCCGACGACCTGTTCACCGTCACCCGGCAGGCGTTCGACGAGTTCCACCGGTTGTTCGGGTACCGCTATCCGTTCGGCGAGTACCACCAGGCGTTCGTACCGGAGTTCAACGCCGGCGCGATGGAGAACCCGGGTTGCGTGACGATCCGCGACGAGGCGGTGTTCCGCTCCGCTGTGACCGACGGCGAGCGCAGCACCCGCGCCCGGACCGTGGTGCACGAGATGGCGCACATGTGGTTCGGCGACACAGTCACGATGCGGTGGTGGAACGACCTTTGGCTGAACGAGTCGTTCGCCGAGTACATGGCGTACCGGGTCTCCACGACGGCCACCCGGTACGTCGACAATTGGACCGACTTCGCCTTCATGCGCCGGTGGTGGGGCCTGCAGGCCGACCAGCGTTCGTCGACGCACCCGGTGGCGAATGAGCCCGGCAAGGACGCGCTTGCAACGCTCGACGACTTCGACGGGATCTCGTATGCCAAGGGCGCAGCGACGCTGAAGCAGTTGGTGGCTTATCTCGGTGACGACACGTTCCTGGTTGGCGTACGCGAGCACATCGCGTCGAACGAGTTCGGCAACGCGACGCTGGCCGACCTGATGGCCAAGTGGACCGCGGCACGTGGCGGCGACCCGGCCGAACTGGAGCGTTGGGCGCGGGCCTGGCTGCGTACCCCGGGTGTCGACACGATCCGTGCCGAGCGGATTCCCGGCGGCGTACGGCTGCACCGGACGGCACCGGAGGCGCACCCGGCCAAGCGGCCGCACAAGTTAACGATCGGGGTGTACGACGCCGCCGGTGCGGGTGAGCGGATCCCGGTCCTGCTCGACGCGGACTCGGTCGACATCGAGGTGCCCGGCGATCCCGCTGTGATCGTTCCGGACGCCGGCGACGACACCTGGGCGAAGATCCGGCTCGACGAGCATTCCCTCGGGCGGCTGGCCGAGGTGTTGCCCCGCCTGGCCGAGGCGGAGATCCGGGCGGTGGTCTGGAACGCTCTACGCGACGCGGTCGAGAACGCCGAGCTCGATCCGCGGACTGTATTCGACGTGCTTTGCGCGGGACTGCCGTACGAGGAGTCCGACATCGCGGTCGGGGCGTTGCTCAACTGGACCCGGCGGCGGGTGCTCGGCGGGTTCCTGCCAGAGGAACCGTTCAACGGACGGCTGGCCGGCGTGCTGTCCGGGCGGCTTCCGCACGCCGTTGCCGGCAGCAGCCTTCAGCTGGCGGTGGCCCGGGGCCTGATCGCCACCACGTCCGACGCCGGGCTGTTGCAGGGGTGGTTGGACGGCACCGGCGTACCGGATGGACTGGCGGTCGACGCCGACCTGCGCTGGCTGATCACACTGCGCCTGTCCCGGCTGGGTGCCATCGACGAGGCCGGGATCGACGAGGAGCTCGCACGGGACACGTCGTCGGAGGGCATCGTGCACGCGACCCGTTGTCGCGCGGCACTGCCGGACCCCGCGGCGAAGGAGCGGGCCTGGGCGGTCATCGCGACCGATGCCGAGGTGTCGAATTACGAGCTGTACGCCGCCTGCGAGGGGTTCTGGCATCCGGCCCAACTCGACGTCACCGCGCCGTACGTGGACCGGTACTTCGCCGAGATCGCCGGAACCGCGAAGCTGCGTACCGGCTGGGTTGTCGGCCGGGCGGCGATGCTCGGGTTCCCGCGTACCTTTGTCGACGAGTCGGTGGTTGCGAAGGCCGAGGAACTCGCCGCCGATGATTCGGTCAGCAGCGGGATCCGCCGAGCCGTGAGCGACGAGGCCGACGATCTGCGCCGCATCCTCGCCGTTCGCCGCGCCTTCCCTTAAGAACGCCTGTGCTGTACGGAGGACCGGGTCGCCGCGTACACAGATCAGCTGGCCGACATACCCGGACGGCACGTACGTCGCGATCGGTGCCGGGTACGAGCGACCGACGCGTTCAAGCAGGTCGCGCGCGGGTGGCCCGACGTAGCCTCGGGGTATGAGCAGAGGGGCGACGACGCGGACCCGGGTCGAGGTGCTCGACGGCGAACGGGTCTCGTACCGCGAGGACGCGCTGGCGACCGAGGAGCCGATGGAGATCCGGCTCGCCTGGCCCGGCCGGCAGCCCCAGCCGCTCGCGGTGACGATGCGTACGCCCGGCAACGACTTCGAACTGGCCGCCGGGTTCTGCCACGGCGAGGGGTTCACCGCGGACGGCGTCGATACCGTTGCCTATTGCAACGATGCCGTGCTCTCCCATGAGCAGCGCTACAACACCGTCACGGTGACGCTGGCCGCTCCACCGGCGCGTGACCCGGCGCCGCGGTACGGCGTCACGTCGGCCGCATGCGGTGTGTGCGGCCAGCAGAGCCTGGACGAACTGGCCGACCGCGATTACCCGCCGGTCGACGACACCGTCTCGATCGATCTGGCCACCGTTCGCCGGTTGCCTGACCTGCTCCGCGAGGCCCAGCCGACGTTCGAGCGGACCGGCGGGCTGCACGCGGCCGGGCTGTTCGGCACCGACGGGTCGCCGGTCGCGGTCCGCGAGGACATCGGGCGGCACAACGCCGTCGACAAGGTGGTCGGCTGGTCGGTACTGACCGGCCGGCCGCGGCAGGGCACTGTGCTCGTGGTCAGTGGGCGCGCCGGGTACGAGATCGTCCAGAAGGCGGTCGCCGCGGGCATCGGCGTGGTCGCCGCGGTCGGTGCGCCGTCGAGCCTGGCGGTGGACCTGGCCAAGCGGTTCGACGTCACCGTCGCCGGGTTCGTACGCGGCGACCGCTGCGTGGTCTACACCCGACCGGACCGAATTTCGCGCTGACCCATCCGCTCGCGGGGCGGCGACGAACACATTGTCGTTCCCGGCGGAAGGCGGTTTCGTGCGTCACTCATTGATTCGCAGCGTGGTGTGTCCGGATCAGCACGGTCCGTCACCACTGAGCGCGCAACAATCGATGCAGTACGGCGTGATCCGATGACAGCGGCGCTGCTGGCACTCGATGATGGACCGGTGACCGACGGCTCCACCCTGCCGCCCCGGACTGGCCCGGCGGTCAGCCCGAACGGTCCGGCGCGGCCTGGCGCACCGAACCGCGAGGGTGAATTGCTGGCGCGCGTCGTGCGGGGCGACCCCGATGCGTTCTCCGAGCTGTACGACCTGCTCGTACCGCGGGTGTTCGGTCTGGTCCGGCGGGTGCTTCGGAACCCGGCGCAGTCCGAGGAGGTCACCCAGGAGGTGATGGTCGAGGTCTGGCGTTCGGCCGGCCGGTTCGACCCCAACCGCGGATCCGTCGGTGCCTGGGTGCTCACGATGGCTCACCGGCGCGCGATCGACAGAGTCCGGTCCGAGCAGGCCGCCGCGGACCGCGAGCAAGCGGTGGTCGCGGCCAGCGCGACGGTCGACTTCGACGATGTCAGCGAGACTGTGGCGGCCAACATCGAGTCCGAGCAGGTCCGCCGCTGCCTGACCGCACTGACCGAGCTGCAACGGCAGTCGATCACGATGGCGTACTACGCGGGCTACACCTACCGCGAGGTCGCCCAGCTGCTGAACGCCAACCTGGCGACGATCAAGGCGCGGATGCGCGACGGCCTGATCCGGCTGCGCGACTGCCTCGGCGTGGCGGCGGGGTGATGACGCGATGATGCCCGACGCCCACGTGGGAACCGGAGCGTACGTCCTGGACGCCCTGCCCGACGCCGAACGACGCGGTTTCGAGGAGCATCTGGCCACTTGCGTGGCATGCCAGGCCGAGGTCGCCTCCCTTTCGGAGACGGTCGCCCGGATGGCGGCCACGGCCGCCGAACAGCCGCCGCCGGACCTCAAGGATCGGGTGATGGCGATCGTCGGCAGCACCGGGCAACTGCCGCCGGTTGCGCGGCACTCGCGGCCGGGCCCGGTATCGGAGACCCCACCATCGGATGAGGCGGCGCCCGAGGAGTTCCGCGCCGAGCCGCTTGCCGAGCCACGCCGGTACAGCCGGCGCAGCATCTTCGCGCTGGCCGCGGGCGTACTCGCGGTCGCCGGTGCCGGCGGGATCGCGTACGACCAGTACCGCGCCGCCAACGGGCTGCGACGCGACCAGGACCAGGTCGCGGCGGTGCTGGCCGAGTCCGACGCGCGGGTGGTCCGTGGCGCGGTTCGTGGCGGCGGACAGGCGACGGTCGTGTCGTCGCGGCGCCGCGATCAGGCTGTTGTCGTGGTGTCCGGGCTGGCGGCGGCTCCGCAGGGCCGCGAGTACCAGTTGTGGTTCATCGAGTCGCAGACGCATGCGCGTTCGCTCGGTCTGCTCGGCCGGACGCCGCCGACGAGCAACACGTTGCTGGTCTCGGGTGAGATCGCGAAGGCGATCGCGTTCGGCATCACGATCGAGCCGAACGGCGGTTCGCCGGAGCCGAGCACGACGCCTATCGCTGTGATCACGATGGCCTGATTTCGGTCACGCGGTCAGGCGGATCACGTGTCTGCCGGGCACGTAGTCGTACCGTTCCGGCACACAGGTCAGTACGATCACCTGGCCGTGCTCACCGGCGCGGCCGAGCAGTGCGCCCATCTCGCGCAGCCGGCCCTTGTCGGACCAGCCCAGCGCGTCGTCGAAGATCGCCGGCACGTGCTCGTTCCCGGACCCGACCAGGTGACTGATCGCCAGCCGGGTGATGATCGCGAGCTGCTCGCGGGCACCGGTGGACAGCTCGTCGACGTTGAGCCGTACGCCGTGGAGTTCGCGTTCGGCGACGGCCAGTTCGTCGTCCAGGGCAACGGCGAACGTCGGGCCGTACACGGTCCGGCCGAGCGCCTCGATCCGGTTGCGCAACGGCGCGGCGTACCGGTTCTGCGCCTCGGTACGGTGCCGGCCGAGCGTCTCGCGGACCCGGCGGCCGGCGTCGGCACGGCGGCGGAGCATCTCGTACCCGGTGCGCGAACGGTCCAGCGCGACCTCGGCGGTGTCGAGCCGGGTCGCCAGGCCGTCGGTACCGGACTGCTGCAGCCGGCCCTCGGTGAGCCGGAGGTCGTCGCGTAGATCGTCGTACTCGGTACGGAGCTGGGCGAGCACCTGTCGTGCGTCGGCGAGGCGGACTGGCAGCTGGTCGTCGACCTCTGCCTGCAGGGTCTGGAGATCGGTGAGCAGGGTCTGGACGGCCTCGATGGCGGCAGTCTCGGCGTCTCGCACGTCGTCATCCGCGATGGTCGCGCGGGCGTTGGCGAGACTCTCGGTGGCGCTGGCCAGCCGGTCGGTCTCGACCTCGAGCTTGGCGTTCGCGCGTACGGCCGCGGCCCGATCGTCGTCGGCTGCCTTGCGCGCCTGTCCCTCGGCGAACTCCGCCTCAGCGACGATTCTGTCGGTCTCGGCCAGCTCGGTTCGCAGTTCCTCCAGCTCGGACCTCGCCGTCGGCAGGTCGATGTTGTCGGATTGTTCGTCCGGGACGCGGGCAGTCAGTACCCCGATGCGCTCGGCCGGATCGCCCTGGCTGAGCAGCGACTTTTCGGTGCGACGGGCCTCGGCCAGCTCGGCCGTCGCCGCGTCCCGCTTACGCGCCAGCTCTCGGGCGGCGCGAAGATCCTTGGCGCCGGTCTGGGTGAGCAGATCGCGCTCGGTGCGGATTGCCGCGTCCAGCTTCCTGCGCAGCGACGCCACCTCGCCTCCGGCTCGAATGGTCACCTCGACGTGACCTGATACGACGACCTGCAGCTCGCCCGACACCCGCTGGCTGACCGGCTTCGTCCCGGTCACCTCGGTCCCGAACAGGGTGCTGTCGTCGCTGAGCTGCACCGGCGGGCCGCTGAGGCGGCGTACCACCACTTCGGGCGCACCGGAGTCGAGCGTGGCGCGTGCCTCCACGACCGCGGCGCGAGCGTCCTCGAGCTCGGCCAGCAGTTCGTCGGTGACTCGGCAGGACTCGACCGCCGCGCGAGCGGTTGTGATCCGCGACCGGACGTCGTGGAGTTCGGCCTGCCGCTCGGTCAGCCGGGCGAGCTCGGCGTGATCGGCCAGCCGGGCAAGCCGCTGTTCTGCCTCCTGGACCGCTGCCCGTCGGTCATCGCGCAGTTCTAGCGCCGACGCGAGCAGACCCTGGCTCTCCCTGAGCGTCGCAGCACGCTGATTGGTCATCGGCTCGGTCTCGGCCAGCTTCTGCCGGAGTTCGGCGACGGCTTCGCTTCGCCGGTCGACTTCCTCGATCAAGCGGTCGCGTTCCAGCCGGGCGGCCGTTCGGTTCTCCAGCCGGGCACGGGCGGTGTCGGCCTTCTGCGCGGCGGCGTCGCGCCGGGCGGCCAGCGCCTCGCCGGCACGGGCAAGCCGATCGGCCTCTTCGACCGCCGTGGTCTGCTCGTCCAGCCGGTCACGGACGTCGACCAGGTCCTGCGCCAGCCGCTCGGCCCGGCGGATGTCCTCGTTCACCTTGGCCATCGCCTCGCGGGCTGCCTGGGCCGCGGCCTGGTGTGTTGCCAGATCATCTGCGGCACGGGCGAAGTCACCGGTGGGCCGACCACCCTTGGTCCAATAGCGCAGGTACTCCTGCTCGACCGCGAGCACCAGCGGCACCGATGCGCCGTCGACCGGCGTACCGGACTCGGCATTGACCGCGGCGATCAACGGCTCGGCGTCGGCGGGAGCGGGCTGGATCAGCGACTGTCCCTGGCCGACGAGCAGCGTCTGCCACAGCACCGTGTCGACATTCGCGCGGAACAGCCGGTCGGCTTCGTTGTGCGCCTCACGACCGGTGTACGACCGGCGGGCGCCGTCCTTGCGGGTGACAGTGAGCTCGGTCGACTTGCCGCGTAACCAGCGTTTGGCGTACGTGAGCCGCGCGTCGCCGAGGGTCAGTTCAGCCTCGACCTCAGGGCCTACGTCGGAGCCGAACGGCTGGACGGTTCGTACCCGGGCAGCCTTCGAGTCGTCGGCGAGGTCGAACAGCAGGACGAGAGCCTCGATCAAAGTCGACTTGCCGACCTCGTTGTCCCCGACGATCACCGTCGTACCGGTCGCCGGAAACTCGACCGTGCGATCGGTGATGCCGCGGAAGTTCCGCACGCTGAGCCGGTGGATCCTCATCCCGTCTCCAGCGCCAGCCGGTGCATGAGCGCGAGCGCGGCAGCCGCCTCGTCGTCGCCGCCGGCGACCGCCGCGCGCAACTCGTCCAGCGCCGCCCGGGCCGGTCCGCTCAGAGCCAGGTCGTCGAAGTCCGCGTCGACCGGCGTCGGCCGGACCGCCCAGTGCTTGGCGCACCGTTCGACGCTCGCGAACACCTCACCCTCGGCGTCGACCAACGCGTCCAGCCGGCTCAGTAGTGGCAGCGACAGCGAGCCGGTGAGGCAGAGCCGGATGTACGTCCGCTCCTTGTCCGGCAGGTCGGCGAACCAGTCCTCCAGAGTGTGCAGCGATTCCTCGCCGTCGACCTCGGCCCGGCGCTCGATCATGTGCCAGTTGCCGGTGCGGTATTTCTCGACCTCGCAGCGGCCGTCGGTGAGAGTTACGGCCAGGACGTTGCCGGCGTCAGTTTCCTCCGTGGACGTAACCTCGGGTGCACCCGAGTACCAGATCCGGTCCCGCACCCTAGTTGTCGAGTGCCGGTCGCCGAGCGCGACGTAGTGGAGCCGACTGTCCGCGATCGCGCGCTCCAGGCCGTCGACGTCGATAGGCGGTACGTCGTTCAACCCGCCGTTGAGCTCGTCGAACTGGCCGTGCCCGACGAGGACCCGGAACCGGTCCGTGCCCGGCAGGTCGGCATACCCGCTCGCGACGGGGTCGGTGAGTGGTCGGCGCGACCGCCACGGGACCCCGACGACCTCGACACCGGGGACGACCTCGTACGGCGTGCTGTCGGTCAGCACGGTGACGTGCGCGGGTACGTGCGCGTGCCACTGCGGCGAGGTCCACAATGAGCCCGGCTCGAGCGCGTCGTGGTTGCCCGGCAGCATCAGGACCGGCACCGGGATCCGCTTGAGCGCCTCGGCGGCGCGAAGGATCGTTTGCCGCTCGACCTGGTTGTGTTCGAACACGTCCCCGGCGACGACCACGAACTTCGCGCCGGTCTGCTCCGCGATCCGGCCGATGCTGGCGACCGCGTCGAGCCGTGCCTGAGCGAACCGGGCCTGGCCGTCCGGGCCCAGGAAACGCCGCACCATGCCGAGCTGCCAATCGGCGGTGTGCAGGAAGGTCACGGGTCGGTTCATCGCACTGAGACGCTAACCCGCTACGCCGACAGAACCGCGCAGCCGCGCCGCTCTGGGGTTGTTGGCCGCTCCAGTGGTGCGCAGCCAGCTTGGTATCCGGTGAGGTCTAGCTTCCTGCCGAGGCCCACCGGCCGCTGGGCGTATCAGCCGCAAGAGTGCCGGCCGCGGTGGTTCGTATGGCGCAGCGTACGGTCCGATCCCTGCAGCCTATGGTCCAATCGGTGGTGTTCGCATTGGGTGGAATCCCTTGTGGATAAGGGCTTTCGGGCCGGCTTCTTGTCGGTGGCGGGCTCTAGCTTTTCTGCCATGACTGCACTGGTCGAGGATCCCGGCCGACCGGCCTGGGCGTTGATCGGCGAGGAGATCCTCGCCGAGCTCGACGCGCTCCACCACGCCCAGACACGCCTAGCTGCCCGTCGCCTCGACCTACTCCGCCGGCTCGACGAGCTCGGCCACGCCAAGGACCTGGGCGCCCGTGACACCGTCGAACTCCTGTCCATCCGCCACCGGCTCGACCCGCACACGGTCCGCCGAGACCTCCGTACGGCAAAAGCCCTCCCCCGCTACCCCACCGTCACAACCCAGCTGCCCGGCACCGAACCCGCTGCTGTAGGCGTCGAGCCTCGAGACGGTCGCCTAGATGGCATGGCATCAGCTGACGGCGAGGCTGATGGCTGGACCGCTCGTGCCGGGATGGCACCTGACGGGATCCCACCTGACAGGACGGCACCCGACAGGACGGCACCCGTCCGGTCGGCACCTGACCGGACGGTTCCTGCCGAGACGGCTCCTGAGGGCACGGCTCGTGCCGGGATGGCTCTTGACGAGACGCCGGTCGATGGAGCGGCTGCCGACGGCGCGGATGCGGATCTGATGGACGTCGAGTCCAGCGAACGCGAGCACAGCGCTCCTGCAGACGCTCCGGCACCGATGGTGGACCGGCGCCGACGTGCACTGGCGCTGGAGACGATCCTGAATCCAGCCCAGGCTGCCGTGATCACCGAGATCCTCGAGAAGGCGCCGCCGACAGTTCGGCCAGCGGACTTGGCCGTCGCCGAGACCGAACTATTGATCGCCGCGCGCACGGTCGCGCCGCGCGATCTCCGCCGCCTCGGAGCCGGCGTCCTGAACGCCCTGGATCCCGACGGCCCAGCGCCCCGAGACGGCATCTGTCCAGATCAGGCCGACCGCACCGACCCGACCGAGTTAGCACACGCAGCCCAGACCCTGTGGTTCACCCCAGGCTCGGCAACCAGTCCGAGCGGCGTCGGCGGCCGCATCCGCGGCGTGCGTTTCGGCGGCTTCATGACGGGCGAGAACGCCGAACTCTTCCAGACTCTGATCGACGCAGCCGCGAAACCACGCAAGACCCCGGCCGGCGAGCTCGACCCTCGCACCCTCGGCCAACGCCGAGCCGACGGCTTCACCACCGTGCTCCGCGCTGCAGCGTCGGTAGGCGGCGAGATCCCAGCCCACGGCGGCATCAAGCCCCACCTCTCGATCACCATCCCCTACACCGCTCTAACTACCCGCCTCCCCAGCGCTCTCCCTATAACCGACCGCGTACCCGCCGCGGACCGCGCACCCGCCGGCCGGACGTCAACTACCGACGACGCGCTCACCGCGGACCGCGCACCCACCTCCGGCCGGATGGCCACCACCGACGACGCGCTCACCGCGGACCGCGCACCCACCTCCGGCCGGATGGCCACCACCGACGACGCCCTCGCCGGGGACCGCATGCGCGCCTCCAGCCGGACGTCCACCACCGACGACGCGCCGACCGCGGACCCCACCTCCACCGTCGGCCGCACGTCCACCACGGGCCGCCCGCACTCCGCGGATCGCGCCCCCAGGGCTGACGGACCATCTACCTGTGCAGCGAATGGAGCTGGGGCGTTCGAGCGCACGAGCAGCGGGGAGATGATATTCGGCGAGCCGCTCCCCGCGAGAGAGGTGCGTCGAATCGCCTGCGACGCCGGCGTGATCCCGATCGTTCTGGGCAGCGCCTCAGAGCCACTGGACGTCGGACGCGAACACCGCCTCGTCACCCCAGCGCTCCGCCGTGCCCTCATCGCCCGCGACAGCGGCTGCGTCATCCCCGGCTGCGGAGCCCCGCCTGGCCACTGCGACGCCCACCACTTGATCCACTGGGCCGACGGCGGCACGACCTCTATCGACAACCTCGTCCTCGTATGCCCAACCCACCACCGGGCCATCCACCGACGCACCTGGACCGTCACCATCACCAACAACCGTGTCCACATCACCCGCCCGACGTGGACCAACCCGAACGCCGTGCGACCGTGCCACCCCGACCAACGACCGCCGCCCTCAACCGGGCCACCGGACTGACCTCATCCGTGCGGCACCCACATCACGGCTGCCGTAGCCCGCCCACCAGCGGTGCCTCGGCTGCGCCCACGACACTTACCCGTCGTTTAGGCCTACCGTCACGCCCACACGCTGCACCGCTCCCCGTCACCACAGGGGACGTAACGCCGCCAGCCAGCGTCCACGTCGCATCCGCGGCAGCCGCCCGCGCCGCCGCTGGCCGCTGGGCCAATCGTCACGCCCCGCCCGCCGCACCGAAAGCGTCGCCGAGGGCGGGGACGTCACGCAGCCAGCGCCAACCCTCACGCTGCCGCGATTCGCCAGCCGTGGGCCGCGGCCGGGCAGGAGGCTCGGGGTGGGGTGAGCGTTGGCGGGACGGTTCGAGCGGTGGGCGGCGTGTGCGGGCTAGCGGCATGGGTGGGTGGGGACGTGGTTGAGGAGAGGGCAGCGTCCGGGGACGAGCGGCGGGCGTTCGCGGTGCTGGATATCGACGCGACCTTGTCGGATACGCGACAC
>JBKPSJ010000239.1:0-5076 GCA_046765875.1 Actinomycetota bacterium
AGCCGCACCTGGGTGCTGTGGAAGACCCTCGCCGGGATGGGTCAGTTCGAGGGCCGGTACGAGGGATCGGTGGTCACCATGGTGCTGCCGAACGGGAGTACCGCCACCTACCGTGGCCGGCTCCGTACGGCGGACCGTGCCGGGACCGACATCGACACGCTCAACGTGCTGACCATGGAGTACTACCTGCAAGGCGTGGTGCCGAAGGAGGCCAGCACCACCTGGCGGCCCGCCGCGTTGCAGGCCCAGGCGATTGCTGCCCGGACGTACGCCGCCTCGCAGGTCGGCTCGCACAGTGACTACGACCTGTGCGACACCGTTGCCTGCCAGGTATACGCGGCTACGCTGCCGAGGTCGCGTCCACGAATAACGCGGTGGTTGCCACCAGCAACCAGGTCCGCACGTATGCCGGGAAGCCGATCCTCGCGCAGTTCTGCTCCTCCAACGGTGGGTACACCGCGCCCGGTGACCAGCCCTATCTGGTCGCGAAGGCCGATCCGTATGACGGCCGTGCCGGCAACGGGAATCCGAACTCGGACTGGACGGCGTCGCTGGACCGCGCCGGCACGGAGGCCAAGGTCGGCGTCGGCACGATCGAGGAGATCAACGTTCTGGCGCGCAACGGCTACGGAGCCTGGGGAGGCCGGGTTCTGTCCGTGGAGATCCGCGGCACGGCCGGCACGAAGACCTTCTCCGGCGACGAACTGCGCTTCCTGCTCGGGTTGAAGTCGACCTGGATCCAGTTCGACCAGAACTGAGTCCGGTTCAGGCCGTCGGTCGCGTTTGACCGAGACGCGGGGCGAGGATCGTGACACAGTAGGCGGCGGGGTGATACGCCGGGCGTCCGATACTCGAAAGCACGTCCGGCCCGCGATGGTCTGCAGCAACTGCGGTGAACAGAACGCGCCGGGGACGCAGTTCTGTACGACCTGCCACGCCTACCTCGGCTGGCGGGACGACCCCACACTGCAGCGGCTGCCCCCGGTAGGTACCGGCGCCCCTCCGCCGTCGGGATCCGCCGCCTCCCCGGCCGGTTCGCCGCTGGGCCCCGGCACCGCACCGGATCCGTCGTCGGCGCCCACGCAGGACATGTCCGCGATACGTGATCCCTTCGAGGCCCGCATCGTCGTCGCCGACGCGACGCTGCCGCTGGACGGTACACCGGCCACGGTGACCGCGGAGGTGGCCAACACGTCCACGATCGTGGACAGCTATGTCGTCGAGGCGCTGGATCCGCCGTCGTGGCTGGAGTTTCGCGCCGGACGTACCGAGTTGCTGCCGGGGACGACCGGAAGCGTCGAGGCCATGCTGCGCATCATGTCGCCGACCATGGTGGCCGCCCAGGAGTTGCCGCTGCTGCTGAGGGTCCGCAATCTCGCGGGGCAGCCGGCGTACCGCGACATCCCGGTACGGGTCACGGTGCCGGTCCTCGCCGCACCCCTGACGCTGCTGGCCGAGCCCCGGCTGGTACGCGTACAGGACAACGCGCCGGTGACGTGCACGGTGGTGGTCGACAACTCCCGCAGCAACCACTGGGCCGACGTGCGGCTCTCGGCGAATGATCCCGAGCAGGTCGTACGGGCCTCCTGGCGTACCCAACACCTCCAGGTGCCGCCCGGCGGCGAGGCCCGGACCGAGGTCCGATTCACCGCGCCGCCACCCGACCCGGGTCGCGAGATGAACCGTACGATCACCATCTCCGGCACCGACGGGGAGCGGTACGCCGAGACGACGGTGACGCTGGCGCAGTCCGCGTCGCAGGCGGCGTTCGGGCTCCTGACCCTGCAACTCGAGCCGAGCGTGCTGCGGCTGGGCGGTGGGCGGCGCGGCACCATGACCGCCGTGGTCGACAACCGCCGGGGTGCGGGGCCGGTACGGCTGTCGCTGGGCGGGTACGACACCGAGAGCACGATGCGGTTCGGCTTCTCGCCCAAGGTGCTGGACGTGCAGCCGGGCCAGGTGGGCTCGGCACTGGTGTCCGTCGTCGCGCCGCGCGTATCGGCCGGCAAGGAGGTGACCCGACCGCTGACGATCGTGGCCTCGGACGGCCGTGCGGACATCCGCGCCGACGGCAGCGTGGTCCAGTTCGCGACCTCGCAGCGAGGCCTGGCGCGCATCCTGCTGACACTGCTCGGCGCAGTGCTGATGGTTCTCGGCGCGTCGATGCAGTTCGTGAAGGGTGTCAGCAGCACGGCGTTCCAGTTGACCGTCGCGGAGGTCGCCAAAGACGCGAACGGTCAGTTCTCGGGGCATTCGCATGGCTTCCGCCAGATCGAGAACGCGCCGGCCGCGGACGTGGTCTCTCTCGGTCTGGGCTTCTTGGTATTGGCCGCACTGATGGCCTTCGGCCTCACCGGGCCGACCGGCAGGCTGACCCGCAGGATCGCGATCCTGTCTGCCCTCGTGCTCGTCGGCTCGTACATCGGCGCGGCGATCCTGTACGAGAGCTCCGCGCCGGCCGTGGGGGCGTTCGTGATTCTCGCCGGCTGTGTCGTCGGCTACATCGGTGGTCTCCTGGCCCGTCGCTAGCTACCCGACGAGGAGACAGAACGGGTGGCCCGAGGGGTCCGCCATGACGTACAGGGGCTCGTCGGACCCGGTCCGGTCGAGGAGGAGCCGTGCCCCGAGCGACTCGGCGCGTCCGCGGTGCCGCTTCAGTTCCTCGACGCTCGAAACAGTGAAGTCGATGTGCATCTGCATCGGTACGTCATGCTGCGGCCACGTCGTACGCTCCAGCCGCTCGACCTCCTGGAACGCCAGCTTGCGGCGCCCGTCGGCGTCGATGAGGACGAGCCAGTCCGCGTCGTCGGGCGTACCGTCCGCCGGAGGTTCGTCGCCCGGCCGGTACCGCAGCCCGAGCAGCTCGCGATAGAACTCGGCCAGCCCGCGGGCATCGGTCGTGTCGATGGCGGTGTGCAGCATCTGCGGATACTCGGTCACGGATCAGCACGCTACGCTGTGCGAGGTGCGGTTCATCGTGTACGGGCGTGATGGCAGCGCGTTCGACTACGGACCCAACGACCGGCATGAGGCACACCAGGCGTACATGGACGCATGGTTGTCGCACCTGATCGCCCGAGGCCCGACACTGTCGTCCGACGGCGAGGACCACACGGGCAGCGTGCACGTCATCGAGGTCGACAACGCCGACATCGCCCGCGGGTTCGCGTACCGGGAGCCCTACGCGCAGGCGGGCTGGTACGCCGAGGTCTCGGTAACCCCGATGGTCCCGGCCGTGGACGGCACTATGTGGGACCATCCACGTCCTGCCGGTGATCAGGTTTCGTCGTTTCTGCGGGCGAGTTGGCCGGCGCGACCTCTGGAGGATGTCGCGTCCGTGCGTCGTCGTCTCGCCGAGTCGAATCCGCCATGGCTCTTCGCGGGCCTGTTGCTGACCGATGACCAGGAGTCGACGTCAGGCATGGCCGCCGCCGTCGACCTCAGCCCGAGTGACGCCACAGACCAGTTGCGCGCCTGCCTCGACTTCGAGGAAGTAGAAGTTCACCGCTGGACCCGCGGTGGCGGCGACTCCTAGTCAGGCTGCTTCGGCGTACTCGTGCTCGGGCTCTGTGACGGCCGCGGGCCGGGGGCGAAGGCCGGTCCAAACGAGCGCGACGGCGGTCACGGTCACGGCGACGTTGACGGCGACGGCGAGGTGGATACCTGTCAGCAGGCTCGACTGAGACGCTGCGATCCGCGCTGAGGATCGGTACGCCGATCATGGGGCCGATCTCCTGGGTCAGCGAGGTGAGGCTGGTGGCGAGGCCCTGCTCGGAGTCGGGCAGACCTGATGTCGCGGTCACCATGAAGGACACGATCGACGTCACGAACCCGAAGAACCCCTAAGAACAGTGCGGGGACCACCACCCAGAGCCATGCGTCGTTGGTGCCGAGCACGGTCAGCGGGGCCGTGAAGCAGGTCTGCACCAGCAACCCGGCGGCCAGCACGATGCGAGAGCCGTACCGGCCGATCAAGCGACCGGCGATCACACCGGCGGCGATTGCGGCCAGACCTGGTACGCCGAAGGCCAACCCAGTGGCCAGCGGAGACAGGTGCAGCACCTCCTGCAGGTACAGCGTCATCAGGAAGATGAGCGCGGTCTCCGTCGAGAACATGATCATGCCGGCGAAGTTGCCCCACTTCACGGTCGGCCGGGTCAGGATGCTCACCGCGGCCAGCGGCGCCTTCGCCTTGAGCTCGATCAGCCAGAACAGCGCTAGGAGTACCAGGCCGCCGGTCAGGGCGTACAGGTTCCGGTTGGTCACGCCGAAGGCGAACGCCAGCAGGCCGAGCGTGACCGTGACGGCACCCGGTATGTCCAGCTTCACGCCGACAGGTGCACGGCTCGCACGTACCAGCAACGGCGTGACGACGAGGATGAGCGCGGCCATCGGTACGTTGATCAGGAAGGCCCAGCGCCAGCTCAACGTGCCGACGATGGTGCCGCCGGCGAGCGCGCCGACGGTGAAGCCACTGGCGCCCAGTGCGCCGTTCAGTCCCAGAACTCGGGCTCGCTGCTTGTCGTCGCTGAACGTCGTGATCAGCAACGACAACGCCGCCGGGATAGCCATCGCGCAGGCGAAACCCTGCAGCGCACGGGCGCCGAGCAACATGACGGCGTTCGTGGCGAGCCCGCCGAGGATCGACGCGACAAGGAGCACGCTGATACCGGTCAGGAACATGCGGCGCCGGCCGTACAGATCCGCGATCCGCCCGAACAACAGCGTGAAACCGGCGGCGGGGAGCGCGTACGCCGTAGACACCCACGCGAGCGCGGGGACCTCCAGCCCGACCGCCGCGCCCATTCGGGGCAGGGCGACGTTGAGGATCGAGAAGTTGGCTGCGAGCATGAAACTCGCACCGAGCAGTACGAAGACGATCAGCCGTTGCCGTCCGGTCACCTTGTCGCTCCCTTTCATCGGTCTGTTTGCCAACCGACGATTGAGCGGCGCGGCATTTCGACATCGCGGCTCAGGAAGTTTGGAAGTAGATTTCGTTCACGATCGCTCGCACAGGCTCGACCACTGACGTCACGCGCGACACGCACCACGCAACCAACGCTTCGACGTCTGCAC
>JBKPSJ010000240.1:0-6043 GCA_046765875.1 Actinomycetota bacterium
AACCATGAGAGGTGTGCACTAACTTGATCAAACTCAGGTTCCAACCACAGGCCGACCTCACAGACGACAGCGGAAGGCCGGTCCCACCTCAGGTGGGACCGGCCTTCTTTGTTCTCCGATGGATGAGATAGTCGGCTGATCAGTCGCCGCGAAGGATCGCGAGGATCCGCAGCAGGTTCCAGTACAGCCAGACCAGCGTGACGGTGAGCGCGAACGCGGCCCGCCAGGCCTCACGCTCCGGCGCCCCCGCCGCGATCCCGCGCTCGACCAGGTCGAAGTCGAGGATCAGGTTGAACACCGCCAGACCGGCACCGATCGCCGCGAACAGCAGACCGAGGCCACCCATGCCGGCGACGCCGGCACCGAAGCCGAGCAGGCTGAGGATGAAGTTCACCACGATCACGCCGGCGAAGCCGAGCGTCGCGATGATCACCATCCGGGTGAACCGTGCGGTCACCTTGATGTTGAAGTACTTGTACGTTGCCAGCGTCAGGCCGGCGGTGATCAGCGTCGCCAGTACGGCCTGGACGACGATGCTGCTATCGCCGACGAACCGGCTCATCCACTCGCTGCCGATACCGAGGAACACGCCCTCGGCGGCGGCATAGACCATCACCAGCGCGGGGCTGATCTTGCGCTGGAACGACAGCACCAGGCCGAGCACGAACGCCAGCAGCGCGCCGGCGAGGAACGCCGGGCCGACTGCGGAGTCCGGGACCACTGCCCAGGCGATCGCGGCGAACACCACGACCACTCCTAGCGTGGCAGCGGTCCGGACGATCACGTCGTCGAGGGTCATCGGACGGCTGACGGCGCCCTGGTACTGCTGATACTGCTGGGGACCGCCGTAACCGCCGCCGTACTGGCTGGGCTGCCCGTACGGACCCGGCTGCTGACCGTAGGGGCCGGCGCCGGGGTAAGCCTGGCCGTGGCCCGGCGCGAACGCACTGGACCGGTTCAGGACCGGGTTACTGCTCTGCATGTCATCCTCCTGATGACGTACATATGTGTCAGGCCCTGCTGGGCCGTACGCCGATAGTACGGGGTACTTCTGAAGAACGTCTGAGAACACGAACACTGTTCCCGATCTCAATCGGGCGGCGGCAGCGTCACCCCGAAGCCGCTCACGGCCAGTCGCAACAGCACCTGTCCCGGCTGCAGGAGATCGGCGATCTTGGCCGCGCTGAGCAGTTCCAGTTCGGCGAGCCGAGCGGTGTAGATGTCGGGCCCGTCCAGCCGCGCCCGCTGCAGTTCGATCGTGTTGTGCCAGACCTTGCGCCGCGACTCGCGCAGGAAGCGCCGCGACGACAGCCGGTTCAGCGGGGTGAGCACCCGGTCGAGCTGCGACTTGCCGCCGGACGTCGCGGTCAGCTCGCCGTCCTCGGCGGTGACACGCTCGGCCAGTACGCCGTCGATGCGCTCGTGATCGCGCCGGCGCTGGTCCATCAGTGCCGGATCCTCGAAGTCTTCGTCGGAGATCACCGCGAGCAGCGCCTGGGGCAGGTCATAGTTGACGTGCGCGTTGATCCCGAGCAGCACGTGCCGCAGCGGCGGCAGGTCCGGCGGCGCGGCGAACGCGAGCCGCCAGGGCCGCGACGGCCGTCGCGGCGGACCGGCCAGGTCGGCGTCGTGCGCCTCCAGGTAGAGGTCGGCGAACACGACGTCCCACTCCTCCACCCAGTCCGGGTCCTCGAACCGGGCCGCCTGTACGGCGTTGCCGACGGCAACAGTCGTACGCAGATAGGTGCTGAGGAAGACACGCCGGTGCTCCAACCCCGGCGGCAGCGTGTCCAGCCGCTCGCGCATCGTGTCAACGACCTCGGCAATCGTCATCTCGCTCTCCCCACCGTTCCACAGCGAGCTTGGCACGATGACGGCTCTCGGAGAACGTCTCGCCCGACGGGTTAACCTCGGCGAATGCTGACCGAGACGGATGTGGACCTTGCCGGCGGACGCACGTTGCATGTGTACGACACCGCGCTGGACGGCGTACCGGTGTTCTGGCATCACGGCACGCCCAACACCGGTGAACCGCCGGTGCCGTTGTTCGACGCCGCGAAGCGGCTCGGGTTGCGCTGGGTCTCGTACGACCGGCCGAACTATGGGCCGTCGACTCCGCTGCCCGGCCGGGACCTCGCCTCGGCGGCCGCCGATACCGACATGGTCGCCGACGCGCTCGGGCTGGAGCGGTTCGCGGTGATGGGCCACTCCGGTGGTTCGAACCACGCGCTCGCCTGCGCGGCCCTGCTCAGAGACCGGGTGCCCGTGTGCGTCTGCGTGTCCGGGCTCGCACCGTACGGGGCCGAGGGTCTCGACTGGTTCGCCGGGATGGCCGACGGCGGTGTCGCGGATCTCAAGGCAGCCGCGGCCGGCCGGACCGTGCTCGAGCAGCATCTCGCGCATGGCGAGTTCGATCCCGAGCAGTTCACCCCGGCGGACGAGGAGGCGCTCTCGGGCGACTGGGCCTGGCTGGGTGGTGTCGCCGGGAAGGCGCTGCAGGGCGGGATCGACGGCATGGTCGACGACCAGCTGGCGTATGTCGCGCCGTGGGGCTATGTGCCCGAGCAGGTCGTGGCGCCGGTGTTGCTCGTACATGGCGAACAGGACCGGATGGTTCCGAGCTCGCACAGCCGATGGCTGGCCGAGCGGGTGCCGAGCGCCGAACTCTGGCTGCGCCCGGACGACGGCCACATCTCCGTGCTCAGCTCCGCCGAGGACGCCCTCGCCTGGCTCGCCGCCAGGGTCAACCCGTAACGGCCGGGCTCGCGTTGCGCAGGAGCGGTACGACGTCCTCGGAGAACTGGGTGAGGAACCGCTCCTGGTCGTTGCCCGGGCCGTGTACGACGAAGTGGTCGAACCCGGCATCGACGTACGGCTGCAACTGAGTCATCGTGTCGTCGGGGTTCGACGCCACGATCCACCGCTTGGCGACGGTCTCGATCGGCAGCTCGTCGGCAAGCCGTTCCATCTCCGCGGAACTGCTGACACTGTGTTTCTGCTCCGGAGTCAGCGATAGCGGCGCCCAGAACCGGGTGTTCTCCAGCGCCAGATCCGGGTCACGGTCGTACGACACCTTGACCTCGAGCATGTGGTCGATCGTCGAGACATCCCGGCCGGCCTTGTCCGCGCCATCCTGGACCGCCGGCACCAGTTTGCCGGTGTACAGATCCATGCCCTTGCCGGAGGTGCAGATGAAGCCGTCGCCGGAGCGTCCGGCATACCGGGCGACCACCGGGCCGCCGGCCGCAACGTACACCGGGACCGGCTCGTCGGGTACGTCGTGGATGGTCGCGTCGACGGTCTTGTAGTACTCGCCGTCGAAGCTGACGGTCTTGCCGGTCCACAGCTCGCGCATCAGCATGACCGCCTCGCGCAGCCGGGCGAACCGTTCCTTGAACTCGGGCCAGTCACGCCCGGAGACGGCTATCTCGTTGAGCGCCTCGCCGGTGCCGACCCCGAGCACGATCCGGCCCGGATACAGCACCGCGAGGGTGGCGAACGCCTGCGCGATCACCGCCGGGTTGTACCTGAAGGTCGGCGTCAGCACCGAGGTCCCGAGCTGGACCCGCTCGGTGCGCTCGCCGACGGCGGCCAGCCACGACAGCGCGAACGGCGCGTGCCCGCCCTCCAGCCGCCACGGCAGGAAGTGGTCCGACACCATCACGCTGTCGAGCCCGACCTGCTCGGCGCGGACCGCGAAGTCCACGAGCTTTCGCGGCCCGAACTGCTCTGCCGACGCTTTGTAACCGATGCGTACGCTCACAGCTACCTCTCTCGTCACCGATGGACGGCCCCGGCGGGACCCGCAGCCCCAATCATGACCACGTCCGGGTCGCGGCCGCCCTCCTGAGCCCATCCGGCCGCAGCACGAGGGTGGCGGGATCCGGGAGTAAGTGCGAATGCACGTGCATCGGGCGCTTGCATTCGACGCCGCCGAAAGCACGAGAAAAAGAGGAACCCTCGGGAATTGGTGAAGGTCCTCGCATCGGGCACACGGCCTATCCGACCGCGGCCATATCGGGATGAGAGAACCTTCGACGGACACAATGCTCTACGCGTCTCAGGCGGTCAAGAGTTGGCGCAGAAATTGCACGATTGCCTCCGGATCGGCGACCGACCGGCAACAATAAGGCATGATCGGTCGGCTGCACCACATCGCCATCGACTGCCCCGACCCGCGGGCACTGGCCGGGTTCTACTCCGAGTTGCTCGGGCTGCCGGTTACGTACGAGCGCCCGGACTGGGTGGTGATCGCGGCGAACGAGACCTCCTCCGGTCTGGCCTTCCAGCGGGCATCGGACCACC
The DNA here is from genome assembly GCA_046765875.1 of Actinomycetota bacterium. Classification (GTDB taxonomy): domain Bacteria; phylum Actinomycetota; class Actinomycetes; order Propionibacteriales; family Kribbellaceae; genus DASRHY01. Next base: position 4,306 of record JBKPSJ010000240.1, read on the forward strand.
GGCGGCCCCAGTGGCCGGATCCGGCGTACCCGCAGCAGATCCACCTCGACGTGATGGTCGATGACGTGAGCACGGCGGCCGGCCAGGTGGTCGCGCTGGGAGCCAAGCATCTCGACGGGAACGTATTCGAGGATCCTGCCGGGCACCCGTTCTGCCTCATCCCCCGCCCGGGCTGGGCATCACCGGTCAACCCCTGACCTCACCCGCCGCAACCGCTGATAGACGGAGCGTTACACCGATAATCAGGTCCGGTGTGAAATGCAAAATCGACCCTGGCGCATACCTCGGAATAGCCACTATGTGCTGATCGAATGCCGTGGTATTTCCGGCGACCGTTGAGCCTTGATCATGCTGACTGCTGATTGAATAAATGCCTCCGATAATACATTGTTCCGCATGCGAATAGACGTCGCCGGGTTCTGCTTGCACTGAGTGACTCAAGGCAGTTCACGACACCGAAATCCATCAAGCCCGCTCAGCTGATCGCACGACAGCCGGACGATGGGGCCTGGCGGGACTTCCACGGACTTGATCCGAACACCGCCGCGCGGCGTGCTCGGAAAGCCTCTGGGCGATGTCGCGGCCGAACGCCGCCGGCCGACGATTACCAGGCCACTAGCCTCGATTTTTCACGACGGCCGGCCTGTGGCCAGTGTTGGTTGATTCGTGGCTGCTGTCGTGAGATTTCGGCTGGGTGGGTAGGGCGTGGGCCCGACTGTCGCGTCGGGTGGGCGTGGTTCCGATTCCTCGGGTCGGGCCGGTCAGGCCGGGGTGGTCAGGTGAGTGCGGTGCGGAGTCGGTGGAAGCCTTCGGCGATCTGAGTCGCCCAGCGCCAGGTCTTGTCGATCCGCAGGCAAAGCCGGCGGGCTGTGGTGGTGAGCCGGGCGGCGACGTGCAGCACGCGGTAGCGGAACGTTGTGATCTCGCAGCGGGCCAGTTCGGGGGTGTCGTGGAAGCAGATCTTCTTGGTCCAGCAGACCAGGTCGACCGCGGACAGTACGGTTTCCAGCCAGGCGGCGTTCTCGCTGAAGCCGCGGCAGGGCAGGTTCCGCAGCCCGGTGGCCTTGGCCTCGCGGATGCGGTCCTCGACCCGGGCGTGCTGGCGGTGCCGCAACTCCAGCCCGGCGACCTGCCCGGGCACCGTGCCGGCGGGACCGGGTGGGGTGTCGGTCAACAGCGCGGTGATCCGGTGCCCGTCGACGTCGGTGAAGGTGAGCTGGGCGCCGGGGTGCGGGCGTTCCTTGCGCACGATCAACCGGGAGCCTTCCGGCCACGAGCCCAAGACAGAGGCGAGCAGTCCGGTGGCCTCGGCCACCCAGGCACCGTCTCGCAGCTCGCCGTCGATCTGGACCGCCGGCTGCCAGCAGTCTTTGGGGATCTGGTCGACGATCACCTGGATTCGTTCATCGACGGGGAATCCGAACGAGAAGCCCACGCCGCGTTCGCGGCACGCTGCGGCGAATGCGTGCGTGGCGCCGGCCGAATCGCTGCGGGCCAGCAGCCGCGGACCGTCAGGAGCACCCGGGCGTGGCCTGGCCTGCTCGGGCAACGCCGTGAGCGCCATGTCCAGCACCGCGACGTGATCGGCGGCGGTGTTCGAGCCCGCGTTGCCGGGCCGCAGCAGCCCGGCCAGCGCCTCCCCACCGGCCACATCGGGACGATCTAGGAAGCACAGCAGCGGATGGAACCCGAACGTCTTCTTCCAGGTCGCCGCCGCGTTCTCCTTCTCGCTATGCGC
>JBKPSJ010000241.1:0-8080 GCA_046765875.1 Actinomycetota bacterium
CTCACGGTCTGTGTATCGAGCCACATTCGTAGCCCGCCGTACATCCAGATGTCACCTGCATACTCCTGACCCCGCCGCACGAGGGGAGTCGAATGGCGATCGTTGCGTTGGACAAGCTTCTTGGGAGAGCAGATGAAGAGCAGGTCGATCGCGGGTGCCGCGGCCATCGGTGTCATCGGTGCGCTGGCTCTCGCCGGTTCCGTCGCCTCAGGGGCCGAGGCGAACAACGGGAACGGCGGCGGCTTCCGGCCGACGTCGGTACCCGCGAACGCGAAGGCGGCCGGCGTCACCAGTCCGAACGTGCTGTCGCCTGAGCTGGTCGAGCAGGTGGCCGCGCAGGGCTCGATGAGACTAGAGAACGGCACCGCCGATCTCCCGTACTACGGCTACCGCGGGGACGGTCCGCTGATGCCGGCACCTGGTGACCTGCCGTCGGCCACGCACAAGGTCGAGGCCGGCAAGACCGAGCCGGACAAGAACACGTACCTGATCCTGAATAACCAGAGCGGTGCCGACGCGTCGTACGACTACGGCACCCACTTCGTGTTCCAGGGTCACGAGGGAGCCGGCAACGGCAAGCTCACGCGGATCAACCTCGACGCCGACGCGGCCCACCGGGTGACGCTGCTGGCGACGACCACGACGGACGGCACTCCGCTGCCGCCGTTCGACGGCTCCACCTGGGATCCGTGGGCTGGCAAGCTACTGCTGACCGCCGAGAACGGCGCGAACGGCGGCGTCTTCCAGGCCACCGCTGAGCTGCACTCGCAGGTGAAGGACATCTCGGCGGCCACCGGCCGGGCGGGGTACGAGGGCGTACAGAATGACTCGGCGGGTAACGTGTGGCTGGTCGAGGACAGCGGCGGCACCACGGTCCCCAGCACCGGAGCACGGCTGCCCAACAGCTTCGTGTACCGCTTCGTGCCGCAGACCAAGGGCGACCTGACGCATGGCAAGTTGCAGGCGCTGCAGGTGATCTCCCGGCGCAGCGGTGAGCCGATCGCCTTCCAGGCCATCGACGCGGCGCACCCGACCGGCAACGCCTTCACCGACGACGTGAAGGACCTGCACACGTACGGGTTGTCCTTCAGCACACACTGGGTGACGATCCACGACACCGCCACCGACACCTCCGGTGTGCCGTTCGACGCCAACGCGCTCGCGAAGGCGGCCAAGGCGACGCCGTTCAAGCGGCCGGAGAACGGCCAGTTCCGGCCGGGCACCGGGTTCGGCGAGTTCTTCTTCGAGGAGACCGGCGACACCAACGCCAACAGCACCGCGAACGACGGCTTCGGAGGTTGGGGTGCCGTGCTCAAGCTGAGCCAGTCCCGGCCGACGTCGGACTCCGGCACGCTGTCGCTGGTCTACAACGGCAACAAGGAGCACACCGGCCTGGACAACGTGACGTTCATCGACGCCGACCACGTCGCGTACGTCGAGGACGCCGGCGACTCGCTGCACAGCCAGCGCGGCCTGCTCGACTCGGCCTACCTGTTCGATGTCCGGGCGGATTACGCCCACGGCGCTCAGCCGGTACGGTTCCTGGCCGAGGGCCGCGACCCCTCGGCGACGATCGACTCCGCCTTCCTCGGTATGATCGGCTTCCAGAACGACGGCGACAACGAGATCACCGGCATCCACACGTCGGACGGCGACGCGTCGCCGAACGGCATCCTCGGTGCGAAGCGCCCGACTCCGTTCCACGACGGATGGCGGCTGTTCTGGACACAGCAGCACGGCGACAACGTCACCTGGGAGATCCTCCGCGCCGGGCACTGACGCTCGGGCACTGAATGGGGCCGGCCCGGCGCTACAGCACCGGGCCGGGCAGTGCTCCCGCTAACGTCTGTCTGAGCCGACGACGAGAGGAGCACGATGAGGTTCGTTCTCGAGGTGAGCGCCGACTGGGACCAGGAGACGGCGGTGACCGAGCTCGGCCGGGTGCTGCGGTACTGGGGGAGCAACCTCAACAACGTCGACCTGACCGCGGAGATCGGCCAGGACGTGTACGACTCGGAGTACAACAAGGTCGGCCGCTGGACCGTGGAGCCGTAGCTGTCGCGAGTCAGTGGTGGATGCCGAAGCCGAACACGGTCGTGGACTGGAAGGTCTGGCCGGGCCGCAGCACGGTGGACGGGAAGCCCGGCTGGTTCGGTGAGTCCGGGAAGTGCTGCGTCTCGAGGCAGAACGCGTCGCCCTGCCGGTACGTCCGGCCGCCGGTGCCGCTGAACGAGCCGTCGAGGAAGTTGCCGGAGTAGAACTGGACGCCGGGCTGGTCGGTGTGGACGGTCAGGCTGCGCCCGCTGGCCGGATCCCAGGCCCTGCCCGCGAGCCGCAGCCCGGAGCCTTCGATCACGAAGTTGTGGTCGTAGCCGCCGGCGTTGATCAGTTGCGGGTGATCCTGCCGGCTGCGGGCGCCGATCTGTGCCGGCCGGGTGAAGTCGAACGGCGTACCCCCGACCGGTACGACCTCACCGGTCGGGATCAGCGTCTCGTCGATCGGTGTGAACCGGCGTGCGTTGAGCCACAGGTAGTGGTCGTCGACCGAGCTCGACCCCTCGCCCCGCAGGTTGAAGTACGCGTGGTTGGTCAGGTTCACCACGGTCGCCCTGCCCTCGACCGTAGCCAGGTAGTCGATCGTCAGATCGTCGTACTGGTCCAGCGTGTAGGTCACCGTACTGGTCAGAGTTCCGGGAAAGCCCATCTCGCCGTGGGCGCTGACGTACTGGAAGCTGACCCCGACCCGCTCGTCGGTGCGCACCACCGCGGCGTCCCAGATGTGCTTGTCGAAACCGATCGTGCCGCCGTGGAGCGTGTTCTGGTCGTTGTTGATCGGGAGGTGGTACGTCTCGCCGTCGAGGGTGAACATTCCGCGCGCGATCCGGTTGCCGTACCGGCCGATGGTGGCGCCGAAGTACGGGCTGAGCGCGGGGTAGTCGGGCAGGTTGTCGAAGCCGAGGTTGACGTTGTCGACCTTGCCGTGCCGGTCCGGAACGTCGATGCGCTGGATGGTGGCGCCCCAGGTCAGCATGCCGATCGTCACCCGGCCGTTCGAGAACGTGTAGATGTCGACGTCGACGCCGTCCGGCGTGGTGCCGAACCTCTCCTTCCGGATCACCTGGTTCCTCTCGCCGGTCGAGAATGTCGCTTTCTGTGCGCGCGTGTTCTGGAGTTTGTCACAAGCCGGACGGCACGGATGAGGACAGGTTGACCGGATCGTTCCGGGCGGGGTCGCGATCGGGCCTTCCGGCGGCCCCGGATGGAGGCCAGTATCGAGGACATGCGAACCGCTCTGCTCGTGATCGACGTCCAGGAGTCCTTCCGGCACCGGCCGGACTGGGCCTACGTGAACCGCCCCGACATCGCCGAGCGCGCCGCCCGGCTGGTCCGTGCCGCCCGGTCACGCGGCGACCTCGTCGTATGGGTGCTGCACGCCGAGCCGGGCACCGGCACCGTCTTCGATCCGGCCAGCGGCCTGGTCCGGTTCCTGGACGGGCTGGAGCCGGCCGACGGCGAGCCGCTGGTCACAAAGACGTCTCACAACGCCTTCACCACAACGAATCTGCAGCAGTTGCTCACGGCGCACGGCGTCGGCGAGGTAGTGATCAGCGGCATGCGTACCGAGCAGTGCTGCGAGACCACCGCGCGGGTCGCCTCCGATCTAGGCTACGACGTCGTGTTCGTCACCGAGGCCACCGCGACGATGCCGCTGCGGCACCCGTCGGTGCCCGCGGGAACCCCGTACGAGGAGGTGCTGGCCGAGCCGCGGACGCTGCCGGCCGACGTCGTCGCGGAACGGGTCGAATACGTGCTGGCCGGCCGGTTCGCCACCATTCGTACCCTCGACGAGATCGCCGCGGAGCCGGTGGCAAGCTGACCGGATCATGACCCGCGTGACGTTCCTGCTGGTGCCGCATCTGCACCTGCTCGACCTGGCCGGTGCCGCCCAGGTGTTCTCCAGCGCGGCCGACCTCGGGCTCGGGTACGAGTTGTGCTACCTCGGCGAGTCGGAGCAGGTGACCTCGACGCAGGGGCTGGTGCTGCAGGCGATCACCGAGTGGCCGCGGCTCGACCCGGGCGACCTGATCGTCGTACCTGGCTGGCGCGGGTCGATGCTCGGCCGGCCGGACCTGATCGGCGAACGCGCGCTCGGGCTGCTCCGCGACCACTACGCATCTGGCGGAACGGTCGCGAGCGTATGTGCCGGAGCGGACGCACTCGGCCGGGCGGGTCTGCTCGACGGCCGCCGGTGTACGACGCACCACGCGCTGCAGGACGCGCTGCAGCAGCTCTATCCGGAGGCGAAGGTGGTCCGCGATGTGCTGTACGTCGTCGACGGCCGGATCGTCACCTCGGCCGGAATCGCCAGCGGAATCGACATGGCGCTGCACCTGCTCGCGATCCGGCACGGTCCGGCGGTCGCGGCGAAGGTCGCCCGGACGATGGTCGTGTACGCCCGCCGTAACGGCGACGAGCCACAGGCGAGCGCGATGCTGCGGCACCGCGGCCACCTCAGCGACTCGGTACATCAGGTTCAGGACGTCATCGACAGCCGGTACGCCGAGCGGCTCCCGCTCACCGAGCTCGCCGGAATCGCCGGAGTCAGCGAACGGACGCTGACCAGGTTGTTCGGCGGCGCCATCGGGCTGACCCCGCTGCGGTACCAGCAGGAACTCCGACTCGAACGGGCCGAGCACCTGATCGGCCACGGCGAGACGATCGAGTCAGCGGCCCGCGCGGTCGGCTTCGACGATGCCCGGATGCTCCGCCGTCTGCGCGCCCGCGCGTCCTGATTTGTCTCACGACCGCCATCCGGCGCGAGACTGGTGGCCATGCGAGTAGCTGTGCTGGCCGACATCCACGGCAACCTGCCGGCGCTGGACGCGGTCCTCGCCGACGTCCGGGCCGCCGGTATCGATGCGATCGTGCTGAACGGGGATCTGGCCACCGGGCCGATGCCGGCCGAGACGCTCGACCGGCTGGCCGACCTCGGCGACACCGCGATCTGGGTCCGCGGCAACGCCGACCGCGAGGTGGCGACGGCCTACGACGACGGCCGCGCGGACCCGGACCTGCCCGACGTCGCGCGGATCCCGACCGAGTACTGCGCCTCGGTGATCGAGCGCCGGCACCGCGACCTGCTCGCCGGCACGCCGCTGACGGTGACGCTCGACGTCGACGGGCTCGGCCGGGTGCTGTTCTGTCACGCGACGACACGGACCGACACCGAGATCGTGCTCGTCGACTCACCGGTCGACCGGTATCGCGAATGCTTCGACCGCGTCGACGTCCCGGCGGTCGTGCTCGGGCACACCCACATGCCGTTCGACCGGCTCGTCGACCGCCGCCGGTTCGTCAACCCCGGCAGCGTCGGCATGCCGTACGGGGGTACCGGCGCCTACTGGGCACTGCTCGGCCCCGACGTGGTGTTGCGGCGTACGAGCTACGACCTCGAGGCAGCCGCGAGCACCATACGCACCGCGGCGTCCGGCTACCCGGGCGTGGAGGAGTTCGTCACGGAGAACGTCCTGACCGTCCCCTCGGATGCCGAGGCGCTGGCGGTGTTCACCCCCGGGCGATAGCCATTCGGCACCACTGCGTTCACTACACAATGTGTGGCGGAATGAACGCGCATTGCTGATGAGATGACCGGGAGTTCATCAGCGATGGCGATGTGTAAAGGGCAGATTTCCTATCGCTCAGGGCTTGTTTCGGACAACACCTTATGGAAATGATGCCGTCACCGTAACCTCCAGCGAGGAGGAGTGGCCGTGACGGTGCACGTCCGTGCGGCCGTTGGGAGGGGCAGGCGTGGGACGACACAGGGCTGGCAAGCGGAATCCGCTGATGATTGCCCTGGTGATCGGTATTCCAGTGGTGTTGCTCGGCGCAAGCATGGCCGCCGCGGCGATTTGGGCCAGAGATCCCGACCAGGCCGCGAATTCGGAGACCGCGACGGCGAAATGCGACACCGCGGTCAAGGTGGTCACCGCGAAGTCGTTCGCGCCGGTCCTCTCGGCGCTGGCCCCGACGCTTGCCGATGGCAAGGATTGCGCCCGGCTCGAGGTCGAGATCGCCGACGGGCGGGAGGCGGCGCGGCACCTCGAGCACTTCGACGCCGACGTGTGGATTCCCGACGACACCGCGTGGGCCACCGTCGCCGGTGACGAGTACGCCGAGCCGGAGGTCATCGAGCACGCGACGGTCGTCGCCATCAGTCCGATCTACTTCGTCGCCAATAAGGCGACCGCTGGGACGCTGACCAAGGCAGGGACGTCGTGGCTCGGCCTGGCCGACCTGGTCGAGGCCCGCAAGGGGGTCCGGCCGGTGTTGCGGGACCCGGCCGGGACCGGCGACGGCCTGATCGCCGCCGGCGCGCTGGGCGAGGCGGTCTGGCTGAAGTCCGGGATGGATGTGTCCGCGGAGTATCTGGCGGCCGCGGTGGCTGGGAGCCGGACCGTCGCCGCAACGGCAGCCGCGAAGCCGGCCGGTGGCGCCGAGGTGGCGCTGGTGCCGGAGTACGCGTTACTCCAGCAGGGCTGGACCGACGACCAGGTCGTCCTCGCACCGTCCGACCACACCGCCGAACTGCGCTACACCTGGCTGCCGCAGGACAAGGCCGGGCGGGACACGCAGGTGGCCAAGGCGATGGACCGGGTGCTTCGTACTCTCCAGAGCGAGGACACCGCGCCGGAGTTCTCCCAGGCGGGTCTACGCGGGCCGGATGGCGCCGCGCCCCGGCGCAACGAGACCAAACGGCTGCCGGATGTTTCGGCCAAGCCGTTCGAGGTGCTGAAACCGCACCACATCGACCACGTGTTCGCGACCTGGTACCCGTCCGACCGGCTCTCCGACATCCTGATCGTGGTCGATATATCGGGTTCTATGGGCGCTCCGGCACCGGGCACCAAGCAGCCGCTGATCCGGTCGGTCGCCCGCGGCTGCGACCGGCTCGGCGCGCTGCTGCCCGACGACTCGCGGCTTGCGATGTGGGAGTTCGGGTCGAGGATCGACGGTAATCGCGACTACCGGACCGTGCTGGCCCGGGCAGCGCTGTCGCCTGCGCATCGCAATGAACTCTCGGCGGCGACTCGCGGACTTCGCGCACGGCCGTCCGGGACCGGACTGTACGACACGCTGCTGGCGGCCTATCAGTCGGCGCGGGACAACTATCGCCCGGGCCGGCCGGACCAGGTGGTGCTGTTCACCGACGGGCGCAACCAGGACGATCCGGGTTCGATCACGGCCCCGCAGCTGCAGGCGGCACTCAAGAAGGCGAACGACCCCAAGCGGCCGGTCGCGCTGTCGGTGATCACGTTCGGCCAGGGCAAGCAGGCCGCCGCCACGCTGGAGAAGGTGCTCGCACCTGTCGAGGGCGGCGTCAAGGACATCACCAACGCCAGCGAGGTCGACGCGCTGTTCATCCACGTCGCGGCGGGCGGTCTCGAGCACTAAGTGTGATGCCGAGGCACGTTGGTCAGCCTTCTGATCGGTGGCTTGCCTCCGAGTGCGGAGTGGGCTCGGTGGTGATTGTAGAAGTGGAGCCAACCGGGTAGGGCTGCTCGCCGCTGGTTGTCGGTGGCGTAGAAGCGTGCGTAGGCCCGGCCGTCGGCCAGGGCGCAGTGGAAGCGCTCGATCCTGCCGTTGGTCTGCGGCCGGTAGGGCCTGGTCCGCGTATGGGTGATGCCGAGTTCGGCGCAGGTGTCGCGCCAGACGAAGGACCGTGCGAACCCCGGTACGGGGTGCGGTGCCGGCCGACTGGGGCAGGGGCGCGCTGCCGGCAGAATGCGAGCACCGACGCCGCCCGCCCGCATTTCAGGGCTTCGGTTGTCGCGGCCTAGCACCCCCTCCCAGGGTTCGCACCCCCGCACACGGGGGTGTGAACCCGTGCCGGGGGCGTGAACCCGTGCCGGGGGGCGTGAACCCGTGCCGGGGGTGCGAACCCGTGCCCGGGGTGCGAACCCGCACCCGGGGCGGGATCTTGGTCGGACTGTTGACCGGAGGCCTTCACCTGTCAGGCAGGCTCACCGCCGCAAGGCGGGACAACCTCCCTGGACCTCACAACCAAGGCTTCGCTGCC
>JBKPSJ010000242.1:0-26351 GCA_046765875.1 Actinomycetota bacterium
GTACTGGTGGTCGTGCTGCTGATCCTCGCGCTGCTGCTGCGGGCGATCGTCGCGCCCGTGCTACTGGTCGCGACGGTTGTATTGTCGTTCGCCGCCGCGCTGGGCGTGAGCGCGTTGGTGTTCAAGAACGTCTTCGGGTTCGGCGGGGAAGACCCATCCTTGCCGCTGTTCGTCTTCGTGTTCCTGGTTGCTTTGGGCATCGACTACAACATCTTCCTGATGACACGTGTGCATGAGGAAGCCAAGCAGCACGGGACGAGACGTGGCGCGCTGATCGGCGTCGCCGCGACCGGCGGCGTGATCACCTCGGCCGGCCTGGTGCTGGCGGGCACATTCGCCGTGCTGGCCACGCTGCCGGTGGTCGCGTTCGCCGAGATCGGTTTCGCGGTAGCGTTCGGCGTACTGCTCGATACCCTCATCGTGCGGTCGGTGCTGGTCACCGCGCTGAACCTGGACATCGGACGGCACATATGGTGGCCGAGCGCCCTGTCCAAGACCGACGGCGGCCACGCCGACAAGCCGAAGGACGACAAGGATCTGGAGCGCGGTGAACCGATTCTCGTGGAGTGACTGATCTCACCCGGGGCTGGGCGAATGGCCCCGGGGTACACGACGATGTCCGGGTGCCCGTTCCCGTTTCGGACCTGAATGCCGCCCTGCGGGCAGCACAGCGAGGGGATGAGGACGGGTTCCGGACGTTGTATCGCGCTGTCCAGCCCGGGTTGCTGCGGTACTTGAGGGTGCTGGCACCACAGGACGCCGACGACGTCGCGTCGGAGACCTGGCTGCAGATCGCACGCGACGTCGGCAAGTTCCGCGGCGACGGGGACGACTTCCGCGGCTGGGCGACGACGATCGCCCGTAACCGGGCGCTGGACGTGCACCGCCGGCAGAGCCGCCGCCCACCCGTCGACGGCGACTTCGACCTTCTCGCCGAACTGGCCGGGCCTGACGACACCGCGTACGACGCGGCCACCGCCCTGGCGACCGAGGAAGCACTGCAGTTGATCGCGCAACTGCCTCAGGACCAGGCTGAGGCTGTACTGCTACGGGTCGTAGTCGGACTCGACGCCAACCGCGCCGCCGAGGTCCTCGGGAAGAAGCCGGGCGCCGTGCGCACCTCGGCGTACCGGGGGCTGAACCGGCTCTCGGAGATGCTCACCGACTACAGGCCGAGGCACGCCTGACGGTAGGTGTGACACTTTTCGGCCCGGTGGCGCTGTCGTTCATGAGATGACACAGAACCGAGACCTCGACCCGTTCACCGCTGAGCAGCTGCTCAGCGGTGCGCCCGTCGACGGCGAGGTCGGCCCGCTCGCCGATCTGCTGGCCGCTGCCGCCGTCCCCGCCCGTGCTGACGAGCTCATGGGTGAGGCGGCGGCGGCGGCCGCGTTCCGCGATGCGGCGGGAGCTTCCCGGACGGCCGCCGCGCCTGCCGCCTTCACGGGGTCTCGTCGAGCGCTCGGGCTCAAGGTCGCGATCGCCGTCGCCGCGGTCGCGGGTACCGGCTTCGCCGGTACGGCCGCCGCCGGTCTGCTGCCGGGTGACGAGTCCCGCGCACCGGTTGCCGCGCCCACCTCGGCCACGCAGACCGCGTCGTCTCCCGCGAAGGGCCCCGGCGCTGAGACCACGACCGCGCCGCCGCAGGCAGGCACGGGCACGGGTACCCCTCGGAATGGCGACTCGCCATCCGGCACGGCGAGCAAGCCCAAAACGCAACAGTCCGAGACCAAGTCGGAGGACGGTCCCACATCGGCGCGACCGACGGTCGCGGTGATCGCGATGTGCCGCACCTTCTCAACCATGTCCAGGCACGACCAGGGTCGTAACCGCTACTCGGACGCGATAGTCGACGACCCATACTTCCAGCCGCTGGTTCGGGCGGCAGGCGGGAAGGACAAGGTCGCCGCATACTGCAAGCAAGTACTCGAGCAAACTGACCACCCCTCAGGTCGGCCGACATCTGACCCCACCAGTCGGCCGGCTGCCTCAGAAACCGGCAATGCCACCACGGCCCTTCCTCCCCCCAGGGGTCGCTAGGCACAGCCGGTCAAGCGGCGGGCGGGGTCATGTGGGCGTGACCCCGCCCGTTCGCTGGTTCTGGCGTTCAATTGCTTGGACGCCTGTGTCACCGGTCGCTGGGTGGCAGTTCGAGGTGCTTCCAGACCGCGCGCCAGACATTCTTGGCGCTCTCGCCGGCCGCGAGCGCTTCGACGACCGTTCGTCCGCCCAGCTCAGAGATCACCTGGGTCTCGGCCCAGGTACGCGCATACGCCGGGCCGAGGTGGTGATCCATCCGGGCCCAGAACTCGGTCAGTCGCATCGCTCTACCCGGTTGGATACTTGAGCGGCCGCCACCAGTCCTCGTGGTCGCGGTACCAGGCGATCGTGTCGGCCAGGCCGGAGTCGAAGTCGTGCCGGGGCCGGTACCCCAGTTCCTCGCGGATCTTCGTCCAGTCCACCGAGTAACGGCGATCGTGGCCCTTGCGGTCTTCGACGTATTCGATGCTCTCGTCGCCCTTGCCGAATGCCGCGAGCAGCCGGTCGGTCAGGTCGCGGTTGGTCAACTCGGTGCCGCCGCCGATGTTGTACACCTCGCCGCCCTTGCCACCGAGAAGCACCTTCGCGATCCCCTGGCAGTGATCGTCAACGTGCAACCAGTCGCGCACGTTCAGCCCGTCGCCGTACAAGGGGACCCTCTTGCCCTCGATCAGGTTGGTGACGAACAGCGGGATGACCTTCTCCGGGTACTGGTACAGGCCGTAGTTGTTCGAACACCGCGTCACACGTACGTCGAGTCCGTGCGTCCGGTGGTACGCGAGTGCGACCAGGTCGCTGGAGGCCTTCGAGGCCGAGTACGGCGAGTTGGGTTGGAGCGGCTCGGACTCGGTCCACGAACCCTCGGCGATCGAGCCGTACACCTCGTCGGTCGACACGTGTACGAACGACGTCACACCGTGCCGCAGCGCGGCCTCGAGCAGCACCTGCGTACCGAGGACGTTGGTGACGACGAACGGCGTGGCACCCGCGATCGAACGATCCACATGAGATTCGGCGGCGAAGTGCACCACCGCGTCATGGCCGGGCAGCGCGGCGTCCACCTGCCGCAGATCGGTGATGTCGCCCTTGACGAACGTGTAGCCGGGGCTGTCCTTCACCAGGTCGAGATTTGCCGGGTTGCCCGCATAGCTGAGCGAGTCGAGCACGGTGATCCGGACCGGCCCGAGGTCGGGGTAGCCACCGGACAGCGCCGATCGGACGAAGTGCGAACCGATGAAGCCTGCGCCACCGGTGACCAGGATTCTCATGCCGGGCAACTCTAGAGGTCCGTTCTAGCGGCGCTCGTCCGGGCCGTCGGGGTCTTGTTGCTGCGGGCCGCCCCACTGCGGTGGCGGACCCTGCTGCGGACCCTGCTGGCCCGGGTAGCCGCCCTGCGGCGGGCCTTGCTGGGGCTGTCCCCATCGCCCGCCCTGCGGCGGGCCCTGCTGAGGCTGTCCCCACTGGCCGCCCTGCTGTGGACCCTGCTGCCCCGGCTGAGCCCATTGGCCGCCCTGCTGTTGGCCCGGGTATGGCTGCTGGCCGGGGTATGCGCCCTGCTGAGGCTGTCCCCACTGACCGCCCTGCTGCCCCGGCCCCTGCTGCCCCGGGTACGGCTGGCCGGGATACGGCTGGCCGGGATACGGCTGGCCGGGATATTGCTGGCCCGGGTATGGCTGGCCCGGGTATGGCTGCTGACCGCCAGCCTTGCGACCGCGCAGTACGAACAACACGATCGCTGCCACCACGAGCACTGCCAGCACAGCGATGAGGATGATCGCCCACATCGGGAACGCGCCGCCGCTGGAATCCGACACCAGGCGGATCTTGGTCATCTTGTTGGGATCGGTGTACGTCGCGGTGTTGCCGTCGACCTGTGCACCGGGGTCGTGCTCGAGGATCTTTCCCGGCATGGTGACCTTGAACTTCACATCCGGCTTGGGCAGGTTCTCCTGGTTCGGCAGCTGGGAGGCGGTGCCGGTTCCACCGGTGACGATGAACCTTTCGCCCCGCTTGTGGAACTGGAGGTCGCCCTCGTCCGAGCCGCTCATGTCGTCGAACGGCACCTTGTCCAGGGAGCAATCGGTGCCGACGTAGTTGCCCTCTTCGTATGCCTTGCACGACACACCGGTCGGAGCGTCCTTCTTGATCGAGTCCTCGATCTGCTCGCGGATCTTGTCCGGCGAACTGCCCAGTTGCTGGGCAACGTTCTTGTCGACGGCCAGCAGCATCCGGCCCGACACCGTTTCGTCCTTGCTGACCTTCAGGTCTGCATCGACCTTGATGCAGCCGGTCAGCACCAGGAGAAGTGCCGCAACGAGCAGCACGGAGCGTGCACGAGTCCTCATGCTCGGATCATCGCAGACCTGGGGTCTGCGACGACCCTCGGTGTCCACAACGAATCGAGAATGTCGGAGCCCCGAGGCAGGATGGCTCCCATGAGCAAACAGGACCCGCTGCGCGACTTCTCCCGCGCGACCCGGACGTGGTTCGGCGACGTCTTCGACGCCGCCACGCCGGCGCAGCGCGGTGCCTGGGCAGCGATCAGCGCCGGGCGCGACGCACTGGTGGTCGCACCGACCGGGTCCGGCAAGACGCTGGCGGCGTTCCTGTGGGCGCTGGACCGGCTCGCTACTACGCAACGATCGGCCGAGCCGAAGCATCGCTGTCGCGTGCTGTACGTCTCCCCGCTGAAGGCGCTCGCCGTCGATGTCGAGCGGAACCTGCGTGCACCGCTGACAGGCGTCCGCCAGGCGGCCGAGCGGCTCGGTGAGATGCGGGTCGACGTCGAGGTCGCGATGCGCTCGGGCGACACCCCGGCATCGGACCGGCGCCGATTCGCCACCAAGCCGGCCGACATCCTGATCACCACGCCGGAGTCGCTGTTCCTGATCCTGACGTCGCAGGCACGCGAGTCGCTGCGCGGTATCGAGACAGTGATCGTCGACGAGGTCCACGCGGTCGCCGGCACGAAACGCGGCGCGCACCTTGCGATCACACTCGAGCGGCTCGACGAGTTGCTCCCCAAGCCGGCTCAGCGGATCGGACTGTCGGCAACCGTTCGCCCGGTCGAGGAGGTCGCCCGATTCCTCGGCGGCCGGCGACCCGTCGAGGTGGTCCAGCCCAAGTACGCCAAGGAGTGGGACCTCAGCGTCGTCGTACCGGTCGAGGACATGACCGAGCTCGGCGATGTCGAGCCCGAGTCCGGCTCGGCGGCGCGGTCGACCAGGCACGCGTCGATCTGGCCGCATGTCGAGGAGCACGTCGCCGACCTGATCGCGCAGCACAAGTCCACGATCGTGTTCGCGAACTCGCGCCGGCTGGCCGAGCGACTCACCGCCCGGCTGAACGAGATCGCCGCCGAGCGCTCCGGCACGGAACTGCCCGATGCCGGGTCGCCCGCCCAGCTGATGGCGCAATCGGGTGCGTCGCAGGCCGCTCCGCCGCTGGTCGCGCGGGCACACCATGGCTCGGTGAGCAAGGAGCAGCGGGCGCTGATCGAGAGCGATCTCAAGTCCGGCCGTTTGCCTTGTGTAGTCGCAACCAGCAGCCTCGAGCTCGGCATCGACATGGGTGCGGTCGATCTGGTCGTCCAGGTGGAGGCTCCGCCCTCGGTCGCCAGCGGCCTGCAACGTGTCGGCCGTGCGGGTCACCAGGTCGGCGCCGTGTCGCGTGGCGTGCTGTTCCCCAAGTTCCGCGGCGATCTGGTCGAGACCGCTGTCGTCGTGCAGCGGATGCGCGAGGGCAAGATCGAGCAGCTCCACATCCCCACCAACCCGCTCGACGTGCTGGCGCAGCAGATCGTGTCGATCGCGAGCATGGATGCGATCGATGCTGACGAGCTGTTCGCGCTGGTTCGCCGTACCGCCGCGTTCGCGACGTTGCCGAGATCGGCGTACGACGCGGTCCTTGACATGCTTTCGGGCAAGTACCCGTCGGACGAGTTCGCCGAGCTGCGGCCGCGGATCGTGTTCGACCGCGTCTCCGGCCAGATCACCGGCCGACCGGGAGCACAGCGACTCGCCGTCACCAGCGGCGGCACGATCCCCGACCGTGGCCTGTTCGGCGTCTTTCTGGTTGGCGAGTCGACCAACCACAGGGTCGGTGAGCTTGACGAGGAGATGGTGTACGAGTCCCGCGTCGGCGACGTGTTCACCCTGGGCACGTCGAGCTGGCGGATCGAGGACATCACCCACGACCGAGTGCTGGTATCCCCTGCACCGGGTCAGCCCGGCCGGCTGCCGTTCTGGAAGGGCGATGCCGTCGGCCGGCCGGCCGAGCTCGGTGCCGCCACCGGCGCGTTCGTACGTACCACCGCATCGTTGCCCGAGGCAAAGGCTGTCGACCGTGCCAGGACTACCGGACTCGACGAATACGCGGCGCGCAACCTGGTGGCCTACCTGTCCGAGCAACGCGAGGCGACCGGACGGGTCCCGGACGACAAGACGATCCTGGTCGAGCGGTTCCGCGACGAGCTCGGCGACTGGCGGGTGTGCGTGCACTCGCCGTACGGCGGCCAGGTACACGGCCCCTGGGCGCTTGCGATCGCGGCCCGGCTGGAGCAGCGCTACGGGATGGACGCGCAGGCGGTGGCCGGTGACGACGGCATCGTGCTGCGGTTGCCTGAGACCGACGAGCCGCCGCCGGGCGCCGAACTTGTGCTGTTCGATCCAGCCGAGATCGAGCAGGTGATCACCGACGAAGTCGGCGGTTCTGCCCTGTTCGCGTCGAGGTTCCGCGAGTGTGCCGCGCGGGCGCTTCTGCTCCCACGGCGGGATCCACGTCGTCGGTCGCCTTTGTGGCAACAGCGACAGCGCTCGGCCCAGCTCCTCAGCGTGGCCAGCAAGTACGGGTCGTTCCCGATCGTGCTGGAAGCGCTGCGCGAGTGCCTGCAGGACGTGTACGACATGACCGCGCTGAAGGAGTTGCTCACCGGCGTCGCCGAGCGGCGGATCTCGGTCGTCGAGGTGGAGACCGCCGAGGCTTCGCCGTTCGCGAAGTCACTGCTGTTCGGCTACGTCGGCGCCTTCATGTACGAGGGCGATACCCCGCTGGCAGAGAAGCGGGCGGCTGCCCTCGCGTTGGATCAGACGCTGCTGGCCGAACTACTGGGCCGGACCGAGCTGCGCGAACTGCTCGATGCCGAGGTTGTGCTGCGTACCGAAGCCGAGTTGCAGCGGCTGGCCGACGACCGCAAGGCCCGCGACGAAGAGGGCTTGTTCGACATCCTCCGGCTGGTCGGTCCGCTC
Source organism: Actinomycetota bacterium (assembly GCA_046765875.1). GTDB lineage: Bacteria > Actinomycetota > Actinomycetes > Propionibacteriales > Kribbellaceae > DASRHY01. The sequence goes on from JBKPSJ010000242.1 coordinate 7,287, forward strand.
TCGGTCGAGCAGGCTTCGCAACGCAGCGTCGACGGCGCCGACGCCGAGGCCTGGCTCACCTCACTGGCTGCCGCGCGCCGGGTCGTGCGGGTCCGGATCGCCGGCGAGCACCGCTGGGCCGTGGTCGAGGATGTAGCCAGGCTGCGTGACGCTCTGGGCGTACCGCTGCCGCCCGGTGTGGCCGAGGCATACGCCGAGCCCGTCGCGGATCCGTTGGGCGACCTGGTCTCGCGCTATGCCCGTACGCACGGACCGTTCCAGGCGTCCGCCTTGGCCGAGCATCTCGGGACCGGAGTGGTCGTGGTGACCGATGCGCTCCGCCGGTTGGCCGCCGCCGGGCGGGTGGTCGAGGGCGAGTTCCTGCCGGGCGGCGTCACCGCCGAGTGGTGCGACGCGGAGGTACTGCGGCTGCTCCGGCGCCGGTCGCTGGCCGCGCTGCGCAAGGAGGTCGAACCGGTCGAGCAGACCGCGCTGGCACGGTTCCTGCCGTCCTGGCAGGGCATCACCAGCCGGGCCGGGAGCGGCGGACGAGGGTACGGCGACCTGACTGGCGCGGTGCTCAGCGCCGTCGAACAGTTGGCCGGGTGTGCCGTACCGGCGTCGGCGCTCGAGTCGATCGTGCTGCCGTCGCGGGTGCCGGGATACAGCCCGGCGATGCTGGACGAGCTGACCGCGACCGGCGAAGTGATCTGGGCCGGTGCCGGCGCCCTCCCCGGGACCGACGGCTGGGTATCGCTGCACCTGGCCGACACCTGCGACCTGACGCTGCCCGACCCGGACGAGACGGTCGAGATCGGCGAGGTCCATCGAGCGGTGCTCGACGCGCTGGACAGTGGCGGGGCCTTCTTCTTCCGCCAGCTCAGCACGACCATCGGGGGCATGGTTGGCGTCGTCGATGACGCGACCCTGACCGCGGCGACGTGGGACCTGGTGTGGGCCGGATACCTGAGCAACGACACGCTTGCTCCGCTGCGGGCACTGACCGGCGGTGGTCGCGGGACGCATCGGCCTCGCCGTCCGTCGCCGCGGACGAGGGGGGCGCGCCCCGGGCGGCCGGCAATGCCGTCGCGATCCGGCCCGCTGACCGCATCCGGCCGCTGGTCGTTGCTGCCGGCAAGGAATTCGGATCCGACCCGTCGGGCGCATGCGGCCACCGAGGCGCTGCTCGACCGCTATGGGATCGTCACCCGGGGCGCCGTGGTGAGCGAGCGGACACCAGGTGGATTCGCCGCGGTGTACAAGGTGCTCAGTGCGTTCGAGGAGACGGGCCGGTGCCGGCGAGGGTACTTCGTCGCCGGACTCGGTGCGGCCCAGTTCGCGCTGCCTGGTGCGGTCGATCGGCTGCGTGCCCTGGCCGATGGCGCCCGGGTCGCGGCCGGCAAGGGCGAGGAAGGCCCGCGCGCCGTCGTCCTGGCCGCGACCGATCCCGCCAACCCGTACGGTGCGGCGCTGCCCTGGCCCGAACGAGACCGGGATCGCGAGGGCGGCGCCAGCGGCCATAGACCCGGCCGCAAGGCGGGTGCGCTGGTTGTCATGGTCGATGGCCGGCTCGTCGTGTACGTCGAACGAGGCGGGCGGACGGTGCTCAGCTTCACCGAGGACGCCGAGTTGCTCCAGCCGGCCGTGGACGCGCTTGCACTGGCGATCCGCGACGGCCACCTCGGCAAGCTCAGCGTCGAAACCGCCGACGGCGAGCAGGTGCGGCACACGGCCTTCGGCGACGCATTGGCCAAGGCCGGCTTCCACGCCACCCCACGCGGCCTCCGCCTCCGCGCATAACCTCCCGACGTCAAGGCCGGCTTCCCCGCCAACCCCGGGCCTCCTTTCCGCCGCGGCTAGGCTGATCGCCGACTGCTGGGGGTGCGCCGATGCCTGAGGGCGACACCGTGTGGCGCGTCTGCCACCGGCTACACGAGGCCGTGGCCGGCCAGGAGATCACCGCGACCGACTTCCGGGTGCCGCAACTGGCTACGTCCGATCTGAGCGGCCATACGCTGCTCGAGGTCGTGCCACGCGGAAAGCACCAGTTGCTGCGGTTCTCCGGCGGGTTGACGCTGCACAGCCATCTGATGATGGAGGGCGCCTGGCATCTGTACCGGCCCGGCGAGCGGTGGCGTGGCGGACCGACGCACGAGATCCGGGTCGTGCTGACGACGGAACCGTGGGTGGTCGTCGGGTACCGCCTTCCCGTTCTCGAACTGATCCGCACGTCCGAGGAGGAGAACGCGGTCGGGCACCTCGGCCCAGACCTACTCGCAAGCGACTTCGACCGCGACAAGGCGATCGCCAACCTTGAGCGCGACCCGGACCGGACGATCAGCGAGGCGTTGCTCGACCAGACGAAGCTGGCAGGCATCGGCAACCTGTACCGCGCCGAGATCTGCTTCCTTGTCGGGGCACACCCATCGCGGCGTACGTGCGACGTCGACGTGTCCAAATGCGTCGACCTGGCTCGACGATTGCTGAAGTCGAACCTGTCCCGAGCCGCCCAGGTCACCACCGGAGTGGACCGGCCGGGACGGCGTACGTGGGTGTACGAACGAACGGGGCGACCCTGCCACCGCTGCGGCACCAAGGTGCAGTCCGCCCGCATCGGCGAAGCCCCACACGACCGGGTCATCTACTGGTGCCCCTCCTGCCAACCCGCCCCCTGACCACCTGCTGCCGGCGATTGTTCAACGCCACCCGGCCCTGGTCACCGCACCCGACTCCGGCACGATAACGCCGATGCGGTCGCGACACGCGTCCGACCGCCCACAGGCCATAAGCACAGCCGTGAACAACCTCTGCGGGCGTTGAACAAGGCAGAACGTGTTCAACGCCGCCACAGCTTGTTCAACGCCACCCAGCTGGTCGCCGCGACCCGGCCCTGACTGCCGACCCTGTCGGCGTGGAGCGGGTTGTGGTGGGCTGGTTTGGTGTGGTTGCGGGGGGTTTTGAATGAACGCGCTATATCGTGGCCCAATGGCGGCTGGGGAACGGATCGGCTCGACCGGCGGCGGTACGCCGGTCCTGCGGCGGATCAACACCGCCGTCGTGCTGGAGGCATTGCGGGACGCCGGGTCTCCCCTGCGGATCGCCGAGTTGGTACAGCGGACCGGCCTTGCTCGGCCGACCGTCGCGCAGGTGGTCGAGGACCTCAGCGCCGCCGGCTGGCTCATACAGCACGAGCCGGACCCCGAGGAGCAGACGATGGGCCGACCGGCGATCCGGGTGTCGCTCGACGGCCGGGCCGCTCCGGTGGTCGGGCTCGACATCGGACCGCACAGTGTGACCGTCGGCGTGTGCGACCTGACCGGGGTCACGCTCAGCATGGTTCGGCGGCCCGGGGTCGGGCCCGCGCCCGCGAAGGTGCTGCCGCTGATCACCGAGGTGGTCCGGGCCGGTCTGGACCAGGCCGGGGTACCGGCGACGGACGTCGGAGCGATCGCGGTCGCCACGCCCGGATTGGTCGACGACGGGCGGATCCGGCTGGCGCCGAGCCTGCCGGGCTGGAACGCGGTCGACCTGCCGGCGCACCTGCGGCGTACGGTCGACTGCCCGGTGCTGCTCGACAACGACGCGAACATGGCGGCGCTGGCGGTCTCGAACAACCGCGGCGGCGCCGAGACTGTGATCGCGGTGCAGTGGGGCGAGCGAATCGGCGGCGGCGTGGTGATCAACGGCCGGCTGCACCGCGGCGCGTCCGCGGCGGCGGGTGAGGTCGGCTTCATCCGGCCCAGGACCGCGACGTCGACGAGTCCGGATGAGCTGGGCCCGCTGGAGCAGGCGATCGGTACCGAGAAGATCGCCGAGATGGGCCGGCGCGCCGCAGCCGAGCATCCGGATTCGGTGCTGGCCAAAGAGGAGATCGACGCCGCTCATGTGTTCGCCGCGGCGAAGCAGGGCGATGCCGCGGCCAGGCAGATCGTTGACGAGGTCACCGAGGCGTTCGCGGACGCGCTCGCGCCGGTCGTATTGGTGCTCGACCCGGAAGCGGTGGTGATCGGGGGCGGTATCGCGCGGGCCGGCGACGTCCTGGTCGAGGCGGTGTCGCGGCACCTCTACGAGCGCACGCTCACCCAGCCGATCGTGGAGTTGTCCCCGCTCGCGGAGGACACGGTGGTCACCGGCGCGATGCTGCTCGCGCTCGAGGACGTGTGGCTGAACCGGCTTCCGACCCAGCCGCTGAACGGACTACGCGGCTGAGGCGACGACGTCGGAGTTGACGGCCGGGTGCTTGAGCACCAGCGGCTCGGCGGCCAGCGCCTCCTCGCGGGCGAGGTCGGCGGAGACCTCGGCGAAGATGGCCGACAGCGGCACGTCGAGGGCCGAGCAGATCGAGGCCAGCAACTCGCTGGAGGCTTCCTTCTGACCGCGCTCGACCTCGGACAGGTACCCGAGGCTCACCCGGGCGTCGGCGGACACCTCACGCAGCGTGCGGCCCTGCCGCAGGCGCCGGCGGCGCAGCACGTCGCCGAGGAGGCCACGAACCAGGACCATCAGGTCCCCTCCCTTCCGAACCGGGTATCAGTCTCGCACGGTAGGCCACCAACGGTACCCGCACCCGGGGAAGAATCGCTGGCGCGTGTCCAAGCCGTGTCTTCCCCGGCCGAGTACCCAATCCAGTACGCCACTCAACGGGTCACCAGATCTGCCGCCAGCGCAAGCGCAGCCGCCACAGAATCAGCCCGTACGGCCGCCCGGTCACCGGTCAGTCGCAGCGCCCGCACCCGGACCACACCGGGTCCTGCGGCCGCCACGTACACCTCGCCGGCCGGGTGCCCGTCCTGCGAGTCCGGCCCCGCCACACCCGTCGTCGCCAACCCGTACGTCGCCTGCAAGCGCTCTCGTACGCCGGTAGCCAGCGCGGAGGCGGTGTCGGCGTGCACCGGCCCGACCCGGTCGAGCAGGTCCTGCGGTACGCCGGCCAGTGACGCCTTGAGATCGGTTGCGTACACAACGAGACCACCCCGGTACACCTCGGAGACGCCCGGCACATCGGTCAGGGCGGCGCCGACCAGCCCGCCGGTGAGCGACTCGGCTGTCGCCAGGGTGGCGCGCCGCGCCAGCAACGCGGCGACGAGCCGCTCCAGGTCGGTCACGGCCGGGCCGCCGCCCGGAGCCGGATCGCCCGGCGTACATAGTCGACGCCCGTGACCACGGTCACCACGACAGCGGCGGCCATCACCACGACGGCGGTCCAGTGCACCACAGCCACGTCGTGCCAAGGCAGCAGGTAGAGCCCGAGGGCGACCGACTGCAGCACGGTCTTGAGCTTGCCGCCGCGGCTGGCCGGCATCACCCCGTACCGGATCACCCAGAACCGCAGCAGCGTCACGCCCAACTCGCGGACCATCACCACGACCGTCACCCACCACGGCAGTTCGCCCAGCAGCGACAGACCGACGAAGGCAGTACCGGTGAGCGCCTTGTCGGCGATCGGGTCGGCGATCTTGCCGAAGTTCGTGACCAGGTTGCGCTTGCGGGCGATGTCGCCGTCGAGGCGATCGGTGAAGATCGCCACCGTGAACACCGCGGTCGCCAGTAGCCGCCCGGTCACGTCGTCCCCGCCGTCGCGGAACAGCAGCCAGGCGAACACCGGTACGAGTACCAGCCGGAGCATCGTCAGCCCGTTGGCGATGTTCCAGACACTGGGTGCCGCGGAGGCACTCCCCGCGGCCTCCGAACCCGTACCAGGGCTACTGGTGGACACGGCCGACCAGGTCCACGCCGTCGGTACCGGTCACCACTGCGCTGACGATCTGCCCGACGGCGTACGCGCCGGTGAGCATCGTCGAGCCGTCCACCTCCGGGCCCTGGTGCGCCGCCCGGCCCTCGGCGATCCCGCCGTCGACGGACTCGACGAGCACCTCGACGGTCTCGCCGATCCGGTACCGGGCGCGATCCGCGGTCACATCTTCGGCCAGCCGGCTGACCCGGTCGACCCTGTCGTCGATGGTGTCGGTGTCGAGCTTGCCGTCGTACGTCGCGGCCTCTGTGCCGTCCTCGTCCGAATACCCGAACACGCCGATCGCGTCCAGGCGGGCCCGGTCGAGGAAGTCGCACAGGACGTCGACGTCGTCGTCGGTCTCGCCGGGGAAGCCGACGATCACGTTGCTCCGGATCCCCGCCTGCGGCGCCCGGGCGCGGACCTGCTCGATCAGGTCGAGGAACTTCTCGGCGTCGCCGAACCGCCGCATCCGCCGCAGCAGCGGGCCGGACGCGTGCTGGAACGACAGGTCGAAGTAAGGCAATACGCCGGGCGTCGAGCACAGAGCCGCGATGAGCGAAGGCCGCATCTCGGCGGGCTGGAGATAGGAGACCCGCACGCGTTCGATGCCGTCCACGTCGGCCAGTTCGCCGACCAGCGTCTCGAGCAGTCGGAGGTCGCCGAGGTCCTTCCCGTACGACGTGGAGTTCTCGCTGACCAGGAACAGTTCCTTGGCACCCTGGTCGGCCAGCCACCTCGCCTCACCGAGTACGTCCGTGGGGCGCCGGGACACGAAGGCACCCCGGAACGATGGGATCGCGCAGAACGCGCACCGGCGGTCGCAGCCGGAAGCCAGTTTGAGCGGCGCCGTCGGCCCACCGTCCAGCCGGCGGCGCACCACTCGCGGTCCCGATGCGGGCGCGCGCACCAAATCCGGTGCCTCGACAACCATGTGGCCGGGGATGGACAGGTCGGTGGCGACGCGATCTGCCGGCGCGAGCGGGAGCAGCTTGCGGCGGTCCCGGGGTACGTGCGACTGGTGCTTCGTTCCGGACAGGATCGACTGGAGCCGCTCGGCGATGTCGTTGTAGTCGTCGAACCCCAGCACGGCGTCCGCCTCTGGAAGCGCGTCTGCCAGGTCCGCGCCGTACCGCTCGGCCAGGCACCCGACCGCGACGACCGCCTGCGTCGTACCGCCGATGTCTTTCTGGTCGGACGCAGCGAGCAAGGTGTCGACCGAGTCCTTCTTGGCGGTCTCGACGAATCCGCAGGTGTTCACCACCACGGTCTCGGCATCGGTGGCGTCGTCGACGAGCAGGAAGCCGCCGGCCTCGAGCCGGGCGGCGAGTTCCTCGGAGTCGACGTCGTTACGGGCACAGCCCAGCGTGACCAGGGCGACGGTGCGGGCAGGGGTGGTGTCCATCGAACACGAGTATGACGGCTGGACAGGTTTAGCGTTTCTTGAAGGTCCCGTCGAGCAGCACGTTGAAGCGCCGCACCTTCGGGAAGACCTGCTTGCCGTTGATGTAGTACCGCGCGTTCTTCGGTGGGTCGATCGTCACCAGGATCATGCCCTTGTACGTCAGGGTCTGCTGCAAGCCCTTGCTCAGCGACCCGCTGAACAGGTACTCGCCGTTGAAGTTGCGCAGCACCAGGTACGCACCGGTGTTCTCGGCGACAACGGTCAGCCGGACCTTGGTGGGCTTCGGTTTCGGCGTCGGCGTGGTCTGTACCGGTGTCGTCGGTGTGATCGTGATCCGGGCTTCGGTGACCGACGGTGTCGGCGAGCTTGGTCCCGCGGTCGCCTCGACGTCGTTGGGCAGGGTGAACAGCCGGACCATGCCCCAGCCCATCAGTCCGACCAGGATCGCGCCCAGCACCACCGCCCAGCGCGGCCGCGCCGAGTGCACCGTCGGCGGCCTGCTGTCGGCCGGTTCCTGCCGGTGGGTCAGATCGACCTCCGGCGTCGCGTGATGCTTGTTGAACTCGGCCAGGAGCGGCTCGGGATCGGCGCCGAGCTCCTTGGCGATCGACCGCAGGTGCCCGCGGGCGTAGAAATTGCCGCCACACCGGGCGAAGTCGCCCTTCTCCATGGCCTCGATCAGGCCGGCGCGGATCCGTGTCCTCGCGCTCAGCTCGTCGACCGACAGCCCGGCGCTTCTCCGGGCCGCGACGAGTTGCTCGCCGAGAGTCACGTCCGCCTCCGTTCGGATCGTACCCTGGTCAGGGCTGTTCGGTCACCGGGCAGCGCTCGTCTGCCAGGGCGGTCAGCGCCGGCACCACCAAGGGGTGCGACGGAGTTGCCGCCAGCCCGAACGGTACAGCCAGAGAGGATCCGGTCAACCGGCGGTTCCTGTCGGTCATCTTCCGGGTTGACCGGTTGGCGTCGCGCGCGATCGCGGCGACCACCGGGGCGGGGTCGGACAGGTGAATCGCGATCCGGCCGTCGTCGAGCGTGTGCCGGCGCGGCAGCACCGTCACCGCCTCGATCTCCTCCCACAGCGCGCCGATCCACTCCCGCCGGACGCGCAGCCGGATACCAGTACGGTCGGCCACCAGCAGCGGCTTGGAGACCAGGGCGCGGAACGCCGTGCCGGCGAGCAGCGCGAACCCGGCCGCCAGCACCAATCGCCACAGCACGCCATACCCGAAGCCGCGGTACGCCGCGATCGCGAACCCGAGCGCGAGCAGAGCCGATGCCCCGGCCAGGAAGCCGTGCAGCCCGTGCGCGGGCCGGACCGTGAACTCGTCCGGGCCCGGATCAGGTTCTCGCTTCTCGGCATCCTCGGGCTCTTCGGTCAGCGAGTCATCCTCGGGTCGGGAGTCGCGGGCGAAGAAGCCCGGGATGTCGTCCGCCTCGAACAGCGCGATGGTCCGCGGCTGCTCGTCGGATTCGGCCGCGGGGTCGTCGAAGCCCGGTGTGCTGGGGACCGGGTGGTCGTCGGGGTCGGACTGGCTGTTCCGGGAAACTCGGGCGGTCGGAGACACGTCGGGTCACTCTCCTCGCAGGGTGGCGATGAAGTCCTCCAGGTCGTCGGGCTTGACCAAGACGTCGCGGGCCTTCGATCCCTCACTGGGGCCGACGACGCCACGGCTCTCCAGGATGTCCATCAGGCGGCCGGCCTTGGCGAAGCCGACCCGCAGCTTGCGCTGCAGCATCGACGTGGAGCCGAACTGGGTGGTCACGATCAGCTCGGCGGCCTGGCAGACCAGGTCCAGGTCGTCGCCGATCTCGTCGTCGAGGTCGCGGCTCGGCCCGGCCGCGGCGGTGACGTCCTCGCGGTACGTCGGTTCCAGCTGCGACCTGCAGTGACCGACCACGGCGCGGATCTCGTTCTCGGTCACCCAGGAACCCTGGATCCGCATCGGCTTGCTCGCGCCCATCGGCAGGAACAGCCCGTCACCCTGGCCGACCAGCTTCTCCGCGCCCGGTTGGTCGAGGATGACGCGGCTGTCGGCCAGCGACGAGGTCGCGAACGACAGCCGCGACGGTACGTTCGCCTTGATCAGGCCGGTGACGACGTCGACCGACGGCCGCTGGGTCGCCAGCACCAGGTGGATACCGGCCGCCCGGGCCAGCTGGGTGATCCGGACGATCGAGTCCTCGACGTCCCGCGGCGCGACCATCATCAGGTCGGCCAGCTCGTCGACCACGACCATCAGGTACGGGTACGGCGCGAGCTTGCGCTCGCTCCCGGGTGGCGGTTGCACCTTGCCCGACCGGACCGCCTTGTTGAAGTCGTCGACGTGCCGGAACCCGAAGGCGGCCAGGTCGTCGTACCGCATGTCCATCTCGCGGACGACCCACTGCAGCGCCTCGGCCGCCTTCTTCGGGTTGGTGATGATCGGCGTGATCAGGTGCGGGATACCCTCGTAGTTGTTGAGCTCGACCCGCTTCGGGTCGACCAGCACCATCCGTACCTCGTCCGGCGTGGCCCGCATCAGGATCGAGGTGATCAGCGAGTTCACGAACGAGGACTTGCCGGATCCGGTGGCGCCCGCTACGAGCAGGTGCGGCATCTTCGCCATGTTGGCGACGACGAACCCGCCCTCGACGTCCTTGCCGAGCCCGGCCACCATCGGGTGGTGATCGTTGCGCGCGGTCGCACTGCGGATCACGTCGCCGAGGCTGACGATCTCCTTGTCCTTGTTCGGGATCTCGATGCCGATCGCGGACTTGCCCGGGATCGGCGACAGGATCCGTACGTCGGCCGACGCCACCGCGTACGCGATGTTCCTGCTCAGCGCGGTGACCTTCTCGACCTTGACCGCGGAGCCGAGCTCGACCTCGTACCGGGTGACCGTCGGGCCGCGGGTGTACCCGGTCACCTGTGCGTCGATGGTGAACTGCTCGAACACCTCGGTGAGCCGCTCGACCACCTGGTCCGACGCCTTGGTCCGGGTCTTGTGCACCGAGCCGGGCTTGAGGAAGTTGCCGTCGGGCAACGTGTACGTGATGTCGCCGGACAGGCTGAGCTGCTCGACCCGCCGCGGCAGCGGCGTATGCGGCGGCGGCTCGCTCTTGCCGGGATCCTTGTCCTTGGCAACGGCTTCCGGAACCACCGGCGCGGGCGTCTCGGCCTCCGCGTCGGCCGTCTTGGCCTTCCTGCGCTTGAACAGTTCGCGGCCCACGAGCACGGGCGAGTCGTACGGCCGCTCCCCGGACTCCTCGTCGTCCGGCGTCGTCGTCTTCTGCCGCCTGGCCTTGCGGCTGAGCCGTACCGTCGGCTCGCCCGTGGGCTGCTGCTCGCCGGCCTGCTCCGGTGCGTCGTGACGTCCGCGCAGCACGTTCCAGGCGGCCCGGATCCGGACCGGCACGAGGTGCACCGGGGTCCCGGTGACGACCAGGATCCCGAAGATCGCGAGCAGCACCAGCAGCGGTGCGGCGACGTACTGGGTCAGCAGGTCGGCCAGCAGGCTGGACACGACGTACCCGATCGCGCCGCCGGCGTCCTGCAGCGTGCCCTGCGACGACGGCGTGTTCGGGCGCGGGATGCCGTGCGCGATGTGGACCAGGCCGAGCATGCCCAGCAGGAACGCCGACCAGCCGATCACCTGCCGTCCCGCCGGCCCGTTGCGATCCGGGTGCCGAAGCGTCCGCCACGCGGCGACCACGAGGAGGATCGGCAGCGCCCAGCCGAGAACGCCGACGCTGCCCTTCACCATCGTCCGTACGCCGGCGCCGGCCGTGCCCGGCAGGTTCCACCAGACCGCTGCGGCCACCACGACGGCCAGGCCGATCAGGGTCAGGCCGACGCCGTCGCGCTGGTGCGCCGGGTCGAGATCGCGGGCGCTGTGACCGATGCCGCGGACGATCCCGCCGACAAGATGGGCGAACCCGAGCCACAGTCGGACCACCGCGCGGCCGATCCCGAGCATGAACTCCGCGAACGGACCCGCGCTCGGCCGGCCGGCCGGTCGCCGGTTCGAGCGCGACGAACCGCGCGCGGTGGATTGCCCACCGCGCGTCCTGCTCTGCTGCCTGCGCTGTGCGCCGGAGGGACGAGGACGGGTACCACCGTCCGGACGGCCCTTGCCGGACCCCCGTGCCGATGAGTTCCGCGCCCGCGCCGGGGAAGACGTGCGGGTCGCCATACCCGGCAGGTTACCCCGACAGTCACTGCAGTCACACGCGTCACACGCCGGGTCATGCAGTTGTGTCGGACCGCGATCCGCGGCGCTGGTAGCTTCGAGCCCAACCGGGAGGTGGGTGGCGATGAGCGATCTGTGCATGCTGCCGGCGCACGAGCTCGGGCGGCGGCTGGTCGACGGCGAGCTCAGCTCGGTCGAGCTGCTGGAGGCGCTCCTGGCGCGGATCGAACAGCACAACCCCGCACTCAACGCCGTGGTCTCGCTGGACGAGAAGAAGGCCCGCAAGGCCGCCGAACGGGCCGACACGGCGTTGCGCCGCGGCGAGGTACGCGGACCCCTGACCGGCGTACCGCTCACGCTCAAGGACGGCTGGGACGTCGCCGGGATGCGGACCACGGTCGGGACCCCGGTACTCGACCGGATGCCCAAGGCCGACTCGACGGTAGCGGCCCGGCTCAAGTTCTCCGGCGCGATCGTGGTCGGCCACACGAACGTCGCGCCGTTCCTGGCCGACTACATCACCGACAACGAGATCTTCGGACGCACGGTGAACCCGTGGAACGCCGACCGTACGCCGGGCGGGTCCAGCGGTGGCGCGGCCGCGGCCGTGGCGGCCGGACTCACACCCCTCGAAGTCGGCTCGGATCTGGCCGGATCGGTACGGTTGCCGGCCGCCTTCTGCGGCGTGTACGGCCTGATGGCCACCGACCACCGGATCCCGGTCACCGGCTTCTTCTCTCCGCCGCCGCGGCCGATCCGGGTCCTCGGCACCGCCGGGCCGATCGCCCGCGATCTCGCCGACCTGGAGATCGCACTGCGGGTGCTGTCCGGTCCGGACGGGTACGACGCGGAGGTGCCGGTCTCACCGCTCGGGACCCGGCGCCGCCGCAAGCTCTCGTCGCTCAAGGTCGCCGTGGTGCCGTCACTGCCCGGGGCACCGGTTGCCGCGTCGGTACGGGCACAGGTCGAGCGGGTCGCGGCCGGACTCTCGGACGCGGGCGCGAAGGTCTCCGAACGGCTGCCGTCGTTCGACTGGGGCGCGGCCGGTCAGCTGTACGGGGACTTGCTCGGCGCCATCGTCACCGCGTTCGACCCGACGGCGGACGTGCCGGCCGAGCATCGCACGCTGTCCTGGTACCTGCGAGCGTTGAGCCGACGGGACGCCATCACCGGTGCCTGGCACGAGTTCTTCCGCGATGTCGACGTCCTGATCGCTCCGCCGGCGCTCACGACCGCGTTCCCGCACCCGGACGGTCCGATGATCGACGTGGACGGTACGCCGGTCGACCGCGGCATGGAGGGCATGGCGCTGGTCTTCGCCAACCTCGGCGGGTTGCCGTCCCTCGTGGCACCGGCTGGAACCGATGAGGACGGCCTGCCGATCGGCGTACAACTCGTCGGCCCGGCCTGGTCGGACCTGCGGCTGATCGACATCGCGTACGAGCTCGAGCAGACCGGCGTTCTCCCCGGCTTCACCCCGCCGCCCGGCTTCTGAGACGCGGTCTCGGATCGCGAGATTCGGACTGGAGCGGCCGGTTGTTCGGCGGGTACCGTCCTGAACAGGTCATGAGCGCCAGCGTCAAGCCCCGGCTTGCTGGCCGGCAACCCTCCTCCGCGGTGGGGTGCCCCGGGTGAGGACCGGGCCGGTCGGGACCCCGATCGGCAAGTGCGGACCACCGGGAGCAGTCATGTCGATCCTGTCCATCCTCGAACCCGCGGCCCAGCAGGCGCACCGGGCACCCCTCCCCCCGCTGACCCCGGCGCAGGTGCCGACCACCGTCGGCACCGGCCTGCTGGTGCCGCTCGCCGACGGCCGGGTGACCGACTACGCGAACTTCGACCACGGCGCCAGCGCGCCCTGTCTGGAGGCCGTACGGCGGGCCGTCGACGCGGCGCTGCCGTCGTACGCGTCGGTGCACCGCGGCAACGGATACGCCTCGCGGATCACCACCCAGTGGTACGAGCGGGCCCGGCAGGAGGTGCACGCGTTCGTCAACGCGCGGGCCGACGACGAGGTGGTGTTCACCCGGCAGACGACGGACGCGCTCAACCTGCTCGCGCGATGTTTGCCCGAGGCAACGACGGTCGTGGTCTTCGAGACCGAGCACCACGCGGCCCTGCTGCCCTGGCCGGCCGAGCGGACCGTGCGGCTCACTCCCCCGGCCTCGCCGACGGCGGCCGTCACCGCCGTCGCCGACGCCCTGCGTACCGCGCCCGAGGGACCCCGGCTCGTCTGCGTGACCGGTGCCTCGAACGTCACCGGCGAACTGTTCCCGGTCGAGGAGATCACCCGGGTGGCCAAGGCGCACGGCGCCCGCGTCTGCCTGGACGCCGCCCAGCTCGCGCCGCACCGGCGAGTCGATGTGCGCGCACTCGGGCTCGACTGGGTCGCGCTGTCGGGTCACAAGCTGTATGCACCGTTCGGCTGTGGTGCGCTGATCGGCCGCTCCGACTGGCTGGAGGCTGCGGCGCCGTACCTGGCCGGTGGCGGTGCAAGCGCGGCCGTGAGCCGTGACGACGTCGTGTGGGCGAATGGACCGGCGCGGCACGAGGGCGGCTCACCGAACGTCATCGGGGCGATCGCGCTTGCCGCGGCGTGCGCGACGATCTCCGCACACCGCGATGCGGTCGAGAGGCACGAGGGCGAACTGATCACGCGGCTGCGGGCCGGGCTGACCGATATCGCCGGGGTGACGACGTACGACATCTTCGGCCCAGACGCGGACCGGGTTGGGACGGTCGCGTTCACGATCGACGGTCTGGACTCGACGACGATGTCGGCCGCGCTGGCGGCGGAGTACGGCATCGGCGTACGCGACGGCCGGTTCTGCGCGCACCTACTGACCGACCACCTGCTGGCGGGTAACGCCGAGCACGGTACCGCGGTCCGGGCCAGCCTCGGCCTGGGTACCACTCGCGAGCATGTGGACCGGCTGATCGGCGCCGTGCGCACGCTGGCGACGTCCGGGCCGCGGTTCGTCTATACCGTCACCGATCAGGGCTGCCAGCCGGTGGACGATCCCAGGGACCTCACCGCGCCGCCACTGTGGTGACTTTCTCCACAGGCGTGGGGACTGCCCGGGCTGGTGAACCGGAGCGACGTAGCATCGATGGTGGAGGCACACCATGGATGTCGTGTTCAGCATCCTCATCCCGGTACTCGGTGCCGGCGCGATCGTCGCGGCGGCCAGTATCCGGGTTGTCAAGCAGTTCGAGCGCGGGCTCATCTTCCGCTGGGGCAAGGTCCGCCCGGAGCTACGCCAGCCGGGCCTGACCATGATCGCGCCCTTCGCCGACCGGCTGCAGAAGGTCAATATGCAGATCGTCACCATGCCGGTGCCGACGCAGGAGGGCATAACCCGCGACAACGTGACGGTCTCGGTCGACGCGGTCGTCTACTTCCGGGTGATCGACCCGGAGCGGGCGATCATCCACGTCCAGGACTACCTGTTCGCGGTCGGCCAGGTCGCGCAGACGTCGTTGCGCTCCATCATCGGCAAGAGCGACCTCGACGACCTGCTGTCGAACCGCGACCGGCTCAACGAGGGCCTGCAGATCATGATCGACAGCCCGGCCGTGGAGTGGGGCATCCACATCGACCGGGTGGAGATCAAGGACGTCTCGCTGCCGGAGTCGATGAAGCGCTCGATGTCGCGACAGGCCGAGGCGGAGCGGGAACGAAGGGCCCGGATCATCACCGCGGACGGTGAGCTGCAGGCCTCGCAGAAGCTGTCCGAGGCTGCCAAGGCCATGTCCGCGACGCCCGCGGCGCTGCAACTGCGGCTGCTGCAGACGATGGTCGAGGTCGCCGCGGAGAAGAACTCGACCGTCGTGCTGCCGTTCCCGGTCGAGTTGCTCCGGTTCCTCGAACGCAGCACTCCGGCCGCGAAGCCGGTCACGGAAAGCGGTCGGTCCGCCGAAGCCGACCAGCCCGAGCTCGAGACAGGCACGAACCCGCTGCGCGCCCTGACCGACGCCCTGCGCGCCGCCGAGGAACGCGACAAGCGCCCCGCCGACGGATGATGGGTTCCCGTACGTTCAAGACCTAGACCCGGCCATCCGGCAGGCTGAGGCCATGGACGTCATCGTCGTCGGTGCCGGTGTGATCGGTCTGACCGCCGCAATCCGCGTGGCCGAGAGCGGACGCTCGGTCGTCGTCTGGACCGCGGAGATGCCGGCCGACACCACGTCCGCCGTTGCGGGTGCGCTGTGCGGGCCGTTCATCCCGTGGGGTGACCAGCGGGTCGACCGATGGGGCCGGACCTGTCGCGACCGGTTCACCGAATTGGCCGGTCTACCGGGGACCGGCGTACAGGTCACGCGGGGCCGCTTGGTGTCCGGCATGGGCGATGAGATCCCGCCGTGGGCTGAGGACGTACCCGGGTTCGCCCCCTGTACCGATGACGAGGCCGCCGGGTTCTCGCTGGCGTTCTGGGCGGAGGTGCCGACGGTCGACATGCCGGTGTACTTGCGCTATCTGACCGACCGGCTTGCGGCCGCGGGTGGGTCGATCGAGGTACGCCGGATCGCGTCGCTGGGCGAGGCCGCCCAGCAGGCCCCGGCAGTGGTGAACTGCACGGGCTCGGGTGCGCGCGACCTGGTACCGGACGGCGGCGTACGTGCGATCAAGGGCCAGCATGTGGTGGTGGCCAACCCGGGGCTCGACACATTCCTGTACGAGCGGTCGATGACCGGCGTCTGGGCCGGATGGCTCCCGTACGGCGACCATGTCGTGCTCGGCGGAGTCTCGGTCGAGGACGGCTGGGACCGGACCCCCGATCCGGACATCAGCACGGGAATCCTCGAACGCTGTACCCGGCTGGAACCTCGACTCGCCGATGCGGAGGTGCTGGACGTCACCGTAGGCCTGCGACCGGGCCGGGAGACGCCGCGGCTGGAGACCGAGCACATCGGATCAGCAGTCTGCGTACACAACTACGGCCATGGCGGCACCGGGGTCAGCTGGTCCTGGGGCGCGGCCGACGACGTGATCGGAGCCCTGGACACATGACCGCTATCGCACCCTGGCTGTCGGTCCACGACGCCGCGGCGGCAACAGACTTCTACACCAAGGCGCTCGGCGCCGAGGTCCGCGAACGGCTCGACGCCGACGGCACCCTGCAGGTCGCGGGGCTGGCGATCGGCGAGGCCGAGTTCTGGGTCCAAATCGATCCAGGTGCCGATCCCGAGCAGGTCGAGCACGCACCGGTCCGGATGATCGTCATGGTCGACGACCCGGATCCGGTGTTCGAGCAGGCCCTCGCCGCGGGCGGGCGCGAGGTCGCGCCGATGGGCGAGGGCCACGGCTGGCGGATCGGCCGGTTCGCCGACCCGTTCGGTCACCACTGGGAGATCGGCCGCCGGCTGTGAGTACGCAGGCTCAGTGGCTGCGGCTGGGCGACAGGCCCTAAGCGGGTGGCGGGATCTCGCCAGATCCGCGGATGGTCAGTTTCACCGGCACCCGGACGGTACGGCTCGCCCGGTGCGGCTCGGCCAGTCGCTCGGTCATCAGCTGGATGGCCGTCCGCGCCATCACGTCGGCCGACTGCGACACCGCGGTCAGCCCTGGCCGCAGCAGGTCGCCCAGCTCGAGGTCGTCGAACGAGACCAGCGCGACCTTGTCCTGGTGCCGGCCGGCCAGCCCGCGCAGTACCTCGACGGTGGTGCGGTTGTTCCCGCAGATGATCGCGGTCGCCGCCGACGCCGGCGTGTCCAGCACCGACGACAGGCTGATGTTGATCCCCTCGGCGCTCGGCTCGGCCAGGTGCACCAGGTCCTCGTCGACATCGAGCTGGTGCCGGCGCATCGCCGCGCGGTATGCCATCACCCGTTCGCGGGCGGTGAAGATCCGCTCGTCGTCGCCGAGGTAGGCGATCCGCCGGTGGCCCTGCCGGACCAGGTGGTCGACGGCCTGGTCGATGCCGCCGCCGTTGTCGGCCAGCACCGCGTCGGACTCGATGCCGTGCGCCGGGCGGTCGATGGTCACGACCGCCATACCGGCGTCGGCGTGCGGTGCCAGGTACTCCTGGGTCTCGCCGATCGGCGCCATGATCAGCGCGTCCGGCCGCCGTGCGACGAACTCCAGGCAGACGTCGCGCTCGCGGTCCGGGTCCTCGTCGGTCAGCCCGATCATGACCACGGAGCCGGTGGACCGGGCCCACAGCTCGACCGCGCGGCCGAGGGCGGCGAAGAACGGGTCGCCGATGTCGCGGATCACCACGGCGACGGTGCCGGTACGGCCGCGGCGCAGCATCCGGGCGCTCTCGTTCGGCGTGTAGTTCAGCTCCTGGATCGCCTGCTGAACCTTGGCGGTCAGTTCCGGGCTGACGTTCGGCTCCTCGTTGACGACCCGCGACACCGTCTTCAGCGCGACGCCCGCCCGGGCCGCGACCTCCTTCATCGTCGGGCGTCGCTGCCCGGCACCGTTGGCCGTCGACATCAGTCCCTCCCGTACTTCTGCTCTGATCCCAGCTTCTGATCTCAGCTTCTGATCTCAGCTCTCGATCACGACCGGGATGATCATCGGCCGCCGCCGGTGGGTATCGCTGACCCACTTGCCGACCACCCGCCGGATCACCTGCTGCAACTGATAGGTGTCGTCCACCCCCGACGCGATCGCCTTGTCGATCTCGGCCTCGATCCGTGGCCGTACCTCGTCGAAGAGCGAGTCGTCCTCGGCGAACCCGCGGGCATGGATCTCCGGGCCGGCGGTGAGCTTACCGGTCACCGAGTCCATCACCGCGATCACCGAGATGAAGCCCTCGTCGCCGAGGATCCGGCGGTCCTTGAGCGAGGTCTCGGTGATGTCGCCGACGGTCGAGCCGTCGACGAACACGTACCCGCACTCGACCTTGCCGGCCACCTTGGCCTTCCCGTCCTGCAGGTCGACGACCACGCCGTCCTCCACTACGACGACGTTGTTCGCCGGTACGCCTGTCTGACGTGCCAACTCCGCGTTCGCGTGTAGATGCCGGATCTCGCCATGCACCGGCAGTACGTTGCGCGGCTTGACGATGTTGTAGCAGTAGAGCAACTCCCCCGCACTGGCGTGGCCGGACACGTGTACCAGCGCGTTGCCCTTGTGTATGACGGTCGCGCCGTGCCGGGTCAGGCCGTTGATCACCCGGTAGACCGAGTTCTCGTTGCCTGGGATCAGCGAGGACGCCAGCACGACGGTGTCGCCCTGCTGGATCCGTACGACATGGTGGTCGTTGGCCGCGATCCGCGACAGCGCCGACATCGGCTCGCCCTGCGAACCGGTGGAGACCAGCACCACCTTCTGCGGCCTGTAGTCGTCCAGCTCGTTGATGTCGATCAGGGTGTCGCCGGGCACGGTCAGGAAGCCGAGGTCGCGGGCAACACCCATGTTGCGCACCATCGAGCGGCCGACGTACGCGACCTTGCGGCTGTGCCGGACCGCCGCGTTCATCACCTGCTGGACCCGGTGTACGTGCGAGGCGAAGCAGGCCACGATCAGCCGTTGCGCGGAACTGGCGAACACCCGGTCGAGCACCGGGTCGATGTCGCGCTCCATCGTGGTGAACCCGGGCACCTCGGAGTTCGTCGAGTCGACGCAGAACAGGTCGACGCCCTCCTCACCGAGCCGGGCGAACGCGCGCAGATCGGTGATCCGCCCGTCCAGCGGGAGCTGGTCCATCTTGAAGTCGCCGGTATGCAGAACCAGGCCGGCCGGCGTACGGATCGCGACCGCGAGCGCGTCCGGTATCGAGTGGTTCACCGCGATGAACTCGCACCGGAACGGACCGAACGTGAGCACGTCG
>JBKPSJ010000243.1:0-11013 GCA_046765875.1 Actinomycetota bacterium
ACAGGCCGGCGGCACCTTGCACAGGCCGACGCGACCGTGCACAGGTCGAGGTGGCGGTGCACAGGTCCGGCCCTGTCCACCGCCACGGGAATGTGTGCACCGCCACTCGGACGGGTGCAGGGGCTGTGAACTCGGCGTACGCCCGACCATGCACAAGCCGACGGCACCTTGCACAGGCCGACGCGACCGTGCACAAGTCGAGGTCGCAGTGCGCAGGCCGACGCGACCGTGCACAAGTCGAGGTCGCGGTGCACAGGGCCGGACTTGTGTACCGACGGCGGGACTTGTGCACAGGCAGCGGGAATTGTGCACCGCGGCGTCTGTTTGTGCAGGAGTTGCGAACTCGCGTACGACCCGACCATGTGCGAGCAGGCGCGACCGGGCTCGTTCTGCGGGGGCGGTGAACAGGGCGTTGTAGCGGGGAGCAGGTTATGGCTTGTTCAGCGCTACAACACCGTGTTCAACGTGTTGTCGATGGTGGCGACGGTGCGGGTTAGAAGGTGTGTTCGTCGGCGGGGAAGGTGCCGGTGGCTACGTCGGTGGCGTAGTCGGTGGCGGCTTGGAGGAGGACGCCGCGCAGGTCAGCGTACTTCTTGACGAAGCGCGGCATTGGGCCCGAGCGCAGGCCGGCCATGTCCTGCCAGACCAGTACCTGTGCGTCGCAGTCACGGCCCGCGCCGATGCCGACCGTCGGGATCGGGACCCGCTTGGTGATCTCCGCCGCAACGTCGCCCGGCACCATCTCCAGCACGAGCGCGAACACACCCGCCTCGGCAAGCGCGACCGCGTCGTCGATCAGCGCGACGGCACTTTCGCCACGGCCCTGCACGCGGTACCCGCCGAGACCGTGCTCGCTCTGCGGCGTGAAGCCGAGATGGCCCATCACCGGTACGCCGGCCTGGACGATCTTGCTCACCTGCGGCACCACGGTCCGGCCGCCCTCGAGCTTGACTGCGTGGACGCCGGCCTCCTTCATGAACCGGACAGCCGTATCGAGTGCCTGTTCCGGCGACGACTGGTACGACCCGAAGGGCAGATCTGCCACGACCAGCGTGTACTGCACCGCCCGTACGACACCGCGGGCGAGGGCCAGCAGTTCGTCGACGGTGATCCGCAGGGTCGACTCGTACCCGTAGACGTTGTTTGCCGCCGAGTCCCCGACCAGCAGGACCTGGATGCCGGCTTCATCGAAGATCTCCGCGGCGTACTGGTCGTACGCGGTCAGCATCGACCACTTCTCGCCGCGGTCCTTCATCTCCTTGAGGTGGTGGATCCGGACCCGCTTGCGCTTCCGCGGAGCCGCCGCAGGATCCGCCAGTGCAGCCGGATCCGCCGCCGAGACAGTGGCCGGCGGCGCAGCTGAAGCGTCCACCGCCTGCGGCCGATCCAGCGCATCGGCTAGCCCGCTCAGCGCGTCCGAAGGCGCCTCGGTCGGTGAGGTCGGCTGGTGTGCCGAGGAGATCGGCGCGTCGCCGCGTGCGTCGGACGGCCCGTCGGTCGGTGAGGTCGGCTGGTGTGCCGAGGAGATCGGCGCGTCACTGAGTGCGCCGGACGGCTCCTCGGTGTGTGGGGCCTGCTGATATGCGGAAGAGATCGGCGTCTCTGGAGCAGCGTCAGGAGTGAGATCGAGCGCCGGGGCAGAGTCGCGAAGACGCACTTCGGGCCCGACGTTGATGACCGGCATCGGATCAACCTGAGGAGCTACCCGAGGAGCCGCCTGAGGGGCCGCCTCAGGACCTGCCTCAGGACCTGCCCCAGGACCTGCCTGCGGAGCGGCTTGAGGTGGCGTTGCCTGGGGTCCTGTCACGGGTGCCGCGTCGGTCGGGCGTGCGGCGGCACGTCGGGCTACCGACGGTCCCGGCGGTGCCGGCTGGGGTGCCTGTTCTGGTGCCGATGGCTGGAGCCTTGCCGATGGGTCCGGCTGGGCAGCCGTCCGGGGTGCGGCCTGAGGTGCCGCCGCCGGATGGCTGGAACGCCGGGCCTGCGGGTGGACCGGCGGCGCCGGGGTGACCGGCGGCTGCTCGGCATCGGGCTGATACCAGATCGGCGGCGGCTGCTCCCGTGCGGGCTGCTGGGCCGGTCCTGGTGTGTGGGATGCGGGTTGGTGCCTCGGTCCGGTCCCGTACGGTGCGGGCATTTCGTCGTCGTCCGCGCCGCCGTTGGTACCGGCCGACATGAAGTTGTCAACCATGGGTTCATGGTCCCACCCCCGCGCAGGGGCGGCGAGTCCCTGCGATTGTGAGGGATCGCTCACAGGCATCGGCCGCGGAGCCGGTGGCGAGGGCGCCGCGGGCAGTGCGGGCGTCGGCGACTCCGGCTCGGGCGGCGGCGGGTTGAAGGCCCGGCGCCACCGGCTGATCGGCAGCTCGTCAGAGCCGTTCGAGGGCTGGCCCAAAGGCTGGTCCACGGCGCGGCGACCGGCCGGGTCGAATCACCCGCCGGCGGATCGAGTTCGAGCGGCACTGGCCGGTGCCGCCATGAGCCGGTCAGTGCTCGGTCGCCCTCCTCGCGTCCTCGCGCCACAGGTTGGTGATCGGCACCCGCCGGTCGCGGCCGAACGCCTTGTACGTGAGCTTCGGCCCCGGCGGGTACTGCCGGCGCTTGTACTCGGCATGGTCGACGAGGTTGATCACCTTGCTGACCAGGTCCGGGTCGAACCCGGCCGCGACCAGGTCGGCCGAGCCGCGGTCCTGTTCGACGTAGTCGTCGAGCATGTCGTCGAGCAGGTCGTACGGCGGCAGCGAGTCGGTGTCGACCTGATCCGGGCGGAGCTCTGCGGAGGGCGGCTTCTCGATCGCGTGCTCCGGAATGGGCGGTCGCTGGCCGCGGGCCTCGGCGTCCGCATTGCGCCAGCGGGCCAGCCGCCACACCAGCGTCTTGGGGAGGTCCTTCAAGGGCGCGTAGCCGCCGACCGCGTCGCCGTAGATCGTGGTGTACCCGACCGACACCTCGGACTTGTTGCCGCACGCAAGGACCAGATGGCCGTCGGCGTTCGACAGGCCCATCCAGATCACCGCGCGGATCCGGGCCTGCAGGTTCTCCTCGGCCAGGCCGGTCAGCCCGAGCGTGTCGAGGAACGGCTGCACCATCGGCTGGATCGGGATCACCCGGTAGTTCAGCCCGGTACGCGCGGCCAGTTCGGCGGCGTCGTCCTTGGAGTGCTCGGTGGAGTACCGGCTCGGGTTGGAGATGCCGTGTACGTGCTCCGCGCCGATCGCGTCGCAGGCGATGGCCGCGGTCAGGCAGGAGTCGATCCCGCCGGACAGCCCGAGCAGCACACTCTTGAAGCCGTTCTTGTGGACGTAGTCGCGCAGCCCGGTGACGATCGCTGCGTAGATCTCGGCCTCGTCGGTCAGCCGCGGGGCGTGCCCGGACGGGATCGCCTCGTACTCGGGCAGTGGGTCCGGGTGGATGACGACGTGCTCGATCGCCATCCCGGCACCCTCGGCCGGCGGCTCCTCGGTAGCCGCGGGAAGCTCGAGGTCGACCACCATCCCGCCGGCGTCGAACTGCGGTGCGCGGGCGATGATCTCGCCGGCGGGGTCGGCGATCAGCGAGTCGCCGTCGAAGACCAGTTCGTCCTGCCCGCCGACCAGGTTGACGTACGCCAGCGAGCAACCGGCCTCGCGGGCGCGGCGGCTGACCAGGTCGCCGCGCAGGTCGTCCTTGTTCGCCTCGTACGGGGAACTGTTGATCACCAGCAGCAGACCGGCGCCGGCCTCATGTGTGGCCGCGACCGGGCCGCCGTCCTGCCACAGGTCCTCGCAGATCGTGATCGCGACGTCGATGCCGTGGATGCGGACGACGAGCAGCGTGTCGCCGGGGACGAAGTGCCGATACTCGTCGAAGACTCCATAGTTCGGCAGGTGGTGCTTGGCGTACCGGCCGACCACCGAGCCGCGGTGCATCACGGCGGCCGCGTTGGTCGGCGAACCCTTCGGGCGGCCGAGCCGGTCCATGCCCATCGCGGCCCCGACCGCACGGTCCAGGTAGCCGCAGACCACGACCGTCTCGCCGAATCCCTCGTCGGCCAGCCGGGCCGCCAGCTTGGTGATGCCGGCCCGGGACGCGTCGACGAACGAACGGCGCAGGGCCAGGTCCTCGACCGGGTAGCCGGTCAGCGCCATTTCGGGGAACGCGACCAGGTGGGCACCCCGCTCGACGCCGTGCCGGGTCCAGGACACGATCTTGTCGGCGTTGCCGTCGATGTCGCCCACCGTCACGTTCAGCTGAGCGAGTGCAAGACGTAACTGGGCCACGGCGGCAGCCTACTTCCCGCCAGGTCTGCCTCCCACATCTGCGAGTCCGAATGCGGTCTGGTGTCTAATGACCGTCGTGGGTCAGGAGGTCGTACGAGTCGGCAGGCGCGGGCGGATCGCCCGACTGGTCGTCGTGCTGGCCGGCATCGCGCTGCTGATCAACGGATCGGCCCGCGGTACCGACGACCTGTGGCCCTTCGGGCCGATGTCGCAGTACGCGATGACCGTGCCCGCCGACGCGTCGATCGACTACATCCGCATCTCCGCTCTGACCGATGCCGGCACCACCGTTGACGTACCGCTCAACATCGAGGGCACAGGCATCGCGCGGGCCGAGATCGAGGCGCGCACAGGCGAGATCATCGCGGACCCGTCGCTGCTGCAGGCAGTGGCCGACGGCTGGGCGCGCCAGCACCCGAAGAAGCCGAAGTACGTACGGCTCGAACTCATCCGCGACACCACCACGCTGGTCGACGGCAGGGTCTCCGGGCCACCGACGTCGAAGGTCCTGGCGGTCTGGCAGGTGCGCCGGTGAACTGGTTCTTCCCGCCGGTGGCGATCGCCCGGATCGCGTGGCTGCGCACGATCCTGTACCTGTTCGTGATCCTCGACATGCACGCGTTCGTTCGCGACACCCGGCAGAAGGGCCAGGAGCCCGGGCTGTACCAGCCGTTGTTCATTGCCCGCCTGCTCGACCTTCCGCGCCCCAGCGTTCCGCTCACCAACACCCTGTACGTCGTCCTGATCGTGGCGTGTCTGGTCGGGGCGACGAACCGGCTGCCGCGGGTGGCCGGCTGGATCGTCGCGCCGGCGTTCACCTGGTGGGTGCTGATCGGGATGAGCGACGGCAAGGTCGACCACGACCACCTGGCACTGGTGGTCGCGCTGTGGGTGCTGCCGACAGTGGGCGCCGCCCGGTTCGGCGATCGCCGGCCGAGCGAGGCCGCGGGCTGGGCGGTCAAGTGCATCCAGATCGCGGTGGTGGCGACGTACGCGCTGTCGGCGACGGCGAAGATCCGCAGCGGTGGCTGGGCCGTCACCTGGCCCGGCAGTGCGGTGCTGACCTGGGCGATCGTGCGGCGTCCGCACGCCGTCGGGGAGTGGCTTCTGAACTATCCGTGGCTGCTGCACGTGATGCAGTGGGTCGGCTTCATCGGCGAGATGCTGTCGCCGATCGTGCTCTGGCTCAAAGGTCGCTGGCTGTTGTTCGCGGCCTTGTTCTTCCTGGGCTTCCATTTGGCGAACACGGTGATCCTGGGGATTCACTTCCTCCCGACCGTGGTGTGCTGGCTCGCCTTCGCCCCACTCGAACGGATCGGCCGTCGCAAGGACGTACCCGATACGCAAGCAGCGGCGAAGGCGCCCGCCTAGGCCGAAAAGCCGAGTCAGGGGGAATCGACCGGGACCACCTTGGTGACCCGCTCGGCCAGCTTGCAGCCAGTCTTGGTCAGCTCGATCTCGGTGACCACCGGTCGCCTGATGCCGACGACGTACGTCGTGATGTACCGGACCCGCGCCTGGTCGGCGGTGCGTACCGGGCGCTTTGCCCGGATCAGGTACCGGTAGCCCAGGTCCTTGCGATGCAGCAGTTCCGCCACCTCCGCCTGCTGCTGCCGGCGACGCTCGTCCTCAGCGACGCCCTCGTTCGGCCGAGGCCACACGAGCCGGCGCTGCTGTACGTCGTTGCACAGCCGCCGTCGCAGCACCCGAGGCGTACGGACCAGAACCATGACGGGAACGACGTACAGCAGGACGATCGCGAAGACGACGGCGGTGGCCAGCGCGGCCTGCCAGGCCCAGTTGGCCTTCGCAGGCCAGTGCCAGATCACCCAGGTCGCGATCACGACGAACACGGTGCCGTAGATCACCGCCCAGGTCGCCGCGGTGGCCTCGGCCATGTTGACCGGACGGGTACGCCATCGCCGGGCCGCGCCGTCGCCGTTGTCCGACCAGAGCCGGTAGCACCAGCCGGCCCAGTACCCGAGGATCCAGCCGAGAAGCGTCACCGCTGTGGCGATCAGGATCAGCCAGCCGCGGTGGTTGGTCCACGTGCCGACGCGATCGTTCGCCCACGTGGCCGCGGCCGTCAGCAACACGATGGTCGCGACGACGGCCACGACCTTCACCACCGTCAGCGACAGCCACAAGAGCAGGGTCTCGACCCGTCGGCGGGCACCCGGCTTCTGCTGGACAACGCCGATGCCGTACCGCTCGGTGTAGCGCTGTGCGGTGCGGTCGAGTGCGTTGTAGAGGCTCGCCAGTGGTGTGCCGAGGTTGCCGGGCATGCTGCCGAGCAGGGTCAGCGTGAGTGTCAGCGCGAGGATCGTGCCGATGGTGCCGAGTCCCACCGCCTGACCGCCGTGGTCCGGTTGGTCGTGCCAGCGCTCGGCAGCGAAGGCGAGCAGCGGGATCACGGGGGTGAGCAGGACGATGCTGTGCAGCAACGTCCCGGTTCGCATCGCCGCGAACCCGAACGCGGTCAGCAGCGCCGCCACACCGATCGCGGTCGCGGGCGCCGCCGCCCAGCCGTGCAGGACGCCGAGCAGCGGGAGCGCGAGCAGAACCGCGCCGGTGCCCAGGAACCACAGCGCCAGGAACCGGACGATCGTTCCGCTCGCGGCCAGCCCGAGGATGGTCCAGTACGGAATGAGCATGCCGCCGCGGAGGGTACGGGTGACCGGCTTGATCGCCGACAGGCCCGAGCGCGGACTGTCTGCGACGGTGACCGCGACGCTGGCCGCGGTGGCCGCCGTACGGATCATCTGGTCGCTGCGGGCCTCCTCGGCGAGCGGCTCGCGCCCGATGCCGGCCCGGTCGAACGCGTCCAGCGCCCGCAGGCCGAGATCCGCGTCGTGGTTGCTGATCCAGCGGGTCGGGTCGGTACGCGTCATTTGCAGGCTGCGCAACAGGTCGGCGTACTGCTCGACGAACAGTTCGCCACGGGAGAACCGGTTCGCGCGGTCGCCACGGTCGTCGCGTACCGCGTTCGCGATCGTCGGCAGTTCCTCCATCGCAACCTGGATGTGCACCGCCCAGGCGGCGATCGCGGCCAACTTGGGCAGGCAGCGGGGGAGTTGGCTGTGGCTGCGGGCATTCCAGTACAGCGGGGTGAGCTCGTCGGCAGCCTCCTGCCGGAGTCCGGCGAGGAACCCGGGAGGGCCCGGGTCGGGCATGCCCGTCTGCAGATCCTGGCCGAACAGGGTGTCGACCAGCCTTGTCACGAATGCGTCGGCGGCGGTGAACGCGTCGCTCTTCTCGTCGCGGAGCTCCTGGTTCTGGATGATCCGGCGGCGCAGCCGCTGCGGCGACAGGATGATCTGGCACAGCATGGTGGCGGCGTCGATGCGTCCCCAGGTCCAGTCGTTCATCCGCCAGGACCGCTTCAGGAATCCGCCGAACCGCCGCAGCGAGAGGCCGCCCACCTTGTCGTCGGGGGTCGTGGAGTACGTCGCGAAGGGGTTCGCGGTCTGCAGCGACACCTGGATCAGGTCGATCGGCAGGCTCGCCTCGGTCGGCGACTCGTCCGCGATCGTCCAGGTGGCCACGTGCAGCCACAGCAGCCGGTTGTACAAGGTGGTGCGGTCGGTTACGCCGGTGAGCAACTCCCGCCACGGCCGCAGTTCGGGCAGGGCGTCGCCGTGCATGGACAGCAGGTGGAGCACCGAGCCGATGGCGTCGACGATCTGCCGGACCGCTTCGGCGGCCTGCTGGCCCAGCACGCCCGGCTGACTGTTCTGGCGTAGCGCGTCGATCGCGGGACCGGGTTCGTCGACGGTGACCCTGCTGGACTCGGCCTCCTCGAGCTCGAAGTCCAGCACGCTCTGCTTGGCCTGGTCGTACCGCAGGTCCTCGCCGAGCATCACCCGCGCGTAATAGGCCAGCCGCAGGCTCCAGTACGCCTTGCTCGGCTGCAGCCTGGCCAGCACGGGGTCGTCGGTCCACACGTCGTCGGTGCGGTCCCGCACTCGCCGCAGGCTGGCCTGCGCGACGCAAGTCTGCTCGCGCGCGTTCGCGACCGTCACCGATCCGTCGGCCGGTACGACTCCGATCAGCAGGTCGAGCAGATCGATCGCGGCCTCGGACAGGTCGATCGCGGACGTCACACCCCAGGCCCATCGGGCACCGGGTACGCCGGCGGCGATGGCACCGGGTGGTCCGCCGGGCAACTCGACGGGTACGTACGGGAGCGGGCGCGACGGCGTCTGGTCGAGCCAGTCGTTCTGCGCGTCTTCGGCGGCCTGCCGGATACGTTCGTACGACCAGTTCGTCGGCGGCGTGAACCGCTTGGCCAGATCTCTTGCGGCGCGGCGGATCCGCAGCCGCCGGTAGTTCTCGAAGATCGCGCCGGCCAGCCGCCACAGGCCATCCGGGCCGCCGGCGGTCTCCAGTACGTCGTGCCGGGTCCCGCGCCGCGACGCGCTTGCGCGGTTGAAGTCCTCGACCTCGTTGACGAACGTGCGGCTGGTCTGGCTCAGCAACGCGCCGAGCACGCTGCCGAGCGTCGAGGTGACGGCCGGCGGCTCATCCGGCCGGTCCGCCGGGTCCGGCACGTTCGCCGGTGCGTGCGGATAGACCAGCAGCATCACCCGGTGGACCAGGCCGCCGGCCGGCATCCGACTGATGGCGTCGAGCGCCTGCTTTGTCGGGGTGTTCTCCAGCACGCCGCCGTCGACGGCGTACCGGGAGCGGTCCTCGGGTATCTCGTCTGCCGGGCCGGCATCGCGCCAGGAGACGAACCGGCCGAGATCGGGACGGCGCAGCGGATTCGACACGTCGACCTCGGACCCGGACACCTGCCAGCGCGGCGAGCCGCCGTCGTTCGGGTGCGGCCCGGTCACCTGGCCATTTCCAATGGCGGTGGACTGGCCGTTGAGAAGATTGCTGTTCGAGCGGCTGCGGATGTCGAAGGCCGGTACGAAGCAGGGCTCGAACGCGACCGGGAACCCGGCCGAGCAGCGGGCCGCGATCGCGAGCCGCGCGGCGAGTTCGGGATCGGCGTCCGGGTTGAAGTCGTCGCCGCCCTCGCCGCGGACGAAGCGGAACTGCCCGTCGTGCTCGCGCTGTGGCAGTTGCTGGCCGAGCGAGTCGACCGACACCGTCCGGGCGCCGTTGAGCAGGGTGGTGGTGATGGTCAGGTCCACCGGCCGGGCGTCGACCCGCGACGACCGCCATGGCTGCGTGAGCCGCCGCAGCGCCTCATACAACTTGGGAAGGAAGTAGTCGTCGCCACGCAGCAGCGAGGCCGGCGAGCCGCGGAACGGTTGCTGCAGCAGGCTGTCCATCCGGCCCTGCTCGGCCCACAGGTCGCGCAGTTTGGACACGTCGGCGAGCTCGTTGGCCTGGCTCAGCGCGAGGGCCGCGCCGTTGATCCCGCCCGCCGACGTACCGGCGATGACGTCGGCCCGCGCGTCCAGATCGAGCAGGTCGAGCAACCGGCCGTACGTACCGCGGCCGCGGGTGACGGCGTCGATCTCGGTGACCACGCCGCCCATCCAGACGGCCATACTGGCGCCGCCGTTGAGCACCACGGCGAACCGGATCTCCTCCTTCGGGAGGGTCCGCTGGGTCCATTCCTGACGCACGGTCATGACGTGCACCCCCTTGACGGCGCCCGGTGAACCCCACCCCTGGGAGCCGGTGACGCCACGTCTCTCGACGCTCACTGACGATGCTAAGGCCCCCACGCTGCCCTGTCCCGGTCTTATCAACGCCGACACGCTGTGGGCAGGGCCGGTTCGAGGGTCGATGTCAGGCGGCGTCGCGTGGCCGGTTGGTGGGGTGGTTCGTCGGGTGGTGGTGCCGCTCCGGGCGGATCGCACAGGCGGGGGAGCCGCCCGGCATCCGGTCCCGGTTGTTCGCGATCAGCCGGTAAACGCCGGCCGCCAGCCAGCTCACCGGCGGAATGGTCAGCAGCTGGCCGATCGCGCCCCACGTGCCGCCGCTGAGGATCAGCCACTGCGCGAGCGCCTGCGCCCCGCCGTACACGCGGCCCGAGTAGTCGACCCACAACACCTCGTGTTGGGCCTGGTGCGAATCGGTGCCGTACAACGCCAGGTCCAGGTACTGCCACGGCTCGACAGCGACATCCGACCCGAGCCGCCGCTGCAACCACTGGACGCTGCTCGTACAGAACGCGCAGTCGCCGTCGAAGATGAGGATCGGCCTGATCGCGCGACCCCCGGGCATGCTCGTCACAACTCCACGGTAACCGCACGGCGGGTCCAGACCGGGGACGCACCACGGTGTTCCGTCGATGACCGGTCGATCCGGAGCGACGACCGGTCCGATAGCGGGTGCCCGCACGTTGTTGTGGGTGGCGCGCCGCACACCGTGCAGGGATCCACAAGAAGACCTGCGAACCCACGTCGGGTGCTCGGCTCGGTGGGCGACGTAATGTCGCAGTAACACGGAGCGTGCACACTGGGCGCGGTCATTCAGCGAGGGAGACTCGGATGGACAAGCAGCAGGAGTTCGTGCTGCGGGCGCTGGAGGAGCGCGACGTACGGTTCGTGCGGCTGTGGTTCACCGACGTGCTCGGCTTCCTCAAGTCCGTCGCGGTGGCACCGGCCGAACTGGAGGGCGCCTTCGCCGAGGGGATCGGGTTCGACGGTTCCGCGATCGAGGGGTTCGCGCGGGTGTACGAGGCGGACATGCTGGCCAAGCCGGACCCGTCTACGTTCCAGATCCTGCCGTGGCGCGGCGAGACCCAGGGCACCGCGCGGATGTTCTGCGACATCCTGATGCCGGACGGGTC
>JBKPSJ010000244.1:0-9993 GCA_046765875.1 Actinomycetota bacterium
CGCGAGCTCCGCGCCGCACTCGCCTGGTACGCCGGCGGCCGTTACGACTGGAGCCCCTGACCCAGCCCCATGAGCCGCACGGTCAACACGGCGCCGTCACAATGCCTGTGCGGCTCGGGAAGCTACGCCCGGCGGCGGGCGGGGCTGGGGACGCTAGGCCCGGCGGCGGGCGGACCAGTCGCGGAGGCGCTCGATCCGCTCGCGGAGCTCATCGGCCGAGGCGTGCGCGGCGGCCGGTCCGCCGAGCTCACGGCGAAGGTCGGTGTGGATGACGGCGTGCGGCTGCCCGGTCCGGTGGTGCCATGCCGCGACCAGCCCGTTGAGCTCGCGGCGTAGCAGCGCCAACTGCTCGTGCGTGGCCAGCTCGGCAGGTGTCGGCGCCTCCCCGGCCTTGGTCCTGCCCCGGCCGCGCTTCATCGTCTTCTCCTGGCGGCTGCGGAGCAGTTCGCGCACCTGGTCCGGCTCGAGCAGGCCCGGCAGGCCGAGGAAGTCCAGTTCCTCCTCTGAGCCGCCGAGCCCGTAGTCGCCGCCGTCGTAGACGACCCGGTCGAAGCTCGCCTCCGAGCCGAGCGCCGCGAACTGCTGCTCGAGCCCGTCCGAGGCACTCTCCTGGGCGTTGGCCCCCGCTACCAGAGCTTCCTCGGCCGCGAAGATGTCGCCGTCGTCGTTGACCGGCCGGCCGAGCACATGGTCGCGCTCGACCTCCATCTCGGCCGCGAACCCGAGCAGCCGCTGCACCGACGGCACGAAGACCGACGCGGTCTCACCTCGCTTGCGGGCCCGTACGAATCGGCCGACCGCCTGGGCGAAGAAGAGCGGCGTCGAGGTGGATGTCGCGTACACACCCACGGCGAGCCGCGGCACGTCGACGCCCTCGCTGACCATCCGGACCGCGACCATCCAGCGCTGGTCGCCCTCGCTGAACGCCGCGATCCGCTTGCTCGACGTCTTCTCGTCCGAGAGCACCACCGTCGCCGTCTCGCCGGTGATCGACTTGAGTACCTTCGCGTACGCCCGGGCCGACTCCTGGTCGCCGGCGATCACCAGCCCGCCGGCGTCCGGCATGTGCCTGCGTACCTCGGTCAGGCGGGTGTCGGCGGCCGACAGCACGGCGGGGATCCACTCGCCGGCCGGGTCGAGCGCCGTACGCAGCGCCTGCGCGGTCAGGTCCTTGGTCAGGGCCTCGCCCAGCCGGGCCGCGATCTCGTCGCCGGCGCGCGTCCGCCAACGCATCTCGCCGGAGTACGCCATGAACAACACGGGCCGGACCACGTGGTCGGCCAGAGCGCGACCGTACCCGTACGTGTAGTCGGCCTGCGAGTGGTCGTCGACATACGTGACGAACGGGATCGGGTTGTCGTCGCTGCGGAACGGTGTCCCGGTCAACGACAGCCGCCGGATGGCCGGGTCGAAGGCCTCGCGGATGCCGTCACCCCAGCTGAGCGCGTCGCCGCCATGGTGGATCTCGTCCAGGATCACCAGGGTGCGGAACTTCTCGGTGCGGACCCGGAACGCCAGCGGGTTCGTCGCGACGCCGGCGTAGGTCACCACGACGCCCTGGTAGTCCTTGTTCGTCCGGCCCCTGCGACCGGAGAAGTTCGGGTCGAGCGCGATCCCGGCGCGGTCGGCGGCGTCGGCCCACTGCACCTTGAGATGCTCGGTCGGCACGACGACGGTGATTCGCTCGATCGTGCGGCGCTGAAGCAGTTCGGCCGCCACGGTCAGCGCGAAGGTGGTCTTGCCCGCGCCCGGTGTGGCGACGGCGAGGAAGTCCTTCGGGTTTGTGTCGAGGTAAAGCTTGAGCGCCTCGGCCTGCCAGGCGCGCAGCTTGGCTGCCGTTCCCCAGGCGGCGCGATCCGGGTACGCCGGTGGCAGCGGCGGGAGATGCGAATTCACCGGCTGCGGAGCTCCCCGTGGTAGTCGGTCGGACGGCGCGAGAAGGGACCTTACCCGACTCGGCGGACAGACCTCTGACGTCACACGCGGTCGCGGTACGCCGGCACCAGCACGGCCAGCAGGGACAGCGCGACCATGCCGAAGGCCATCGGATAGCCGGTCACGCCGGCCACCGAGCCGAAAGCGATCGCACCGATCCCCCAGCCCGCGTCGTACGACACACTCCACAACGCGCTGACCCGGCTGTACCCGTTCCGCGGGACCCGATCGAACATCACCGACAGCGCCACGTTCTGCGCGGCACCGAAGCCGAGTCCGAACAGGACCATCCCGCCGATCACCGCGACCGGCTGATCCAGCAGCACCAGGCTCGCGGCGCCGATCGCGGTCAGCAGCACCGACGGCACCAGCAGCCGGCCATGGCCGTGCCTGTCGCCGTACCGGCCGGCGAACCACCGCGCGGCCGGGGCGCCCGCGGCCTGGATCAGCAGCGCCACCGGCACCAGCGGACCGGCGGCGGCCAGCGGCAGGAAGGTCGCCACCACCCCGCCGGCCATCGCCATCACGCCGAACACGATCACCGGCCGCCGCAGTGCGCCGTTCCGCAATCCGCGCAACACATCCGCCGGCCGGTCCGCCGCCTCACCACCGGCCCCGCGTGGGAGCCCGGGCAGGGCAGCCAGGCCGGCGAAGGCAACGACTGCCGCCAGCGCGAAGACGACCTCGAACCCGTACCGACCGGCCAGGTCGACGCCGAGCGGCAGGCCGATCACCGCGGGCGCCCCGGCGACGACACCGGCCAGCCCGAGCGCCTCGCCCCGTCGTCCGGCCGGCACCACGGCCGCGACCAGAGCGGTGTCGGCGACGAACATGATTGCCAGCCCGGCACCCCGCGCCACGCTCACCAGCACCACCAGCGGGGTGGCCGCGGAGACCATCAGCACCAGCGACGGCACACCCAGCAGCACGAGCCCCGCGCCCAGCAACGCGCGGTACCCGAACCGGCCGACGAGCACCGGCACCAGCACCTCGGTCGCGACCGTGGCCGCCATCATCAGCCCGGTCGCGAGACCGGCGCCGGCACTGCTCCAGCCGGCCCGCGCCAGATACAACGGCACGACCGAGATCAGCAGGTAGAAGTTCAGGCAGGAACCGAATATCGCGACCAGGACCCGCACCAACTGCGCGGTCACCAGCCGGTCGGCAGGTTCGGCGACCGCGGGTGCGGTCAGCTCCAGGGTGGTCATCGTCGGCTCCTTCGAGGTCGGTGCACTCACCGTAGGAATCGAACCGGTCTGCCGATAAGATCCAATTCCATGACGATCGAGTGGACCGGTTTGGGTCCGGACCTGCTGCTCCAGCTCGACCGGGCGGCCGCCGACCCGTTGCGAATCCAGCTCGAGCGCGAGCTGCGCGACGCGATCCGCGCCGGCCGGCTGGCCGCGGGCGAACGGTTGCCGAGCTCGCGCACCCTGGCCCGCGAACTCGGCATCTCCCGCGGCCTGGTGTCCGAGTGCTACGCCCAGCTCCAGGCCGAGGGCTACCTGGTCACCCGCGGCGGCTCGGCCACCCGGGTGTCGGGCAGCGCGCGACCGCCAGCCGAGGCCGCCCGGCGTGCCTCGCCTGAGCCGGTGCCGGCGATCGACTTCCGGATCGGCGTCCCGGACACCACGAGCTTCCCGCGGTACGACTGGAGCTGGGCGCTGCGGAAGGCATGCCGGGACATCCAGTCCGAGCAACTGCGCTACACGTTCCCGAAGACGCCGGACACCGCGATGGATGCCACCGGCAGCCCCGAGCTCCAGACCGTGCTGGCGGCGTACCTGCGCCGGGTGCGGCGCGCGGTCGCCGACCCTGACCTGCTGATCGCGTGCACCGGGTTCGCCCAGGGCCTCAGCCTGACCGTGCACGCCCTGGTCCGCGCCGGCATCGGCACCATCGCGGTCGAGGACCCCGGCGATCGTGACCACCGCAACATCGCCCGGTACGCCGGAGCCGATGTGGTGTCGGTACCGATCGACGCCGACGGGGTGATCACCGAGGCGCTGGCCGCGACCGGCGCCCGCGCGGTGGTGCTCACCCCGGCGCACCAGGCGGCCAACGGCGGCGTACTCGGCCCGCGTCGCAGGCAGGAACTGGTCGCGTGGGCGCAGGAGCGGGACGCGATCATCATCGAGGACGATTACGACGCCGAGTTCCGGTACGACCGCGAGCCGATCGGCGCACTGCAGGGCCTTGCGCCGGACCGGGTGGTGCTGCTCGGTTCGGTCAGCAAGTCGCTGGCGCCGGCCCTGCGGATCGGCTGGATGGTCGTACCGCCCGCGCTGTTGGAGGCTGTCGCGCAGGCCAAGCTGTACAGCGACCGCGGCTCACCACTCATCGAGCAGATCGCGTTCGCGGCGCTGATCGAGTCCGGCCGGTACGACAAGCACCTCCGTCTGATGCGGACCAAGTACGCCGCCCGCCGCGCTGCCCTGGTTACGGCGCTTGCCGCGTACGCCCCGGAGCGCACTCTCAGCGGACTCGAAGCAGGCTTCCACGCCGTCCTGACATTGCGCGAGGACGCCGACGAGCAGGCGATCGTGGCGGCGGCCCGAACCCGTTCGGTCGGCCTGTACCCGATGAGCCTCTACCGGTCTGAGACGACCGGGCCGCCCGAACTCGTACTGGGCTTCGGCAACCTGTCGGAGTCCACGATCGAGCGTGGCATCGCCGCGGTCGCCGATCTGATCAACTGATCGCCGTCACCACCGGTCGACGTGCAGGACGTCGTCCAGCGGCTCGCGCGGCGCCGGCTTGAACGACGTACCGGTGTAGTACGCCGTCGGGATCAGGACCGCCTGATGGACGTCTGGCGGCAACTCCAGCAGCTCTGCGATCTCCCGCTCGTACCGAAGGTGCAGGGTCGTCCACGCCGTACCCAGACCGCGGCCGCGGGCGGCGAGCATGTAGCTCCACGCGGCCGGCAGGATCGAACCCCAGACGCTCGCTTGGTTGCCGGACGGCAACCTTCGCATCTTCAGGCACGGGATGACGTGCACCGGCACCTCGCCGATGTGCTCGCCCAGGTACGCCACGCTGCTGCCGACCCGTTGCTGTACCGCGGCCCGGCTCGGGTCGTCGCCGAACAGCTTGCCGGCCGCACCGGGCGAGTCGAGGTACGCCGCGACCGACCGCCGGTAGAACTCCCCGATTGCCGCACGCCGGGCGGCATCGGTCACGACGACGAAGTGCCACGTCTGCCGGTTGCTCCCCGACGGCGCCTGAAGCGCTATCTCGAGGCACTCGCGGACCAGGTCCAGCGGCACCGGACGCTCGAGATCGAGGCGCTTGCGCACCGATCGGGTGGTGGTGAGCACTTCGTCAGCAGTCAGTTCCACAGCGGAATCCTGCCACGGCCGGATTTGGGCGTGCGGGTCTAAACTCGGTCGGTATGAGCACGCAGTTGAGCCCCGGTGCCAAGACGCTCACCGACGAGCGCACCAAGCCGTCCCTCGACGAGGGTGATCACGAGCGGTTCGCGCACTACGTGCCGAAGGACAAGCTCACCGAGGCGATGGTGATGGGTACGCCGGTGGTCGCGCTGTGCGGCAAGGTCTGGGTGCCCAGCCGCGACCCGCAGCGGTTCCCGGTCTGCCCGGAGTGCAAGGAGATCTGGGAGTCGCTCCGCCCCGGTGACGACGAAGGCTCCGACGGCGAATAGCTAGTTCAGCGCCGGGTCGTCGGGATACGTCGACACGAACGCCATCTCGTCGCGTTGCCGGCGCAGCACCCGCCGCCACAGCCCGGCCGGGTGCAGGTCGAACACGTCGTCCGGGTCGGACTCCACGACGTACCAGGCGCCCTCGGAGATCTCATCCTCGAGCTGACCGCTGCCCCAGCCGGAGTACCCGGCGAAGATCCGCATCCGGCCGATCGCGCCGCCGAGCAGCTCGGGTGGCGCGTCGAGGTCGACCAGCCCGATCCGGCCGAAGCAGCCACGCCAGCCCGGCGGGCCGGATGTCGCGGTGACGCCGGCCGCGAGCTCGGCGACGGCCAGCGCGCTGTCGGTGCCGACCGGGCCGCCGACGAACAGCACACCAGGCTCGCTGACGGTCTGCGACCAAGCTGACAGCACCCGGTCGACCGCGAGGTCCGCGGCCTGGTTCACGACCACCCCGAGCGCACCGTCCTCGTCGTGGTCGAGCAGCAGTACGACGGAACGGCGGAACGGCGGCTCGTCCAACATCGGCGTCGCCACCAGCAGCGAGCCGGTCAGGGTCGTGGCCGTCATGGTTCCATGATGTCGGACATCGGGTCGAGCGATCAGGTCGTATGTGTGCGCCGTCCGGTCGCGAGCCAGACACCGAGGGCCACCCCGGCGACATCCGCGACCGCGTCGAACACATCCCCGCTGCGCTGCGACAGCCAGTAGTGCTGCACCAGCTCACTGACAGCCGCATTCAACACCAGTACGGGCACCAGCCAGGCCAGCGGCAGCCCGAGCTTCGTACCGGTGAACGCCACCGCCGCGAACAGCAGCACGTGCACCACCTTGTCGGCGTACGGGATGTTGCTCGGCCCGGACTCGGGCGAATACAGCACCAGCACGTTGACCACGCACGCGAGTGCGAACGCGATCTGCCATCCTCGCCGGCTCACGCCAGGGCGTCCTCGCCGAGGTGCTCGGCAACCGGCGCCCTGCCGCCCGCGGCGTCGCGGACGGCGTGCGCGACCATCGTGTGCACCTCCGGGTGGAACACGCTCGGCACGATGTAGTTCGCGTTCAGCTCGGCGTCGGACACGGTGCCGGCCAGGGCCTTGGCCGCGGCAAGCTCCATCTCGACCGACACCTTCGCGGAATGCGCGTCGAGCAGGCCGCGGAAGACCCCGGGGAACACCAGCACGTTGTTGATCTGGTTCGGGAAGTCGCTGCGCCCGGTGGCCACGACCGCGGCGTGCTGCGCGGCCGCGGTCGGGTCGACCTCGGGGTCCGGGTTGGCCAGTGCGAACACGATCGAGGCGTCGTTCATGGCGGCGACGTCGTCGCCGGTCAGGATGTTCGGCGCGGACACCCCGATGAACACGTCGGCACCGGCCAGCGCGCCCTTGAGATCACCGGAGTACTTGGCGGCGTTGGTGTTCTCCGCGATCCAGCGCAACTCGGGCGACAGGCCGTCGCGCTCGAGGTGGATGACGCCGTCGATGTCGGCCACCACCGCGTCCTTGACGCCGGCCGCGAGCAGCATTTTGAGGATCGCGGTGCCG
Organism: Actinomycetota bacterium; assembly: GCA_046765875.1. Lineage (GTDB taxonomy): Bacteria > Actinomycetota > Actinomycetes > Propionibacteriales > Kribbellaceae > DASRHY01. The sequence continues at coordinate 7,144 of JBKPSJ010000244.1, forward strand.
GCTGCACCCGCACCGGACATCACCACCCGCACGGCACCGATGTCCTTGCCGACCACTCGCAGCGCGTTCAGCAGCGCGGCCAGCACGACGACCGCGGTGCCGTGCTGGTCGTCGTGGAACACCGGGATATCCAGTTCCTCACGCAACCGGGCCTCGATCTCGAAGCAGCGCGGCGCGGAGATGTCCTCCAGGTTGATCCCGGCGAACCCCGGCGCGATCGCCTTGACGATGCTCACGATCGCGTCGGTGTCCTGGGTGTCCAGGCACAGCGGCCATGCGTCGATCCCGGCGAACCGCTTGAAGAGCGCGGCCTTGCCCTCCATCACCGGCAGCGCCGCCTTCGGCCCGATGTTGCCCAGGCCGAGGACCGCCGATCCGTCGGTGACCACCGCGACGCTGTTGCGCTTGATCGTCAGCCGGCGGGCGTCCTCGGGGTTCTTCGCGATCGCCAGGCAGACCCGCGCCACACCCGGGGTGTAGATCATCGACAGGTCGTCACGGTTGCGGATCGGGTGCTTGGTCTCCATCGAGATCTTGCCGCCGAGGTGCATCAGGAAGGTCCGGTCGGACACCTTCCCGATCTCCACCCCGGGCACCGCGCGCATCACCTCGACCAGTTGGTCGGCGTGCGCGGTGTCACGAGCCGCGCAGGTGACGTCGATCCGCAGCCGCTCGTGCCCCGAGGCGGTGACGTCGAGCGCGGTGACCACTCCGCCGGCCTCCTCGACCGCCGTTGTCAGCCTACTGACGGCGGACCCTCCGGCGGGGACCTCGAGCCGTACGGTGATCGAGTAGGAAACGCTGGGTAGGGACGTCACGCGGGAATCTTCTCACGCACCCGGAACGGCCCGCTCAGTCGTCGCCGAACGCGTCCAGCCAGGCCCGGACCGACTCGTCGTGCTGCCCCAGCGTGGGCGGTGCGAGGTTGGTCTCGCGCCCGCCGCACGACGCGTCGTCGAACCGGATCGGCGAGCCGGGCAGCCGGATCGTGCCCAGCACCGGGTGCTCGACCTCCATCAGCAGGCCCTGCGAGTGGGTCTGCTCCCACCCGTACACCTGGTCCAGCGTGCGTACCTTGCCGCTCGGAATCCCCTTGTCAGCAAGGTGTTCCAGCCACGTATCGGCCGGTTCTTCGGCGAAGGCCCGCTCGATCAGCGCCGTCAGCTCCGCCCGTCGGGCCACTCGCGCGGAGTTCACCGCGAACCGCTCGTCGTCGGGGTCCAGCCCGACGACGGGTGCGAACTCGCGCCACTGCGACTGGCTGCCGACCGCCACCTGAACGATCTCGTCGGCGGTTCGGTAGGAGCCGTACGGTGCGATCTGGGCATGGTGGTTGCCGGTCCGTTCCGGCATCTCGCCGGCCACCGTCCAGCGGGTCCCCTGGAAGGCGTGTACGCCGACGACCGAGGCCAGCAGGCTGGTGCGTACCACCCGGCCGCGGCCGGTGCGGGAACGCTCGTGCAACGCCGCGAGAACGCCGTACGCCGCGTTCATCCCGGCGAGCAGATCCGCGATCGGCAGGCCGACCTTGGTGGGTTCGGTGAGCCCGGTCAGGCTCATCAGGCCGCCCTCGCCCTGGGCGATCTGGTCGTACCCGGCACGTCCGCCCTCGGGTCCATCGTGACCGAAGCCGGTGATCGAGCAGATCACCAGGCCGGGGTTGAGCTCGTGCAGCCGCTCGATGGAGAAGCCGAGCCGGTCGAGAACGCCGGGCCGGAAGTTCTCCAGCAGTACGTCGGCGTGCTTGACCAGCCGGGCCAGGAAGTCCTTGCCCTGTTCGGACTTGAGGTCCGCGGTCACCGACTCCTTGTTCCGGTTCGCGGAAAGGAAGTACGTGGCCTCGTGGGCGTCGGGAGGTCCTGCGAACGGGGGTCCCCAGGTACGGCTGTCGTCACCGGTTCCGGGCATCTCGACCTTGATCACCCGGGCACCGAGGTCGCCGAGCATCATCGCGGCGTGCGGGCCGGCCAGCGCCCGGGTCAGATCGGCCACGACCAGGTCGGACAGCAGCGGCCCGTCACTCTCCTTCGACACGGCCCACAGCCTAAGCGCCCAGGTTTGGTGATCGTTGGACGATCACCCGACGGCGGTGGCGCGGCGGGCTAGGCAGGCTAGGCGGTGCACGTCTCGGTGGCGCTCCTGCATGAGCATGTGGTCCGCGCCGGGGTACATCCACAGCCGGGCTCCTGGGATCGCGTGCGCCAGGCGCGTCGGAAGGCCCGGTCGTTTCCACGTGCAGCTCTACGCCGTCGGATGTGAGCAACTCGGTCACACGGGCTCCCCCACCTTGTCGGGCGACCGGACCACCCGTGTCCGTCCGCCGCGGGCGGCACGCGCCAGCAGCAGGGCGACGGCGGCGATCTCGAGTGCGCCGACCACTGCGAGCAGGCCGTAGCCGGCGTTCCACATCCACCGCGGTACGTCGGTCCGCTCCTCGCGCCGCAACACCTGCTGCTCATGCAGGAACTCGCGCCGTACCCCGCTGACGGGGGCGACCTCGGACTTGCCGATCTGCGGGTCGGCGGGCGCGTACACCCACATCGACACCATGTCGCGCTGACCGCGGTGCAGCCGGACCATCGACTTCCACTCGCCGTACAACGGAAGCGGCACGGTGCTGCGGTAGGTGCCGTCGGCAACCTTCTCCATCCGCCCGTGCCGGAAGCCGCCGCCCTGCCAAGCGGTCGCCTCGAACCATCGCGCACCCTCAGCCGCATCCTCCGGTTCGAGTTGGACCACCGCGTACGCCGTACCAGCGTCTGCCGGCTCGAGCGTGAGCGTCCCGCTCACCCCGGGACTCCCGGTCCGCGGTATGCAGAACGCGACGACCGCGAGCACGGCCACCAGCCC
>JBKPSJ010000245.1:0-48368 GCA_046765875.1 Actinomycetota bacterium
GGCGACCACCGGCGCGGCGAGACGCCGACGGTTGCCAGTGCGCTGGAGATCGCGATCGCGCAGGACCACCTCGGCAAGGGCCTGTCGCACCTGATGCTCGACGCGATGCGGGACGCCGTACGCAAGCAGGGCATCGACACCTTGTACGCACCGGTCCGGCCGAACGGCAAGCAGGACCCGCAGTTGCCGATGGCAACGTATATCGAGCAGGTACGCGACGACGGGCTGCCGGTGGATCCGTGGCTGCGCGTGCACGTCAAGGCCGGCGCCGAAATCGTGACGGTCGCGCCGACCTCGATGGTGGTCCCGGGCTCGCTGGCCGAGTGGCGGGAGTGGACCGGCCTGCCGTTCGACCGGCCGGGCGACGTACACGTACCGGGCGCGCTCACGCCGGTGCACTGCTACCCCGAACACGACCAGGCCGTGTACGTCGAACCCAACGTCTGGGTCCGGCACGACCTCTAGGAATGCAGGGTGCTGCGCATCCGGATGATCCGGCGGCGCAGCCAGACCTTGCGCGTGCCGTCGGGGTACCGGCGCAGCCGGGCCAGCTCCCAGCCGCCGTACTCGGCATGCTCGGCGAGCAGCCGCCGGACAGCGCCACGCGACTCGGTCCGGGAAACGATCAGCTTCTGCATCTCGTACTCCGCCGAGCCCACTCAGGACACGTCCTCGAGCGCGATGCTGATCGCCGCCGGCAGGACGAGGTCCTCGGTGGCCAGTGCGGCCTTGAGCTGGGTGGCGGTGCGTGCGCCGACGATCGGCGCGGTGACGCCCGGCCGGTCGCGTACCCAGGTCAACGCCACCTCCAGGGCGGTCCAGCCCAGGCCGTCGGCGGCGCGGGCGACTGCCTCCACGATGCCCGATCCACGCTCGTCGAGGTAGGGGTCGACGAATCTGGCCAGATGTGCCGACGCCGCGCGCGAGTCGGCCGGGATGCTGGTGCGGTACTTGCCGGTCAGCACACCCCGGCCGAGCGGAGACCACGACAGCACGCCGATCCCCAGATCCGCGGCGGCCGGTACGACCTCGGCCTCGGCGCCGCGGGCCAGCAGCGAGTACTCCACCTGGTTCGACACCGGGACCGCGCGGCCTGGCCAGGCCTGCTGCCAGGTGACCGCCCGGGCGACCTGCCAGCCGGTGTAGTTCGAGACCCCGACGTACCGGGCCTTGCCGGATGACACCGCGGCGTCCAGAGCGGTGAGTGTCTCGGTCAGGGCGACGTCGTTGGACCAACTGTGCACCTGCCACAGATCGACGTACGAGGTGCCGAGCCGGCGCAGCGAGCCCTCCAGGTCGCGCAGCAATGCGCCACGGGAGGTGTCACGCAGCCGGCGGCCGTCGCGGACCGTGTATCCGGCCTTGGTGGCGATCACCAGCTCGTCGCGCGGCACCACGTCCCCGAGCAGCGATCCGATCAGCCGTTCGGAGGCACCGTCGCCGTACGCCGCAGCGGTGTCGACCAATGTTCCGCCGGCCGCGGCGAACGAGGACAGCTGCTCGCGCGCCTCGTGTTCGTCGGTGTCGCGGCCCCACGACATGGTGCCGAGACCGAGCCGCCCAACCCGCAGGCCGCTGTTCCCGACGTACCGCTGCTGCATGCACCGAGCCTAGTGCGGGCGGCCGACAGGGCCCGGATAGGCTCGCCTGCCATGCGACTCGGACTCAACATCGGATTCGTCCTCGGCGGGGGCGATCACCTCGATCATCTGACCGTGGTGCGCGAGGCCGAGCGGCTCGGGTACACGGTGACGTGGGCGGCCGAGGCGTACGGGTCCGACGCGCCGACCGTGCTCGCCTGGCTGGCCGGGCAGACCTCGACGATCGATCTCGGCGCGGCGGTCTTCCAGATCCCGGCCCGGACCCCGGCGATGGCGGCGATGACCGCGGCGACGCTCGACACGCTGTCCGGTGGGCGGTTCCGGCTCGGGCTGGGCGTGTCCGGCCCGCAGGTGTCCGAGGGCTGGCACGGCGTACGGTTCGGCAAGCCGCTCGGACGCACGCGCGAATATGTCGACATCGTCAACGCCGCGCTGCGCCGCGAGCGGGTGGCGTACGAGGGCGAGCACTTCACGCTGCCGCTGCCCGGCGGACCGGGCAAGGCGCTGAAGCTCTCGGTGCACCCGGCGCGGGACCACGTACCGATCTATCTGGCCGCGGTGGGTCCGAAGAACCTCGAACTGGCCGGCGAGATCGCCGACGGATGGCTGGGCATCTTCAATGAGCCGGACTACATCGCCGAGCAACTCATGCAGGTGGCGGCGGGCCGGGCCAAGGCCGGCAAGGACCTGTCCGGCTTCGACGTCGCCGCCTCGGTGCCGGTGGTGCTCGGCGACGACGTCGAGGCCTGCGCCGACCCGGTCCGCGGGTACGCCGCGCTGTACATCGGCGGCATGGGCAGCCGGGAGAAGAACTTCTACAACGACCTCGCGGTGCGGATGGGGTACGCGGAGGCCGCCAAGAGGGTGCAGGACCTGTACCTCGACCAGCAGTACCGCGAGGCGATGGCCGCCGTACCGGTCGAGTTCGTCGACCGCACCTCGCTGCTCGGGCCCAAGGAGCGGATCGCGGAGAAGATGACCGCGTACGCCCGGGCCGGGGTGACCACGCTCAACGTGGCACCGTTCGGCGGCGGTGCCGGGCGGACGCCGTACGACGCGTCGCTGGAGGCGAAACTCGACGTGGTCCGGACCGCTGCCGAGGCGCTCGAGCTTTCCGGGGTCGGTGACTGAGCCGGCATGACGATCTTCGACGCCATCATCCTGGGCATCGTCGAGGGGCTGACCGAGTTCCTTCCGGTGTCGAGCACCGGCCACCTGACGATCGCCGAGAAGGTCCTCGGGCTGCCGATCGACGATGACTCGATCACCGCGTTCACAGCCGTGATCCAGGTCGGTGCGATCGCCGCGGTGCTGCTCTATTTCTGGCGTGACATCGTGCGGATCGCGGTCGGCTGGTTCCGCGGGCTGTTCAAGCCCGAGCACCGCGGCGAGTTCGACCACCGGATGGGCTGGTACGTGATCGTCGGCTCGCTGCCGATCGTGATCGTCGGCTACCTCGGCCGCGACCTGGTCTCCGGCCCGCTGCGCAGTCTGTGGTGGGTGGCCGGTGCGCTGATCGGCTGGTCGGCGGTGATGGTGCTCGCCGAACGGCTCGGCTCGCAGGCGCGGCCGCTGGCCCGGATGACGATGACCGACGCGATCGTGATGGGCCTGTTCCAGGTGCTCGCGCTGATCCCCGGTGTGTCCCGGTCCGGCGCGACGATCTCGGCCGGGCTGTTCCGTGGCCTGGACCGGGTGGCCGCGACCCGGATCGCGTTCCTGCTCGGCATTCCGGCGCTGGTCGGAGCCGGCGCGTACGAGTCGAAGGACGCGATGGGCGGTGGAGTCGGGCTGGTACCGACGCTGGTCGGCACGGTGGTGAGCTTCGCCGTCGCCTACGGCTCGGTGGCCTGGCTGATGCGGTTCGTCCAGCACCACACGATCGAGTTGTTCGCGATCTACCGGGTGGCTCTCGGTCTGTTGCTGATCGCATTGCTCGCCGCCGGCGCGGTGACAGCTACTTAGGCAGACCGAGACGGTCGGCGAGCCAGTCGACCGGCGCGTGCTCGGCGGCCTTGCGGATCAGCGTGACCGTCCAGCCGGGCAGGTCGCCGCGGCGCTGGGCGTCGTCGGCGGCGCGGCCGATCCCGGCTCGGACCCCGCGTTCGAGTTCGGGCCGGGTGATCGCGCGGGCGCCGAGCCGGCCCTTCGCGTCCAGCGAGAGCAGTAGCCGTTCGCGGGAGACGTGCAACTCGCAGGCCGCGCCGTTGAACGTCGACAGCGCGAACCGCTGCAGCATCGCGTCGGTGCCGTTGCCCGGGTATGGGTCGGGACCGGCCGTGCATCCGTCCAGTTCGGCGTACCGGCCATAGCCCACGGCGCCTGCCGACACTTCGGCGGCCAGCACGCCGCCCACGCCGATCACGAGCGCGGCCACGACGATCACCGCCCCGCCGCGCTGCCGGCCCATGCGGTCCCGCGCCACCAGGAGCAGGCCGGGTACGAGCACCGCCAGACCGAGCAGTGCGGCGGTGGTGAACGCCGGCCGGAACGATCGGGTCATCACCGACGTCACCCGGCGGTCGAGCTCGTGGCCGACCAGGGTCGCGGCGTCCTTGTCGACATCGGCCCGGCCGACTGCGGCGACGAGGTCGGGCATCTGCCCTCGCGGGCTCGCGGTCAGCTCGTCCCGGACGGCCATCGTGATCCGCACCTTGTCGGTGGCTGAGACCCGGGCGTCCAGCACTGCCGACGTACCGGCGACCATCGACTGCTCGGTTGCCTGGGTCAACGAACCGGCCAGCACCGGGGCGATCAGCAACAGCCCGAGCACGAGGCCCGCATGGCGCGCGCCGACCGCTAGCGATCCGTCGCGCACCCCGCCGCCGGGCCCGACCGCGGTCCGGTCCAGTACGCCGGACAGCAGCCCCAGCCCGGTCCCGCTGAACGCGAGAGCGGCCGCGGCCCAGCCGACCTGGTCGCCCGGTACGAGTGCGAGCACGACCAGGCCACCGGCAAGCAGGATCGCGCCGCAGCCGACCGACAGTACCGGCGCCAGCCTGGTCGCCAGTGGTCGAACCGCCAGCATCCCGAGGGGCAGCACGGTCACCACCGCCGCGCCCGCGAGCGGACTGAATCGCCAGACCTCGATGATCAGCAACACCGCGAGGAACAGAACGCCGACCAGCGCGGCCGACAGGAACACCAGCGAGACCAACGGCAGCGCCCGCGGCCGGGGCCCGGCGACGTCGTCAACCGGCCGTCGTGCCCGGGGATCCGCCACCACGACGAGGGCGGCGAGCGCGAACGGTACCTGGACGAAGAAGATGACCCGCCAGTCGAACACCTGCGTCAGCAGGCCGCCGAGTGCCGGGCCGACGGCCAGACCTACGGTCGCGGCGAGTCCCCAAACGGCCCGGCCGGTCCGCGGCCCGTACAACCCGGCCAGTACCGGTAGCGCACCGGCGAGCAGCAGTGCGGCACCGGCGCCCTGCATGCATCGCGCGAGAACCAGGACGGTCTGGTTCGGGGCGATTCCACAGACTATGCCGGCAGCTCCAAACAGGACCAGGCCGACCACCGTCACGGTCGCCGGGCGCAACCGCCGGTGCGAAACCGCCAGTACGAGTCCGACCAGCGCGGTCACCAACGCGTACGCGGTCAGCACCCAGGACACGCCCACGATCGACGTACCGAATTCGCCGTACATGGCGGGCAGTGCGAGCACCACCACCGACGCGTCCGCGAAAGCCAGCCCGACGGCGGCCACGAGCAGCCAGCCGAGTGCGCCCCGCCCGTGAGTCATGCCGTCCATCGTCACCGAGAACGGGGCCATCGCCGCGGAACCCGGGGTCCGTTCAGGGTCGCAACCCGGGTCAGAGCCAGCCGACCCGCCGGAAGAAGCCGTACAGACCGGCGCAGATCACGGCCATCACGCCAAGGATGATGTAGTAGCCGTAGTGCCAGCGCAGTTCGGGCATGTTCTCGAAGTTCATGCCGTAGATGCCGGCGATCGCCGTCGGCACGGCGGCGATCGCCACCCAGGCAGAGATCCGGCGCATGTCGTCGTTCTGCTGGACCGAGACCCTGGCCAGGTGCGCGGCGAGCGCCGACGACAGCAGCGAGTCCAGGCCATCGGTCTGCTCCGCGATCCGGTCCAGGTGGTCGGCCACGTCGCGGAAGAACGGCGCCGCGTCCCGGTTCACGCGGCGGACCTGTCCTCGCGCGAACCAGCCCATCGGCTCGCGCAACGGCAGGATCGCGCGGCGCATCTCGAGCACCTCGCGCTTGAGCCGGTAGATCCGCGCGGCGTCGCTTGTGCGCTCCGGCGAGAACACCGAGGACTCCACCTCGTCGACATCGATCTCGACCGCCGCGGCGACCTCGTCGTACCCGTCGACGACCGCGTCGCAGATCGCCCACAGCACCGCGGCCGGGCCGTGGCCGAGTACCTGTGCGCGTTCCTCCAGGTCGGCGCGCGCGGTCCTCAGTTCGCTGCCCTCGCCGTGCCGGACGGTCACCACGTACCGGTCGCCGACGAACACGCTGATCTGGCCGGTCTCGACGGCGTCGTACTCGTCCACATACCACAGCGTGCGCAGCACGACGACGAGCGAGTCACCGAAGGGCTCGACCTTCGGACGCTGGTGCGGCGCGAGCGCGTCCTCGACCGCGAGCGGGTGCAGGTCGAACAGCTTCTGTACCTTCGCGAGTTCGTCCGCGCTCGGCTCGTGCAGGCCGATCCAGCCGAACGAGTCCTGGTGCTCCTCGATCGCCTTCGCGACGGTCTCGGGGTCCTTCGGCACATCGTGCCGCGCCCCCTTGGAGTAGACCCCGCAGTCGACGATCACACCGTCCATCCTGCCAGCCGGCCTTGCCGGTCGGGCCGTTGCACGAGCGCGCACCTGACCAGAGGTGGCCGGAGGCGTACGGCGAACGGGTAGGTTCTGGACATGCCCACGGTGATCCTGGTCCGGCACGGCCGCAGCTCCGCCAACGGATCGGGCGTGCTCGCCGGGCGTACGCCGGGGGTGAAACTCGACGACAAGGGCCGCGAACAGGCCGTCGCGGTCGCCGACCGGCTCGCGAAACTGCCGCTGGCCGCCGTGGTCAGCTCGCCGCTGGAACGCTGCCGGCAGACCGCCGCCGAGATCGTCCGCCGGCACGACGGGCTGAAGGTTGCCTCCGACAAGCGTCTGACCGAGTGCGGGTACGGCGACTGGACCGGGAAGGCGCTCAAGGACCTGGCCAAGGAGCCGCTGTGGAAAGTGGTCCAGCAGCATCCGTCCGGGGTTACGTTCCCCGGCGGTGAGTCGATGCGGGCGATGCAGCAGCGCGGCGTCGACGCGGTCCGCGACCATGACGCGCGGATCGGCGCGGCGCACGGGCCCGGCGCGTTGTGGGTCGCGGTCAGCCACGGCGACGTCATCAAGGCGATCGTCGCGGACGCGCTGGGCATGCACCTGGACGCGTTTCAGCGGATCGTCGTCGACACCGCCTCGACGACGGTGATCAGCTACACACCGGGCCGGCCGTTCGTGGTCCAGGTCAACGACACCGGCAGCGATCTGGCCGCCCTGGTACCGCCACCTGTGAAGAAAAAGAGCTCACGCCGCCGGATCCCGGAATCGGATGCCGTGGTTGGTGGCCGGTAATAGGGTTGCCACTGTGTCGCGGCTGGTGCATGCCTACGACGACCCGGAGCGATTCGTGGCCGGGACGGTCGGCGAACCCGGATCCCGGACGTTCTTCCTGCAGGCGCGGGACGGCACCCGTCTGACGTCGGTCGCCTGCGAGAAGGAACAGGTGATGGCGCTGGCCGAGCGGCTCGACGTGATGCTCGACGAGGTCGCCCGGCGGTTCGACCGCGAGCCGATCGCGCCGATCGGCCGTGACGACACCGCGCCGCTGGAGCAGCCGATCGAGGAGGAGTTCCGGGCCGGCACCATGACGCTGGCCTGGGAGGCCGACCGCGAACGGGTCGTGATCGAGGTGTTCGCGGTGAACCCGGAGGCCGCCGCGGAAGCCGCCGAGGCCGAGGGCCGGGAGGATGCGCTGGCCGCCGCACTCGAGGCCGACGACGGCGAGGTGTTCGTGGTACGGATCACCGAAGAGCAGGCCCGTGCGTTCGCCCGCCGGGCGGTTGCGCTGGTGGCCGCGGGCCGGCCGAGCTGCCCGTTCTGCGGCCGTCCGATCGACTCGTCCGGGCACATCTGCCCCCGCGCCAACGGCTACCGCCGTCACGTCTGAGATGACCGCGGGTACCGAGCTCGACCTGCTCCGGTCGGGTGAACTGGATCTCACCGGCCGGCTGCTGACGGCGTCGAACGCGTCCTTCCAGTGCACCGTGACGCTGGACGATCGCAGCGCGACCGTGGTGTACAAACCGGTGGCCGGCGAGCGCCCGCTGTGGGACTTCCCGGACGGCACCCTGGCCCAGCGCGAGTACGCGGCGTACCTGGTGTCGGAGGCGCTCGGCTGGTCGCTCGTACCGCCGACGCTGCTGCGCGACGGCCCGTTCGGCGAGGGCATGTGCCAACTGTGGATCGACGTCGACGACCGTGAGCTGGTCGACATCGTGCCGCGCGGCGAGGTGGCCGACGGCTGGCTGGGCGTGCTGGAGGCGTACGACGGCCGGCACAACCCCGTCACGCTCGTGCACGCGGACATCCCGGCGCTACGCCGGATGGCCGTGTTCGACACGGTGGTGAACAACGCCGACCGCAAGGGCGGGCACATCCTGCCGACCGCGGCCGGCATCGTGTACGGATGCGACCACGGGGTGACCTTCAACGCCGACGAGAAGCTCCGCACCGTGTTGTGGGGATGGGCCGGCACCTCGTTGGCCGCGGACGAGGTGGACGGGTTGCGCCGGCTGGCCGAGGACCTCGACAGTGCGCTCGGCGACCAGCTGTGCACGTTGCTGACAGCCGCCGAGGTCGCGATGACCCGGAGCAGGGTGCGGCAGTTGTTGCGCCGCCGCCGATTTCCTGTCCCGGACGATGACCGCCACGTGATCCCCTGGCCTGCCTTCTAGCCTGCTCTGGATAGGCTCGCGGCTATGCAGTCATGGCCCGCTCCGAGCCTTCCGCGGCTGCCCGGGACCGGGCCGGCCCCGCGGCTGTACGACTCCGCTGCCGGGCAGGTCGTCGAGGTCGCGCCCGCCGGTGGCCCGGCGCGGATGTACGTGTGCGGCATCACGCCGTACGACGCGACCCACATGGGCCATGCCGCGACGTACCTGACCTTCGACCTGATCGTGCGGCTCTGGCGTGACGCGGGTCACGAGACGTCGTACACGCAGAACGTCACCGACGTCGACGACCCACTGCTGGAGCGCGCACAGGCGACCGGCCAGGACTGGGTCGCGCTGGCCGAGCGGGAGACGCAGTTGTTCCGCGACGATATGGCGGCGCTGCGGATACTGCCGCCGGACGTGTACGTCGGGGCGGTCGAGTCGATCCCGCCGATCGTCGAGATGATCGAGACGCTGCGCCGCGAGGGTGCGGTATACGACGTGGATGGCGACCTGTACTTCGCGGTGAAGTCGGACCCCGACTTCGGCCGGGTGTCCGGATACGACGCGGCGACGATGCGGGCGTTGTTCGCCGAGCGTGGCGGCGACCCGGACCGGCCCGGGAAGCGCGATGCGCTGGACTGCGTGCTGTGGCAGGCCGAACGACCAGGAGAGCCGGCCTGGGACTCGCCGTTCGGTCGCGGCCGGCCAGGCTGGCACGTCGAGTGCGCGGCCATCGCCCTGCAGCACCTGGGCATGACCATCAACGTTCAGGGCGGCGGCACCGACCTGATCTTCCCGCACCACGAGATGTCGGCCTCGGAGGCACAGGTGGCCACCGGCCGGCACCCGTTCGCGCATGCGTACGTGCACCAGGCGATGGTCGGCCTGGACGGCGAGAAGATGTCGAAGTCCAAGGGCAACCTGGTGCTTGTGTCCAGGCTGCGCGCGGCGGGCGCGGACCCGATGGCGATCCGGCTGGCGCTGCTCGGCCACCACTACCGCGCCGAGTGGTCGTGGACCGACGAGGACCTGCGCACCGGTACGCAGCGGCTGGAGGCCTGGCGGGACGCGGTACGCCGATCCGCCGGCCCGTCCGGCGCCGACCTCGTCGAGGCTCTGCGATCCGCCCTGACCGACGACCTGGACACCTTGGCCGCGCTGGAGGCCGTCGACGCGTGGGCATCCTCCGACGGCGACGACCCCGAAGCTCCGACCCTCGTCCGCGACGCCGTCGACGCCCTGCTCGGCGTCGAACTCTAGCCCCGTCCACTTACCGTTCATCGGACCCTTCTGGTCAGCGCCCGAACGGTGTTGCGGGGGGCTGTGAGGCTATGCCGGATTGTGGGTTCGCACGTCTCGCTGGGGCCTCCCCCGACGCATGCAGTGCCCCGACCCACAAGGACGTGCGGCAACCCCGAGCGCCGGGCCCGGGGTGACCAGACGGGTCCGATAAACGCCGGGCCGGGGTGACCAGTGGGGTCGATGAACGCGGTGTGGGTTAGTCGCCGCGGTTGCGGTTGCGGCGGCGCAGATAGCGCTCGAACTCGGCGGCGATCGCGTCGCCGGTGGCCTCCGGCAGGTCGGTCGTGTCGCGCTGCTGTTCCAGGGTCGCGACGTACTCGGCGACCTCAGGGTCCTCGGCGCTCACCTCGTCGGCGCCGCGCTGCCAGGCCCGGGCCGCGTCTGGCAGGTCACCCTCGGGCAGCGAGAAGTCCAGCAGCGACTCGGCCCGGCCGAGCAACGTCAGCGTGGCCTTCGGGCACGGCGGGTGCGCCACGTAGTGCGGGATCGCGGCCCAGATCGACACCGCCGCGATGCCGACCCGGCCGCACGCGTCGGCGAACACCCCCGTGATGCCCGTAGGGCCGGAGTACTGCGACGGCTCCAGTCCGAACCGCTCGGTCAGGTCCGGATCGACCGACGAGGCTGTCACAGGGATCGGCCTGGTGTGCGGCGACTCAGCCAGGAAGGCGCCGAGCACGATCACGAGCCGGGCCTCCTCGATCGCGGCCAGCAGCTCGCCGCAGAAGGCCCGCCAGCGCATGTTCGGCTCGATGCCGCGGATCAGCACGATGTCGTGGTGGAGGCCGTCCGGGCGGGCGATGTAGAACCGGGTGGTCGGCCAGGTCAGATAGCGGTGATCATCGTCGTCGAAGTCGACCTCCGGCCGGTTGACCTGGAAGTCGTAGTAGTCCTCCGGGTCGATGGCGCCGGCCGGCTCGGCCTGCCAGTGCTCGATCAGGTGTTCGACGACGCCGGTGGCGGACTTGGCGGCGTCGTTCCAGCCCGCGAAGGCGGCGATCACCACGGGGTCGTTCAGCTGCCCGAGCTCGACCACCTCGACCACCTCCCTCTGTCAGCCTCCGTGCAACCCCGTGGTCCGGCTGTCCAGCCTACGTCGGCGGCGCACATCGACCGTGATTCGAGATCGGCGCCCGGATGCCGGAATCTGGGACCCTTGCCTGGAATGATCTACTGGTCAGCCCGCGAAAGAGCATGTCGAGTACACATCGATGTGCCTATCGACTACCTGGAGTCTCATGTCCGACCGTCCGGATCTCCGCCGAGCCCTCGCCGAGCGTGTCGTCGTCGCCGACGGCGCGATGGGCACCATGCTGCAGGCCTACGACCTGTCGGTGGACGAGGACTTTCAGGGCTACGAGGGCTGCAACGAGATCCTCAACGTGACCCGGCCGGACGTCGTCAAGGCCGTCCACACGGCGTATTTCGACGTCGGCGTGGACTGCGTCGAGACGAACACGTTCGGCGCCAACTTCGCCAACCTGGGTGAGTACGGGATCGCCGACCGGATCTACGAGCTGGCCAAGGCGGGCGCGAGTCTCGCGCGTGAGGCGGCCGACGAGGCGTCGACACCGGACAAGCCGCGCTGGGTGCTCGGCAGTGTCGGGCCGGGTACGAAGCTGCCGACGCTCGGCCACACCACGTACCGGACGCTGCGCGACGCGTACACCGACGAGGTGCGCGGGCTCATCGACGGCGGCGCCGACGCGATCATCGTCGAGACCACCCAGGACCTGCTGCAGACCAAGGCGAGCGTGATCGGCGCCAAGCATGCGCTGGCCGAGCGCGGCTCGGACCTGCCGGTGATCGTCAGCGTGACCGTCGAGACGACCGGCACGATGCTGCTCGGTTCCGAGATCGGGGCGGCGCTGACCGCGCTCGAGCCGCTCGGCATCGACCTGATCGGGCTGAACTGCGCGACCGGGCCGAAGGAGATGAGCGAGCACCTCCGGTACCTGGCCAGGCACGCCAAGGTGCCGATCACGTGTATGCCGAACGCGGGGCTGCCCGAGCTCACCGCCGACGGCGCGTTCTACCCGCTGACGCCGAAGGAACTGGCCGACGCGCACGAGACGTTCGTGACCTCGTACGGGCTGAGCCTCGTCGGCGGCTGCTGCGGGACCACGCCCGAGCACCTGCGCCAGGTGGTCGAGCGGGTCGGCGGCCGGCCGATCACGCCTCGCGAGCCGGCGCCGGAGCCCGGTGTGGCCAGCCTCTACACGCATGTGCCGTTCCGGCAGGACACCTCGTTCCTGTCGATCGGGGAGCGGACGAACGCCAACGGCTCGAAGGCGTTCCGCGAGGCGATGGTCGAGGGGCGCTGGGAGGACTGCGTCGAGATCGCCCGCGGCCAGATCCGCGACGGCGCGCACCTGCTGGACCTGTGCGTGGACTACGTCGGCCGCGACGGCGTCGCCGACATGAAGGAGGTCGCCGGCCGGCTCGCGACCGCCTCGACGCTGCCGATCGTGCTGGACTCCACCGAGCCGGAGGTGTTGCAGGCCGGGCTGGACATGCTCGGCGGCCGGTGCGCGCTGAACTCGGTCAACTTCGAGGACGGCGACGCCGAAGGTTCCCGCTTCGACCGGATCGCGAGTCTGGCCAGGGAGTACGGCGCGGCCGTGGTGGCGCTGACCATCGACGAGACCGGCCAGGCCCGCACCGCCGACGGCAAGGTAGCGATCGCTGAGCGGCTGCTGGACACGCTGGACAGGCGGTACGGCATCCCCGGCCACGACGTGCTGATCGACTGCCTGACCTTCACGCTGGCCACCGGTCAGGAGGAGTCCAGGCGCGACGGCATCGAGACGATCGAGGCGATCCGCGAGCTCAAGCGCCGCCGCCCGGACGTGCAGACCGTGCTCGGCCTGTCGAACATCTCATTCGGCCTCAACCCGGCCGCCCGGCACGTGCTCAACTCGGTGTTCCTGCACGAGTGCGTCGAGGCCGGGCTGGACTCCGCGATCGTGCACGCGAGCCGGATCATGCCGATCTCGAAGATCCCCGACGAACAGCGCGAGGCGGCGCTTGACCTGGTCTACGACCGCCGCCGCGACGGGTACGACCCGCTGCAGCGGCTGCTCGAACTGTTCGCCGACGTCAAGGCGAGCGACCTGAAGGCGAGCAAGCTGGAGGAGCTGGCCGCGCTGCCGGTGCACGAGCGGCTCAAGCAGCGGATCATCGACGGCGAGCGCAACGGCGTCGAGGCCGACCTGGACGAAGCGATGGGCGACAAGCCGGCGCTGCAGATCATCAACGAGGACCTGCTCGACGGCATGAAGGTGGTCGGCGAGCTGTTCGGCTCCGGCCAGATGCAGCTGCCGTTCGTGCTCCAGTCGGCCGAGGTGATGAAGGTGGCAGTTGCTTATCTGGAGCCGCACATGGACAAGACCGAGGACGGCGGCAAGGGCACGATCGTGCTCGCCACGGTCAAGGGCGACGTCCACGACATCGGCAAGAACCTGGTCGACATCATCCTCACCAACAACGGCTACACGGTCGTCAACATCGGCATCAAGCAGCCGATCAACGCGATCCTTGACGCCGCCGAGGAGAACAGGGCCGACGCGATCGGGATGTCCGGCCTGCTGGTCAAGTCCACCGTGGTGATGAAGGAGAACCTCGAGGAGATCAACCAGCGCGGCATGGCGAACAAGTGGCCGGTGCTGCTCGGCGGCGCCGCGCTCACCCGCGCGTACGTCGAGCAGGACCTGGGCGGGTTGTTCGACGGCGAGGTGCGTTATGCCCGCGACGCCTTCGAAGGGCTGCGGCTGATGGACGCGGTGATGGCGGTCAAGCGCGGGGTGCCGGGTGCGGCACTGCCTGAGCCACGCGAGCGCCGGGTCAGGTCGACCACGGCTGTGCTGGACCGGCCTGCCGCGGAGATCCCGGACCGGTCGGATGTTGCCCTGGACAACGACATCCCGGTGCCGCCGTTCTGGGGCGAGCGGATCGTCAAGGGCATCCCGCTGGCCGACTACGCCGGCTACCTGGATGAGCGCGCCACCTTCCTCGGCCAGTGGGGTCTGCGGGGCAGCCGTGGTGACGGCCCGTCGTACGACGAGCTGGTCGAGACCGAGGGCCGGCCGCGGCTGCGGATGTGGCTGGACCGGGTCAAGACCGACAACGTCCTCGAGGCGGCGGTGGTGTACGGCTACTGGCCCTGCTACTCCGAGGGCAACACCGTCGTGGTGCTGGACCCGAAGGACCAGTCCACCGAGCTGCACCGGTTCGAGTTCCCCCGGCAGCGGCGCGACCGGTTCCTGTGCCTGGCCGACTTCTTCCGGCCCAAGGACGCCGGCGAGCTGGACGTGATCGCGTTCCATCTGGTGACGATGGGGCCGCGGGTCGCCGAGGTCACCGGCGATCTGTTCGCGAGGAACGCCTACCGCGAGTACCTCGAGCTGCACGGCCTGTCGGTCCAGCTCACCGAGGCGCTGGCGGAGTACTGGCACGCCCGGGTGCGCGAGGAGCTCGGCTTCGGCAAGCAGGACGGCGACCTCGACGGCATGCTGCGCGACCAGGAGTACCGCGGCTCGCGGTACTCGCTCGGGTACCCGGCGTGCCCGGACCTGGAGGACCGGGCCAAGCTGGTCGACCTGCTCAAGCCCGAGCGGATCGGCGTACGGCTGTCCGAGGAGCTCCAGCTGCACCCGGAGCAGTCGACCGACGCGCTGATCGTGCACCATCCCGAAGCCAAGTACTTCAACGCTTCATGACCGTGCCGGATCCCAGGGTGCTCCAGGCGGTCCTGTGGGACATGGACGGCACGCTCGTCGACACCGAGCCGGTGTGGTGGCGGGCCGAGATAGCGACCCTGAACCGGCTCGGCGCGCGGTGGACGGTCGAGGACTGCAAGTCGCTGGTCGGCAGCGACCTGGCCGCGTCGGCCGAGGTCTGGATGAGCCGGCTGCCGGCCGGTGTGATCACCCGGGACAAGCTGGTTGCCGAGGTGCACGGCGAGGTGATCCGCGGGCTCAAGGCCGGCATCACCTTCCAGCCCGGCGCGCTCCGCCTGCTCGGCGCACTGCGAACCGCGGGTGTGCCTTGCGCGCTGGTGTCGGCGTCGTACCGTTCGATGGTGGACGCGGTGCTGTCGCACTGCCCGCCGGACGCGTTCGGCGTCACGGTGGCGGGCGACGAGGTGAGCCGGGGCAAGCCGCACCCGGAGTCGTACGTGACCGCTGCGCGCCTGCTCGGTGCCGATCCGGCCGCGTCGGTGGTGCTGGAGGACTCGCCGCCGGGCGCTGCGGCCGGAAACGCGGCCGGCGCTGTCGTGGTGGCGATCGCGCAGCATGTACCGGTGCCGGAGGCGCCGCGCCGGGTGCAGGCTGCGTCGCTGACGGAGCTCACGGTCGAGGACCTGCGGCGGCTGGTGGCCCGAGCGAATGATGAGGTTGGCAGGTGATCCTGCGAGGCCTCGCTGTTGTGGCGTCGGTGGCGGTAGTGCTGGCCGGCTGCCAGAAGAGCAACGGGAGCAAAACGGCACCGGCCGACGAGAAGGTGCTCAAGGTGGCCGCCGCGGCCCGTCCGCTCCAGCTCGACCCGGCGCTCGCGACCGACGCGGGTGCGCGGGCGCTGGTGCCCGATCTGTACCAGAACCTGCTGACCATTCCGCCGGGGGAGATCATCCCGGAGCCGGATACCGCGGACTGCCAGTTCGACACCCCGACGTCGTACCGGTGCACGATCCGGACCGGGCTGACCTTCGCCAACGGGCATGTGCTGGACTCCTCCGACGTCAAGTTCGGCATCGAGCGGCTCCGCACCGTCCCCGGCGCCGCCCGCGCGGCCGCGCTGTTCGGCACGGTGAGGTCGATCGAGGCGCCCAAGCCGGACACCGTGGTGTTCACGCTGCGCCGCCCGGACGCGACGTTCCCCTACGTTCTGACCACCCCGGCGGCCTCGATCGTCGACGAGGAGACCTTCCCGGCCGATCGGGTGGTCCCGCCCGCGAGCGTGGTGGGCAGCGGTCCCTTTCAGGTCAGCCGGTACGCCGCGACCGGCCCGCTGGTCCTGCAGCGGTTCGACAAGTACAAGGGCACACCACGGCCGCAGTACACCAAGGTCGAGATCTCGTTCCCCGGCGCCACCGCCGCGCTGACCAAGGCGGTCCGGACCGGCGCGGCCGACCTGGCGACCGGGCTGCCGGGCGGGCTCAAGGCGCCTTCGGGGCTGCAGCTGTTCAACGTCGACACCGCCCGGATCGGATACTGGGCGTTCCGGCCCATGTCCGCCGCGGGCCGCCAGCCCGCGGTGCGCCGCGCGGTCGCCCAGATGATCAACCGCGAGACGCTGATCAAACGCGTGTACGGCGACCGGGTCAAGCCGCTGAGATCGGTGCTGCCGGACGGGTACGAGGGCCACACCGACGCGTTCACCCAGACGTACGCCACACCGGACCGGGCCAAGGCGGCCGCCCTGCTCACCGCCGCAGACATTCGGACGCGCGTACGCCTGACCATCGGCTGGACGGTCCGCTCGAACGGCGCTCGCGAGGCCGACGAACTCCGCCGCCAGCTCGAGGCCGGCGGGCTGTTCCAGGTGACGGTACGCCGCACCGCCGACGCGGATCTGGTCCAGCAGACCCGGATGGCCGACATACCCGACGCGGACAGCTTCCTGTCCCCGGTGCTGCGGCCGGCCGGCATGGCGGCGTCACCGACCGTGACCAGGCTGATCCACCAGGAGACCACCGCGCAGAGCCGGTCGGACCGGGCGGCGGCGCTGACCGCGTTGCAGGCTCAGGCGGCCACGGAGGCCTGGGCGCTGCCGATCTGGCGCGACAGCGCGGCCGTGCTGGCCGGGCCCGGCGTGAGCGGGACCGACCAGCTTTTGGACCGCATGTCCGCTGTCCGATATGGCTATCTGCGTAAGGACTGACCAGCGGACCTTACCCTCCGCAAGTCCGCGGCGACACATGGCGCCCGGCCACAGATCAATGTAAAGATTCGAGCCGACACAGCAGGATTTCTCAGGGATCACGATTGGGCAACGCACCTTTGCCGGTGTTTGACTGAGGCGCATGCTGAGCGCCAAGTTTGGGCGGCAGCACATCCCGCTGTGACCGAACAACCTCCATACCAGGGGCAGGGGAACACACCGCGTGACAGCGCCACTAGAGGTCGAGCCCGGAGCATCGGCGGCCCAGCCAGAGGCCGTCCTCGAAGGCATCGGCCAGATCGAAGGCAGGTCTCTCGGGCAGATCGCCTGGATGCGGCTCAAGCGCGACCGGGTGGCGATCGCCGGAGGCTGCGTCGTGCTCATGCTGATGCTGGTCGCCATCTTCGCCCCGCTGATCTGCAAGGCGGTCGGCCAGTCGCCGTACCTGTACCACCAGGACCTGATCGACACCAAGACAGGTACGCTGGCGCCGATCGGCCGGTTCGGCGGGATCTCGTGGCATCATCTGATGGGTCTGGAGCCGGAGAAGGGTCGCGACATCTTCGCGCGGGTCGTCTACGGTGCGCGGGTGTCGCTGCTGATCGCGTTCCTGGCCACGCTGATCTCGGTGGCGATCGGGACCACGATGGGTGTGATCGCGGGGTTCTTCGGTGGCTGGGTCGATGCCTTCATCAGCCGGCTGATGGACATCTTCTTGGCCTTCCCGTTGCTGGTGTTCGCGCTCGCGCTGGGTGGTGTGATCCCGGACGAGGCGTTCGGGCTGAAGGGGAACGGGCTGCGGATCGCGCTGCTGATCTTCCTGGTCGGCTTCTTCAACTGGCCCTACATCGGCCGGATCATCCGCGGCCAGGCGCTGTCGCTGCGGGAACGGGAGTTCGTCGACGCCGCGCGCAGCCTGGGGGCGCGGCGGCCGTACATCCTGTTCACCGAGCTGCTGCCGAACCTGATCGGCCCGATCCTGGTCTACTCGACCCTGATCATCCCGACCAACATCCTGTTCGAGGCGGCGCTGTCGTTCCTCGGCGTCGGGGTCAACCCACCGCTGGCGTCCTGGGGCGGGATGCTGTCCGACGCGGTCGCGTACTACACGATGCCGCACTTCATGTTCTGGCCCGGCATCGCGATCTTCATCACTGTGCTGTCGTTCAACCTGTTCGGCGACGGGCTGCGCGATGCCCTGGATCCGCGGTCGCGATGAGCAGGTATGGCACGGCGCAGCAGGAACCTACAGGTACCTATCGAGAAATGCTCAGGAGAAGGAAGAAGGGTGGATCGGAAACGATGAACACCAGACGACTGCGGGCGGCGATCGCCGGCGCAGCGGTGCTCGCCCTGGGCCTGTCGGCCTGCGGCGGCGGCAACAACAACAGCAGCAATGGAGGAGGAGCCGGCGGCACGACGACGGCGGCATTCAACGCCGGCCTGGACAAGGTGTTCAACCCTTCTGACAAGAAGGGCGGGATTGTCAAGATGGCCGACGAGAGCGTGCCCGACTCCGTCGACCCCGCCGACACCTACTACGGCAGCCAGTGGGACATCATCCGCAACTGGGCGCGGACGCTCACCATGTTCAAGGTCGGTCCCGGCGCGCAGAGCAACGACGTCGTTCCGGACCTGGCCGAGGGCCTCGGCAAGACCGAGGACAAAGGCAAGACCTGGACGTACAAGCTGAAGAAGGGCCTCAAGTTCGAGGACGGCACGCCGATCACGGCCAAGGACGTGTCCTACGGCGTCCAGCGGTCGTACGACAAGGCGATCTACCCCGACGGCCCGACCTACTTCAACGACATGATCAACTGGCCGGCCAACTACAAGGGCCCGTACCAGTCGAAGGGCATGGACGTCAGCTCGGCGATCGAGACGCCGGATGACAGCACCATCATCTTCCATCTGAAGAAGCCGTTCGCCGGCTTCGACTACGTGCTGACCACCCCGCAGGGTGCTCCGTACCCGCAGGCCCAGGACAAGGGCGCGAAGACCAAGGAGCACGTAATCTCCTCGGGTCCGTACATGTTCGCGACCTACCAGGAGGGCAAGAGCTACACGCTCAAGCGGAACCCGAACTGGGACCCGGCGACCGACCCGAACCGCAAGGCGCTGCCGGACGGGTTCGACGTGCAGATGAACGTCAACGCCGAGGACATCGACAACCGGATCATCTCCGGTGACCTCGACATCGCGATCACCGGTACCGGTGTCACCACGGCCACCCAGAGCCGCGTGCTCGGCGACCCGAACCTCAAGGCCCGCGCGGACAACCCGACGCTGGCCCGTACCTGGTACGCCTCGATCAACCCGACGGTGAAACCGTTCGACAACATCGAGTGCCGCAAGGCGGTCATGCTCGGGATGGACAAGGTGGCGTACCAGACCGCTTACGGCGGCGAGTTCGCCGGCGGCCAGCTGGCGAGCAGCATGATGCCGCCGATCATCCCGGGTTACCAGGCCAACGACGTGTGGCCGACCCCCAACAGCAAGGGTGACCTGACGAAGGCGAAGGAAGCTCTGACCAAGTGCGGTCAGCCGAACGGCTTCGCGACCAACATCTCCTACCGGATCGAGCGTCCGAAGGAGAAGGCGACCGCCGAGGCGTTCCAGCAGCAGCTGGCCAAGATCGGCATCAAGCTCACTCCGAAGGGCTACCCGCGCAAGGACTACTTCTCGACCTACCTCGGCAACCCGCCGTACGTGGTCAAGAACAACCTCGGCATCGGCATCAACGGCTGGGGCGCGGACTGGAACGACGGCTTCGGCTTCCTGTCCCAGATCACCGACTCCCGCGTCATCCGTGAAACCGGTGGTTCATCGAACACCAGCGTCCGGATCCCGCAGGTCGACCAGTGGCTGGACGCGGCGCAGAACGAGCTGGACACGAACAAGCGCAACGCGTACTGGCCGATGATCGACAAGCGCGTGATGGAGGAGGCCGTGGTGTACCCCGGCGTCTGGGCGCGTAGCTTGTTGGTGCGCAGCAAGAACCTGACGAACATCTTCGTCAACGCGCAGTACGGCATGTACGACTACCTGAACCTCGGACACCAGTAGCCGTTAGGTAGGTGAAGGCAAGAGTGGCCGGTCCGGCGGCGTTGTTTGATCAACTCAGCCACCGGACCGGCCACCGGTGCCATCGGTTGTGGTCACATACATCATCAGGCGCCTCATCGCCGCTGTCGGACTGCTGTTCATCGTCAGCGTGATCACGTTCTCGATCTTCTTCCTGATCCCGCGGCTCGCGGGCGCGGGGCCGGAGACGCTGGCGGCCAGGTATGTCGGGCGGACGGCGACCGCCCAGACGGTGCACGAGACCGCGGAGCGGCTCGGGTTCCTCGACCCGATACCGGTGCAGTACTGGCACTGGGCGAGGGGCATCTTCCTCGGCGTCGACTACAACATGGGCGCCGAGATCGAGCACTGCCCGGCGCCGTGCCTGGGCTACTCGTTCATCACCCGGACGCCGGTCTGGCCCGACCTGGTCGACCGAATACCGGTGACGTTCTCGCTCGCGATCGGCGCCGCCGTGTTGTGGCTGACCTCCGGAATCGCGGTCGGTGTGCTGTCGGCCTTGCGCCGCGGCTCGATCTTCGACCGGGGGGCGATGTCGGTGGCGCTGGCCGGAGTGTCGATGCCGATCTTCTGGACCGGCCTGATGGCACTGTCGTTCTTCGCCTACAAGTGGCAGATCTTCCCCGGCGGTGGTTCGTACGTGCCGCTGACGGAGAATCCGCTGAAGTGGTTCCAGGGCCTGATGCTGCCGTGGATCACGCTCGCCTTCCTGTTCTCGGCACAGTACGCCCGGCTCACCCGGGCGGGCATGCTGGAGACGATGAACGAGGACTACATCCGTACCGCCCGAGCCAAGGGGCTGGTCGAGCGCGACGTCGTGGTCAAGCACGGGCTGCGCGGCGCGCTGACCCCGATCGTGACCATCTTCGGCCTCGACTTCGGCCTGCTGATCGGCGGCGCGGTGCTGACTGAGAAGGTGTTCAGCCTCCCCGGGCTGGGCGCCTACGCGGTGCAGTCGATCAGTGACCAGGACATGCCCAGGGTGATGGGCGTGGTACTGGTGGCGACCACGTTCATCATCTTCTGCAATCTGATCGTCGATCTGCTGTACGCCGTCGTCGACCCGAGGGTGCGTCAGAGTTGAGCAACGAGCCGTTCCTCCAGATGAAGGACCTCAAGGTCCACTTCCCGACCGACGACGGGCTGGTCAGGTCCGTCGACGGGCTGTCGTTCTCGGTCGACCGCGGCAAGACGCTCGGCATCGTCGGCGAGTCCGGCTCGGGCAAGAGCGTGACCAGCCTGTCGATCATGGGGCTGCACAAGGGCGGCACCGCGCAGATCTCGGGTGAGATCCTGCTCGACGGCCAGGAACTGGTCGGCGCGAGGGCCGAGGAGGTCCGGCAGCTGCGCGGCAAGCGGATGGCGATGATCTTCCAGGACCCGCTGTCGGCGATGCACCCGTACTACACGGTGGGCAACCAGATCATCGAGGCCTACCAGGTGCACAACAAGGTCACGAAGTCGGTGGCCCGCAAACACGCCATCGAGATGCTCGACCGGGTCGGCATCCCGCAGCCGGACCGCCGGGTGGACGCCTATCCGCACCAGTTCTCCGGCGGTATGCGGCAGCGGGCGATGATCGCGATGGCGCTGTCCTGTGACCCCGACCTGCTGATCGCCGACGAGCCGACCACGGCCCTGGACGTGACCGTCCAGGCGCAGATCCTGGACCTGATCCGCGACCTGCAGCGCGAGTTCAACTCGGCGGTCATCATCATCACCCACGACCTCGGCGTCGTCGCCGAGCTCGCCGACGACATCCTGGTCATGTACGCCGGCCGGGCGGCCGAGGCGGGCACCGCGGAGGATATCTTCGACCGGCCGCAGCACCCGTACACGTGGGGACTGCTCGGCTCGATGCCGCGCATCGACCGGGAGCGCAGCGAGCGGCTGATCCCCATCAAGGGCACACCGCCGAGCCTGATCCGCGTCCCCAGGGGCTGTCCGTTCAACCCGCGCTGCGCCTACGCCGGGCTGACCGGGGGCGCGTCCACCACCGAGCGCCCCGAGCTTCTCGACATCGGCAGCGGCCACAAGGTCGCCTGCCACCTGCCGCCGGCCAAGCGCGAGCAGATCTGGAACGACGAGATCAAGCCGAAGCTGTGAGGATGGGCCTGTGACGACGACTGACCCGGTGGCCGACACCCCGGAGATCCGCGAGGGGGAAGAACTGCTCTCCGTGACCGGTCTGGTCAAGCACTTCGCGATCCGCAGGGGCCTGCTGCAGCGCCAGGTCGGCGCGGTCCGAGCGGTCGACGGCGTCGACTTCACCGTTCGCAAGGGCGAGACGCTGTCGCTGGTCGGCGAGTCCGGCTGCGGCAAGACCACCACCGGCCGGCTGCTGACCCGGCTGGAGGAGCCCACCTCCGGGCAGATCGTCTTCGAGGGTCACGACATCAGCCACATCTCCGAGGGCCGGATGCGGCCGCTGCGGCGCGACGTGCAGATGATCTTCCAGGATCCGTACTCGTCGCTGAACCCGCGGCACACCGTCGGCAAGATCGTCGGGGCGCCGTTCAAGCTCCAGCGGGTCAGGACCGAGGGCGGCACCAAGAAGGCGGTCCAATCACTGCTCGAACTGGTCGGCCTGAGCCCCGAGCACTACAACCGCTACCCGCACGAGTTCTCCGGCGGTCAGCGGCAGCGGATCGGGATCGCCCGGACACTCGCGCTGCGGCCGAAGCTGATCGTCGCCGACGAGCCGGTGTCCGCGCTCGACGTGTCGATCCAGGCCCAGGTGGTCAACCTGCTGGAGGACCTGCAGGAAGAGTTCGACCTGACCTACGTGATGATCGCGCACGACCTGTCGGTGGTGCGGCACGTTTCGGACCGGGTCGCGGTGATGTACCTGGGCAAGGTCGTCGAGCTCGCCGACCGGGCCAACCTGTACGAGAAGCCCATGCACCCGTACACGGTGGCGCTGATGTCGGCCGTGCCGATCCCGGACACCAAGCGCAAGTCGGAGCGCAACCGGATCCGGCTGCAGGGCGACGTACCGAGCCCGATCAACCCGCCGCCGGCCTGCCGGTTCCACACCCGGTGCTGGAAGGCGCAGGAGATCTGCCAGCAGGTCGAGCCGCCGCTGATCGAGCTCGCGCGGAACCACCAGGTCGCCTGCCACTTCCCTGAGAACGCCACCTCCGACCAGCGGGAGAAGGCGCAGAAGGCCGCCGGGATCGACGTCCCGCAGGACGCCCCGCAGGCCTGAGAAGGCGCGCTCCCGATCTCCGGTCGAGGCCTGACCGGGTCACCGGCCGCGCCAGGTGTGCGACCGTTCGCCGGTCCGCGAAACGGGTTCGGCATTGTCGAACGCGTGCCATTGCTCATGCAGCGTTTCGCTCCTACTTTCGAGCCAGTCGTGCCAGTCGTGTCTGTCACGAGTCAAGAGGGGAGAAAGCATGGCAACCGAAGCGGTCAAGTCCAAGACCCTGCTCGGCGAGATGGCCGCCGAGTTCGCCGGAACCATGATCCTGATCCTGTTCGGAGTCGGGGTGGTCGCCCAAGTGGTCGCCGGCGGGATCGGCAACCACGACTCGATCGCATGGGCCTGGGGCATCGGCGTCATGATGGGCGTCTACACCGCCGGGCGCTACACCGGGGCGCACATCAATCCGGCGGTCACGATCACGATGGCGGTGTTCCGCGGCTTCTCCTGGAGCAAGGTGGTGCCGTACATCGTCGCCCAGTTCTTCGGCGCTTTCGTCGCGGCGCTCATCGTGCGCTGGAACTACAACACGGTCCTGACCAAGTTCGACCCCGACCTGGGGATCAAGTCCCAGGGTGTGTTCTCAACCCTGCCGGGCAACGGCAACAAGGCTCTGGACATCCACATGATGGGTGGTTTCCTCGACCAGATCATCGGCACGGCGATCCTGCTGTTCGTGATCCTGGCGATCGTCGATGCGCGGAACATCTCGCCGGCCGGGAACATGGCACCGTTCATCATCGGCCTGCTGGTGGTCGGCATCGGCATGGCGTGGGGCACCCTGGCCGGCTACGCGATCAACCCGGCGCGTGACTTCGGGCCGCGGGTCGCCTCGGCGCTGACGGGATATGGAACCGAGGCGTTCAAAGACCAATGGGGTGATCCCTATTTCTGGGTGCCGATAGTGGGCCCGATCATCGGCGGACTGGTCGGTGGCCTGCTGTACGAGCTTCTGATCGGGCGTTTCCTGCCGATCGCCGACGCCGAGGAGCCGGGCCGGGTACCCGAGGAAACCAAGGCCTGACGCCAGACCATGCTGTGACAAAGAGGGGAGTAACCGCCCATGGCTGATTTCGTTGGAGCCGTCGACCAGGGCACCACGAGCACGCGCTTCATGATCTTCGACCACTCGGGCAACGAGGTGGCCAAGCACCAGCTCGAGCACGAGCAGATCCTGCCGCAGGCCGGCTGGGTCGAGCACAACCCGGTGGAGATCTGGGAACGGACCGGCGCGGTGATCCAGACCGCGATGCACGGCAAGAGCCTCACCGCCGGCGACCTGGCCGCGGTGGGCATCACCAACCAGCGCGAGACCACGGTGGTGTGGAACCCGAAGACCGGCCGGCCGTACTACAACGCCATCGTGTGGCAGGACACCCGTACCGACCGGATCGCCTCCGCGCTGGAGCGGGAGGGCAAGGGCGACGTCATCCGGCAGAAGGCAGGTCTGCCACCGGCGACCTACTTCTCCGGCGGAAAGATCCAATGGATCCTGGACAACGTCGACGGGGTCCGGGCGGCGGCCGAGAACGGTGACGCCGTGTTCGGAAACACCGACACCTGGACGATCTGGAACCTGACCGGCGGCACCGACGGTGGCAATCACATCACCGACGTCACCAACGCCAGCCGGACGATGCTGATGAACCTCGAGACCCTCGACTGGGACGACGAGTTGCTCGGGTTCTTCGGGATACCGCGGCAGATGCTGCCCGAGATCCGGCCGTCATCAGACCCGAACAGCTACGGCTCCAGCCTGAGTAAGGGCCCGTTGAGCGGCGAGATCCCGCTCACCGGCGACCTCGGCGACCAGCAGGCCGCGACCGTCGGCCAGGTCTGCTTCGCACCCGGCGAGGCCAAGAACACCTACGGCACCGGCAACTTCATGCTGCTGAACACCGGCACCGAGCTGGTCCGGTCGAAGTCCGGGCTGCTGACCACAGTGTGCTACAAGCTCGGTGACGCCGACGCGGTCTACGCCCTGGAGGGCTCGATCGCTGTCACCGGGTCGGCGGTGCAGTGGCTGCGCGACCAGCTCGGCATCATCTCCGGTGCGGCCGAGATCGAAAACCTGGCCAAGCAGGTCGAGGACAACGGCGGGGTGTACTTCGTACCGGCGTTCTCCGGCCTGTTCGCGCCGTACTGGCGGTCCGACGCGCGCGGCGCGATCGTCGGGTTGTCGAGGTTCAACACCAACGCCCACCTTGCGCGCGCGACACTGGAAGCGATCTGCTACCAGAGCAAGGATGTGTCCGACGCGATGGAGAAGGACTCCGGTGTCACGCTGGACGTGCTGAAGGTGGACGGCGGCGTGACGGCGAACGAGCTGGCCATGCAGATGCAGGCCGACATCCTCGGCGTACCGGTGAGCAAGCCGGTCGTCGCGGAGACCACCGCGCTCGGTGCGGCGTACGCGGCCGGGCTGGCGACCGGTTTCTGGAACTCGACCGACGACCTCAAGCAGAACTGGCTGGAGGACAAGCGCTGGGATCCGCAGTGGTCCGACGATCAGCGCGCGAAGGGGTACGCAGGCTGGCAGAAGGCAGTCCAGCGCACCCTCGACTGGGTGGACGTGGACTAGAGGGAGACATCGTGGCGGTAGCGCTGTCACCGCAGAGCAGGGCCGAGGCCATCGACGCGATGGCGAACGGCCCCGAGCTGGACGTGCTGGTGGTGGGCGGCGGCGTGGTCGGGTCGGGCTCGGCGCTCGACGCGGCGACCCGTGGCCTGACCACCGGACTGATCGAGGCCCGCGACTTCGCGAGCGGTACGTCGAGCCGGTCCAGCAAGCTGGTGCACGGGGGACTGCGCTACCTCGAGATGCTGGACTTCCGGCTGGTGCACGAGGCGCTGCTGGAGCGCGGCCTGCTCCTGCAGCGCCTGGCGCCGCACCTGGTCAAGCCGGTGCCGTTCCTCTACCCGCTACAGCACCGGTTGTGGGAGCGGTTCTATGCCGGCTCGGGAGTCCTTCTGTACGACCTGTTCGCAGCGAGTTCCGGTCTCGGGACGGGGATGCCGCGGCACCGGCACCTGACCCGGACCGGCGCGCTGCGCAAGGTGCCGTCGATGAAGAAGTCCGCCCTGATCGGCGCGTTGCAGTACTACGACGCTCAGGTCGACGACGCCCGGTATGTGATGGAGCTGGCCCGCACGGCCGCGTCGTACGGTGCCGCCGTCGCGCCCCGGGTGAAGGTCACCGGGTTCCTGCGGCAGGGCGAGCGGGTCACCGGTGTGCAGGCCAAGGACGTCGAGACCGGTGCGGAGTTCCAGGTCCGCGCCAAGCAGGTCATCAACGCGACCGGGGTGTGGACCGACGACACCCAGGCGATGGTGGGGGAGCGCGGCCAGTTCCACGTCCGCGCGTCCAAGGGCATCCACCTGGTGGTGCCCAAGGACCGGATCCAGTCCACCACCGGGATCATCCTGCGTACCGAGAAGTCGGTGCTGTTCGTGATCCCGTGGGGGCGGCACTGGATCATCGGCACCACCGACACCGACTGGAACCTCGACAAGGCGCACCCGGCCGCGACCAGCGCCGACATCGACTACCTGCTCGACCACGTCAATGCGGTGCTGTCGACGCCGCTGACCCGCGAGGACGTCGAGGGCGTATACGCCGGCCTGCGGCCGCTGCTGGCCGGCGAGTCCGAGAGCACATCGAAGCTGTCCCGCGAGCACGTGGTCGCGCACACGGTGCCGGGTCTGGCGGTCGTTGCCGGCGGCAAGTACACGACGTACCGGGTGATGGCCAAGGACGCGGTGGACGCGGTGGCCAACGCGCTCGACGGACGGGTACCGCCCTGTGTGACCAAGAACATCCCGCTGGTCGGCGGCGAGGGATACCACGCGATGTGGAACCAGCGGCAGTTGATCGCCAACCGCTCCGGGCTGCACGTGGCCCGGATCGAGCACCTGCTCAACCGGTACGGCTCGATGATCGACGAGATCATCGAGCTGGTCGAGAAGGATCCCGAACTCGCCGAGGAACTGCCCGGCACCCAGGACTACCTCAAGGCCGAGGTCGTGTACGCCGCGTCGCACGAGGGCGCGCTGCACCTCGACGATGTACTGGCGCGGCGGACCCGGATCTCGATCGAGACCTGGCATCGCGGCGTCGACACCGCGGAGGCGGCGGCCCGGCTGATGGCGCCCGTTCTGGGCTGGAACGAGGAACGCATCGCCCGCGAGGTCTCGGTATGGAAACGCCGGGTGGAGGCCGAGCGCGCCTCCCAGGATCAGCCCGACGACATCTCCGCCGACAAGGTCCGCCTGGAGGCCCCCGAAGTCGTCTAATCGGGTTGGAGCCAGTTGAAGGTGCGCTGGACGGCGGACTTCCAGTTCGCGTACTCGCGCGTTCGGATGTCGGGATCCATGTGCGGCAGCCATTGCCCGGCGCGGTGCCAGTTGGAGCGCAGTCCCTCCAGGTCCGGCCAGTAGCCGACGGCCAGCCCGGCGGCGTACGCGGCGCCGAGCGAGACGGTCTCGGTCACCATCGGCCGGACCACCGGTACGTCGAGCAGGTCGGCCAGGAACTGCATCAGCAGGTTGTTCGCGGTCATACCGCCGTCGACCTTGAGCGCCTTCAGGGCGATGCCTGAGTCGGCGTTCATCGCCTCGACCACCTCGAGGGTCTGGAAGCCGGTCGCCTCGAGTACCGCGCGGGCCAGGTGTCCCTTGGTGATGTACGACGTGAGCCCGGCGATCACGCCGCGCGCCTCGCTGCGCCAGTGCGGCGCGAACAGCCCGGAGAACGCGGGCACGATGTACGCGCCGCCGTTGTCGTCGACGGTCCGTGCCAGCGTCTCGATCTCGGCCGCCGTGTGGATCAGCCCGAGCCCGTCGCGGAACCACTGCACCAGCGACCCGGTGACCGCCATCGAGCCCTCGACCGCGTACGCCGCGGGGTCGTCGCCGATCCGGTACGCGACCGTCGTGAGCATTCCGTGCGTCGAGCGGACGAGATCCTTACCGGTATGCATCAGCAGGAAGCTGCCGGTGCCGTACGTGCACTTCGCTTCGCCGGGGGAGAAGCAGGTCTGCCCGAACAGTGCGGCCTGCTGGTCGCCGAGGGCAGCGCCGATCCGTACCCCGGGCAGCACCTCGGTCGCGATGTCGAACACGCCCGACGACGACCGGATCTCCGGCAGCACCTGCCGCGGTACGCCGAACGCGCGCAGCAACTCGTCGTCCCAGTCCAGCGTGTCGATGTTCATCAGCATCGTGCGGCTGGCGTTGGTGACGTCGGTGGCGTGCACCCGGCGGCCGGTGAGGTTCCAGATCAGCCACGTCTCCATCGTGCCGAACAGCACGTCACCGGCCTCGGCCCGCGCCCGCAGGTCCGGCGTGTGGTCGAGCAACCAGCGGATCTTCGGCGCGGAGAAGTACGTCGTCAGCGGCAGGCCGCAGCGGTCCGCGAACCGGTCGTGCCCGGCGTCGCCGGACAGTTCCTCGACCAGGCGGTCGGTGCGCGTGTCCATCCAGGTCACCGCGTGCCCGATCGGCTCGCCGGTATGCCGGTCCCACAGCACCGTGGTCTCACGCTGGTTGGTGATCCCGATCGCGGCGATCTGGCGAGGCGTGGCGCCGGCCTTCTGCAGCGCGGCCGGGACCACCCGGGCGACGTTGCGCCAGATCTCGAGCGGGTCGTGCTCGACCCACCCCGGTCGCGGGTAGTACTGCCGGTGCTCGCGCTGCGCGACCGACACCAGCCGGCCACGGCGGTCGAACATGATGCATCGACTGGAGGTGGTGCCCTGATCGACGGCGACGACATACTGTTCGGTCACGGCGGCTCCTGGACGTCATGGCCGATCTCCTCGGCCGCGGCCCGCACCATCGACACCAGACCGGCCCGGAACCGCAACTTGCCGTCGCAGACCCGGGCGACCGGTCCGATCAGCCCCACCGCCCCGACAACAAGCCCGCCGAGGCCGCGGATGGGCGCCGCGATCCCGGCCTGCTCGACGACGTGCTCCTCGAACTCGCCGGCCCAGCCGTTCGACCGGACCTGAGCCAGTTCCTCGGCCAGCCGGGCCGGGTCGACCAGGGTACGGGTGGTGAACGCCTCCAGTCTGCCGCGCTGACGGCCCGTCGTACCACTGGTGTCGAAGGCGAGCACCGCCTTGCCGAGTGCGGTGGCGTGCGCGGGCAGCGTCGAGCCGACGTCGAGGTCCTGGTCGCTGTCGTCGGGCCGGAACACATGGTGGACGACGACGACGCGGCCCGAGACCAGCCTGCCGACCCGGACCACCTCGCCGCTGCGGGCGGCCAGCGCGTCGGCCCAGTTGATCGCCCGGCTGCGCAGTTCGTTGAGATCGAGGTAGCTGTCGCCGAGGTGGGTCAGAGCGCCGCTGAGGTGGTACCGCGACGCCTTGTCCTGGTCGACGAAACCGACCTGGAGCAGGGTGCGGATGATGCCGTGCACGGTCCCTTTCGGCAGTCCCAGCGAGTTGCCGAGATCGACCACCCCGAGTCCGTCGGGCGCGGCCGCGAGCAGGCGCAGCACCGCAGCGGCTCGCTCGATGGACTGCACGCTGCCCGGCACATTCGCAGGCTAACCCGCGGAGTCCTATTCGGTGGTGATCGCGCGGAGGATGTCGAGCCGGGCCGCCCGCCGGGCCGGCCACAATGCCGCCAGTACGCCGACCAGCGCGGCCGCGAGCACCACGATCAGCAACTGGAGATAGGGGATGTCCAGGACGGCGAACCCGTCGTCGGTCATCGCAGACTGGATCGCCGCGGCCGAGGTCACGCCGATCACGAGTCCCAGGACGGCGCCGAGCACCGCGATCGCGATCGACTCCACCCGGACCATCGACCGGACCTGATCGCGCTCCATCCCGATCGCCCGGAGCAGCCCGATCTCGCGGGTCCGTTCGAACACGCTCAGCAGCAGCGTGTTCACGACGCCGAGAATCGCGATGACCACCGCGAGCGCCAGCAGGGCGTACACCGCACCGGCCAGGGCGTCGACCGGTCCGCGCTGCGCCTGGGCGTACGCGGTCTGGTCCCGCACCTGCAGCAACGGGTTCTCGGCCACGGTGGCGGCCAGCCGGGGTGCCGCCTCGGCCGGCTGGACGCCGTCGTCGAGGTCCACGTACAGCGCCGAGTCCGACACGCCACCGCCGATCCGGCCGAAGGTGACGAGCGAGACGACGATCGCGTTGAGCTGCGTGTTCGGCGCGAGCACCGCGGCCACCGCGAGCTTGTGCCGGCCCGACCGCGTGATGACGGTGATCGTGTCGCCGACGTCGGCCTCGAGGGTGCGGGCCAGGTTGGCCGGCAGCAGCGCCAAGCCCGCGTCGAGCGGGTCCAGCGAGCCGCGCTCGACCTTCGCTACGATCGGCCCGCGCAGCACCCCGGGGTCGACGCCGGTCGCACTGACGAGGTTCGCGCCGACCTTGACGGTCATCGAGCGCAGCCGGCCCACCTCGGCCACGCCGTCGGTCCTCGCGACCTTGTTCGCCACCTCGTCGGGGAACGGCCTGCCGTCGGACCCGGTGATCACGAAGTCAGCCGTGCCGAACGCGTCCCGTACACCCTTGTCGATCGATGCCTTCGCCGAGCTCGCCAGCACCGCGAGCAGACTGATCACCGCCAGCGCGATCATCAGCGCGGACGCGGTCGCCGACGTACGTCGCGGATTCCTGCGGGCGTTGTTCGCGCCGAGCAGGACCGTCGGCCGGCGCCGGACCGGCCAGGTCAGCGCCAGCACGGCCGGCCGGGCCAGTGCCGGGCTGAGCATCACCGCCGCGACCAACGCGATGCCCGTCGACAGCCCGACGATCAACGCGCCCGGAAGACCCTTGGCCGAGATCCCCGATGCATACCCGATCGCCGCTGTGATCAGCGCGACCAGGCCGAAGATCACCCTGAGAAGAAGGGACCGGTGTGCCTGGGCCACGTCGTCCCGCAACGCGTCCACTGGGGCGAGCCTGCCGGCCCGCCGCGCTGGCAGGTACGCCGACATTGCGGTGATGCCGACCCCGATGACGTAGCACCAGATCACCGTGCTCGCCGAGACGCGCAGCCCGGCGTCCGGTAGCGCAAGATCGGCCGCCTGCAGGATCGCGCGCAGCCCGGCGACCAGACCGGCACCGATCAGCAGTCCGGCCGTCGAGCCGGCCACCCCGATGACGAGCGCCTCGGCGAGTACCGACCGAGTGACCTGCGACCGGGACGCGCCCACCGCCCGGAGCAGGCCGAGTTCGCGGACCCGCTGAGTGACCAGGACGGCGAAGGTGTTGAAGATCAGGAAGCAGCCGGTGAACAGCGCCAGGCCTGCGAACATGGCCAGCACCGAACTGGCGGTGCCGAACACGTCGTCGATCGCGGACTTGGCCTCGTCTACCGCCTCCGACGCTGTGCGCACCCGCGCGTCAGGGCCCGCGGCGGCGCGCAAGCGCTCGCGCAGTGCGCCGACGTCGGTGCCCGGCTTCGCGGTCACAGCGATCGAGGTCCAGCCCGACCGGCCCACCAGCAGCAGTTGCGCCATCGCCGGGTCGAAGGCGACCAGCGGCGAACCGGCGGCGGCTCCGCTCGTGGCGGTGCTGGTCAGCCCGACCAGCCGGGCGGTGACGACGTGCGTCGCGGTCACCAGCCGGACCCGGTCGCCGACGGCGTACCCGGCCCGCTGGGCGGTCTTCCGGTCGAGGGTGAGCTGGAGGCGGCCCCACGGCGCATCGCCCTCGGTGACGGTGAAGGTCGCGGTCCGCGCCTCGTGTGGCCAACTCGCCCCGAACATCGGCCGGCCGGTGGCGTACGGCTGGCCGTCCTTTCCGATCAGCCGGACGCCGCTGATCATCAACTGGCCGTCGACCAGGTCCACGCCCGGCACCCGCGAGAGCCTGTCGACCAGGCCGAGCGGAAGGAGCCGGGGCCGGGCGTCCGACGTACCGAGACTGTCGCTGGGGCGCTCCAGCGCGGAGGTCGCCGTCACCGTCAGGTCGGCCGTGGTCGAGGCGATCTGGCTGTCCAGGCTGGCCGACAGCGTGTCGGTGAAGATCATCGAGCCGGACACGAACGCCGCGCCGAGCAGTACCGCGACCGTACACAGTACGAATCGCAACCGGTGCGCCAGCACAGTGCGCAGGCCGAGCTTGAACACCCTCAGCGCTCCGCGGGCTCGAGCGACTTCACGATCTCAAGCACGCCGTCGGCCGTCGGGTCGACCAGCTCGGCACGGAGCCTGCCGTCGCCGAGGAACAGCACCCGGTCCGCGTACGACGCCGCGGTCGGGTCGTGCGTCACCATCACCACGGTCTGGCCGAACTCGCGCACGCTGCGGTGCAGGAACCCGAGCACGTCCGCCGACGAACGCGAGTCCAGGTTGCCGGTCGGCTCGTCGGCGAACACCACGGCCGGCTTGGAGGCCATCGCCCGGGCGCACGCCACCCGCTGCTGCTGGCCGCCGGACAGTTCGGCCGGCTTGTGGCCGAGCCGATCGCGCAGCCCGACGGTGTCGATCACCGTGCCCAGCCAGGCCGGGTCCGGCCTGCGCCCGGCCAGGCTGATCGGCAGCACGATGTTCTCCATGGCAGTCAGCGTCGGGACCAGGTTGAACGCCTGGAAGACAAAGCCGATCCGGTCCCGCCGCAACCGGGTCAGCGCCTTGTCGCTGAGCTTGGTCAGGTCGGTGTCGCCGATGTACACCTCGCCTGCCGACGGCCGGTCCAACCCGGCCAGGCAGTGCAGCAGTGTGGACTTGCCGGACCCGGACGGGCCCATGATCGCGGTGTACCGGCCGGGCTCGAAATGCGCGGTGACGTCGGCGAGCGCGTCGATCCGCGTCTCGCCCCTTCCGTAGGTCCTGGTCAGCCCGACGCTGCGTACCGCCGCGGATGCCCCGACCGTCGTCGTCATGTCGCCCAAGGTATCCGGGCCCCGGTCTACGTCCGCCGAGGTATGCGGGACACCCGGACTGCGCCGGATGGCGTACGCGGGGTGCCGTCACCGAGGCGACGCGGCGGACGGGTCCGGACGAGGACGATCACAACGACGCATCCAACGCCTCTGAGTACTGAGGAGAACCAGATGAAGTCGGCGTACCGGGTCCTGGCGACCCTGATCGCGATCGGTGTGGCGGCGCAGGTCGCCTTCATCGCGTTCGGCACGTTCCGTACCTCCGCCGATGCCGAGGACGGCGTCGGGATCGACAGTTCGTACAGCAACACAGGGCTGGATCTGCACAGCATCGGCGGCAGCGTGATCGGCGGGCTCGTGGTCGTGCTGCTGATCGTGTCGCTGTTCGCCAAGGTGCCGCGCGGACGGATGTTCGCGCTGATCCTCGTCGGGATGGTGGCCCTGCAGTTCCTTCTCGCCGTCGTGTCGTTCGGCGTTCCGGTGATCGGCGTGCTGCACGGCCTGAACGGCCTGGCGATCGCGGCCGTCGCGGGCGTCGCGGGGCGGATGGCGCGGGTGCCGCGGCCGGAGGCGGCCAAGGAGTCGGCGGAGGTCTGAGTTGAACCGGGCCGCGCCCGGACACGTAAAGGGAGTGTGGGCATGGATCTGCTGACCGAGGTGTCACACCGCTGCGACAAGGTGATCGAGAGCGAGCTGACCCGGCTCGGCCGCCGTCAGCGCGGCCTGACCGCCGCAAACCTGGTGGTGATCGAGCAGGCGCTGTCCGATCTCGCCGACAAGCTCCTGCTCGACGCCCTGCGCACCAAGCCGTCGCTGGCGCGCCGGGTCGGCCCGCTGCTCACAGGTCCACTGCGAATGGCAGCTCCCGCGTCGCGGTGAGCAGCTGACGCAGGTCCTCGAAGACGCGGCGGCTGGGTGGTTTGGCGGCGTACGCGGCGATCTGCTCGGCGCACCCGGCCGCGCTGTTGGCCTCGGTGTCGACCTCGACGTCGTACATCGCATGCTGGTGCACCCGGCGGTACTGCTCGGCGGCCAGGCCGTGCACGCGCATACCGCGCTGCCGCTCGCGCCGCTCGACCTCGGCCAGCGAGCAGCGTACGCCGACCAGGATCACGTCCAGCCCCTCGAACTCCTGTAGGCAGTCGAGCAGCCGCCACCGCTCGCTGAGTACATGGTCGACGATGACGTTGTTGCCGCCGTGGGCCATCCCCGCGGCGGCCCGGTGGAACCCCAGACAGGTCAGCCGCAGCAGCGCCGAGACCGCTGCCCGGTCCATGTCGAGCGTGCGGCGCTGGCTGCGCATCCGGCTGAACATGTCAACCGACATGTGGAAGTGCGGGGGATCGAGTATCTCGATCAGCTGGGACGCGATCGTGGACTTCCCGGAACTCGTGGTCCCGTTGAGGAAGATCACCCGCCCCTGTCCCGCCATGACGGCACGTTAGCCGTCAACAGTGACCAGGTCGACCTCGCCGGACTCCTCGGCCACCTCGGCGACCGTCCGTTCCGGCAGCGGCGGGGGAGTACCGCCCCAGGCCGGGCACAGCGCCTTGTGCTCGCACCAGTCGCACAGCGGGCCCGGGCTCGGGCGCCAGTCGCCGGACTCCAGTGCCCGGGTGATCGCCTGCCACAGCGCCGACACCTTGCGCTCGCAGGCCAGCAGGTCGCGCTCCTCGGGGATGTACCGGACGATCTCGCCGTTGCCCAGATAGACCAGTTGCAGCATCGCCGGCACCACGCCCCGCAGCCGCCACAGCACCAGCGCGTAGAACTTCATCTGGAACAGCGCCTTGGCCTCGAAGTACTCCGAGGGGGACCGGCCGGTCTTGTAGTCGACCACCCGGATCTCGCCGGTCGGAGCGACGTCCAGCCGGTCGACGTACCCGTGCAACTGGAGACCGGAGTCCAGCGCGGCCTCGACGTACAACTCGCGCTCGGCGGGCTCCAGCGCGTTCGGGTTCTCGAGGGTGAAGTATCGGCCGAGCAGTTCGTGCGCACCGGCCAGCCAGGACGCCAGGTCCTCCCTGTCCTCGGTGCCGTCATCGGCGAAGAGCTCGGCCAGCTCGGGCTCGTTCTCCAGCAGCCGTTGCCACTGCGGCTCGACCATCTCGACCGCCCGCTCGAGGGTCCGCTGGCCGGCGGGCAGGTCGTACAACCGCTCGAGCACCGCGTGGACGACGGTCCCCCGGGCAGCGGCGGAGGACGGCCGCTCGGGAAGTCGGTCGATCACCCGGAACCGGTACTTCAGCGGGCAGCTCATGAAGTCGGCCGCCCGGGACGGCGACAGCACCCCGTGCGGGTACGCGGCCTTCAACGCCGCACTCGCCGGATCGGCGCCGGGCTGCCCGATGCTCATGCCCACCACGCTAGGCGACACCACCGACACCGGCGCCGCCGCCACGCGGTTCCCAGCCGGTTCCCAGGTTTCGTACCGCGATCGCACAGCCAGACAGGTCACAGTGGAGGTCACAGTGAAGGTCACAGCGGAGCGAAACGGATTGAAGGATGGACCCGATGACCGACGACCACGACCGGGGACTGGTCTTCGACCTGCAGACGCTGATGGCCCGGCGCCGGGTGTTGGGACTGTTCGCCGGTGCCGGACTGGCCGCCCTGGTCGGATGTTCGGACGAGTCCGGAAAGACGTCGGGGAGCACCACCGAGGAGATCCCGAACGAGACGGCCGGTCCGTATCCAGGAGACGGGTCGAACGGGCCGAACGTGCTCACCCAGTCCGGGATCGTGCGTAGCGACATCCGTTCCAGCTTCGGCTCGGCAGGCGGCCGGCCCGACGGCGTACCGCTGACCGTCGAACTGACGATCACCGAGAACACGAATGGTGCCGCACTGCCCGGCACCGCCCTGTATCTGTGGCACTGCGACGCGCAGGGCCGGTACTCGCTGTACTCCGACGGCGCCACCAACGAGAACTACCTGCGCGGGGTCCAGGCCGCCGACGACTCGGGCAAGGTCCGGTTCACCACCATCTTCCCGGCCGCGTACCAGGGCCGCTGGCCGCACATCCATTTCGAGGTGTACGCGAGCCTGAACGAGGCGACCGCCGCCGGCAGGATCAGCGCCACCTCGCAACTCGCACTGCCCGAGGACGTGTGCCGGGCGGTGTACCAGACCGACGGCTACGACGGGAGCCTCCAGAACCTGGAGCGCACCTCGCTCAAGACAGACATGGTGTTCGGCGACGACGGCGCCGCACGCCAGCTCGCCACCGTGTCCGGGTCGGCCGATCAGGGTTACATCGCCCGGCTGACCGTGCCGGTGTGATCCGACCAGTAGCGTGGTCCTGTGGCCGAGCAACGTCCTCTTCCGACCCCTTCACCCCGGCGTGCGCCGGGCACCTGGGTGGTGGGCCGGATCGCCGGGATCGAGCTCACCATGCAGGTCACCTGGCTGCCGGTCGCGGTGCTGCTGGCGGTCGGGTTCTCGACCCTGATCGGGCGGCAGTTCCCGTTCCTCGGCACCTGGCGGTATGTGGCCGCGTTCGCGTTCGTGGTCGCGTTCACGCTGTCGATCCTGGTGCACGAACTCGCGCACGCCCTGGCCGCGCAGCGCTTCAAGATCCCGGTGCACGAGATCAACCTGGGGTTCTTCGCCGCCGGTACGCACATCGAGGGTGAGCGCAAGACGCCGTTCGAGGAGTTCGCGATCTCCGTGGTCGGGCCGCTGGCCTCGATCGCCGTCGGCGGTATCGCGCTGCTCGGCACCCGCGCGGTGCCCGACGGCGTCGTCGACGTCGCCCTGTTCGAACTCGCGGTGGCGAACCTGATCGTCGGGCTCACGAACCTGTTGCCGGGCCTGCCGCTGGACGGCGGCTGGGTGCTGCGCGCGATCGTCTGGAAGGCCACGGGCAACCCGCACACAGGGACGATCGCCTCCGCCTGGGCCGGCCGGATTCTGGCGCTGTGCGTCCTGGCCGCGCCAGTCGTACTGGAGTCCGGGCTCGGCTGGCAGCCGAGCGTGTTCGACTTTGTCATCGCGTTCGCGATCGCCTGGTTCCTGTGGGCGGGCTCCACCCGGGCGCTGATCCACGGCAAGGTACGCCGCAAGCTACCGGCGCTGCAGGTCCGGTCATTGGCGCGGCGGGCCATCGCCGTACTGGCGTCCACGCCGGTCTCGGAGGCGGTCCGGCTGGCGACCGAGCAGCGCGCCGGTGCCGTGGTGGTGATCGACGGCGACGGCAGGCCGCAGGCGCTGGTCTCGGAGCAGGCGGTCAACGCGGTCGCACCGAACCAGCGGCCGTGGACAACGGTCGGCGACGTGGCCACCCGGATCACCGCCGGCCACATCCTCGGCGTGAACGACACCGGCGAGGAGATCCTGGACAGCCTGCGCCGCTCGCCGGCCACCGAGTACCTGGTCCTGGACGCCAACGGCCAGGTGTTCGGCGTGCTGGCCACGGCCGACGTCGAGCGCGCCTTTCGCTCGGCGTGACCCTGCGCTGGGACCCATTCGGAGGGTGACTACGCTGGGCGTCCCATGTCCGACCAGCGCACCGATCACGCGTTCCCCGACGCCGTGTTCTCCGGCGTACACCGGGGGCCGCTGCAGCCCGGGGAATGGGTCACGCTGTCGGACCCGAAGGGGCGCCGGCACTCGGTCCGGCTGGAGCCCGGCCAGGCGTTCCATACGACCAAGGGCGCGATCAGCCACGACGAGCTGATCGGCGGCCCGGACGGGGTCGTCATCACGTCAGCGGGCGGTGTCGACTACCTGGCACTGCGGCCGCTGATGATCGACTACTCGGTGTCGATGCCGCGCGGTGCCGCGGTGATCTACCCGAAGGACACCGCACAGATCATCGCGATGGCCGACATCTTCCCCGGCGCCCACGTCGTCGAAGCCGGGGCCGGCTCCGGTGCGCTCACCTGCGCGTTGCTGCGCGCTGTGGGCACCGGCGGACGCGTCACGTCGTACGAGCGGCGGGAGGATTTCGCGGAGGTCGCGCGACGCAATGTCACCACCTTCTTCGGCGCCGAGCACCCGGCCTGGGAGCTCCGGGTCGGCGACCTGGCCGAGGCAGACGATCTCGGCGAGGTGGACCGGATCGTTCTCGACATGCTCGCGCCCTGGGAGTGCGTCGACGTCAGCGCGGCCGCGCTCGTCCCCGGCGGCGTGTTCTGTGCGTACGTCGCGACGACCACGCAGCTGAGCCGGACCGTCGAGACCTTGCGGGTAAGCGGCGGGTTCACCGAGCCGCGGGCCTGGGAGTCGCTGGTACGGGACTGGCACGTCGAGGGGCTGGCGGTCCGGCCGAGTCACCGGATGCAGGGCCACACCGCGTTCTTGATCACGACTCGCCGGATGGCTCCCGGTGTGACAGCGCCCGCGCGCAAGCGCCGGCCGGCACCGGGCGCGTACGGAGACGACTACGCAGGTCCGCGCGCGGGTACTTCCTCTACAGGGTTGGATGTGGACGAATCAAGCCGCCGTTCCGCAACCGACACGTGATGGGAATCGCGCTTGCCCGGCCTGCGTTGACGGGTAAGGTCACAAGAGTCGACCCCACCATTTCGGCGAGGTGATGTACGTGGCTGGAGACGGGAATCAGTCCGCGGCTGAGTTGCGTAACCAGGTCCGTTACCTGGAGGCCGAGGTCGGAGCGCTGCGACGCCGCCTGCTCGAGCATCCTGCTGAATCGCGTTCGCTGGAGGCCCGGCTGGCCGAGACGCAGGCGCAGCTCGCCAGCGTGACCGCTCAGAACGAGCGACTGGCCGAGACATTGCGCGAGGCCCGCGAGAAGATCATCGCGCTGAAGGAGGAGGTCGACCGGCTGGCGCAGCCGCCGTCGGGCTTCGGCACCTTCCTGGGCCGCAACGAGGACGACACGCTCGACGTGTTCACCGGTGGCCGCAAGCTGCGGGTGGCAGCAAGTCCCTCTGTGGACCTGGACGCGCTCAAGCTCGGCCAGGAGGTCATGCTCAACGAGGCACTGAACGTCGTACAGGCCTGCGACTTCGAGGTCGTCGGCGACGTGGTGATGCTCAAGGAGTTGCTCGAGGACGGCGAGCGCGCGCTGGTGATCGCGCAGGCCGACGAGGAGCGGGTGGTGCGGCTGGCCGCGCCGCTGATGGACGAGCCGCTGCGCGCCGGTGACTCGCTGTTGTTGGAGCCGCGGTCCGGCTACGTCTACGAGCGGATCCCGAAGTCCGAGGTCGAGGAGCTCATCCTCGAGGAGGTCCCGGACATCGACTACACCCAGATCGGCGGGCTGAAGGGCCAGATCGACCAGATCCGTGACGCGGTCGAGTTGCCGTACCTGTATGGCGACCTGTTCCGCGAGCACGAGCTCAAGCCGCCCAAGGGCGTACTGCTGTACGGTCCTCCGGGCTGTGGCAAGACGCTGATCGCCAAGGCGGTGGCGAACTCGCTGTCCAACAAGGTCGCGGAGAAGACGGGCGCCGAGGGGAAGTCGTACTTCCTCAACATCAAGGGCCCCGAGCTGCTGAACAAGTACGTCGGTGAGACCGAGCGGCATATCCGGCTGGTCTTCCAGCGGGCCCGGGAGAAGGCCTCCGAGGGTATGCCGGTGATCGTGTTCTTCGACGAGATGGACTCGCTGTTCCGTACCCGCGGATCCGGCGTGTCCTCCGACGTGGAGAACACCATCGTCCCGCAGTTGCTGAGCGAGATCGACGGCGTCGAGGGCCTCGAGAACGTGATCGTGATCGGCGCCTCCAACCGCGAGGACATGATCGACCCTGCCATCCTGCGACCGGGCCGGCTGGACGTGAAGATCAAGATCGAGCGGCCCGACGCCGAGGGCGCCCGCGACATCTTCTCCAAGTACCTGACCAAGACCCTGCCGCTGCACGCCGACGA
Source organism: Actinomycetota bacterium (assembly GCA_046765875.1). Classification (GTDB taxonomy): domain Bacteria; phylum Actinomycetota; class Actinomycetes; order Propionibacteriales; family Kribbellaceae; genus DASRHY01. The sequence goes on from JBKPSJ010000245.1 coordinate 39,731, forward strand.
CCTCAACGAGTTCGGCGGCAACATCGAGGACTGCGTCAACGCGATGATCCAGCGCACGGTCGAGCGGATGTACACCGAGACCGACGAGAACCGCTTCCTCGAGGTCACCTACGCCAACGGTGACAAGGAGGTCCTGTACTTCAAGGACTTCAACTCCGGCGCGATGATCCAGAACATCGTCGACCGCGCGAAGAAGATGGCGATCAAGGACTACCTGGACCAGAACCAGAAGGGTCTGCGGGTGCAGCACCTGATGCAGGCGTGCGTGGACGAGTTCAAGGAGAACGAGGACCTCCCGAACACGACCAACCCGGACGACTGGGCCCGCATCTCGGGCAAGAAGGGCGAGCGGATCGTGTTCATCCGTACGCTCATCTCGGGCAAGCAGGGCACCGAGCCCGGCCGCTCGATCGACACCGCCACCAACACCGGCCAGTATCTGTAACAACCTGCGCCGAACGGCCGCCGGGCACATCCCCGGCGGCCGTTCGTATGTCGAAGATTGGATCGGTCTGGAGGACTACTAAAGGGGTGGGTCATGTAGTACTTGCGGGGGATCCGGAAGGTCGGTGCGCTCGCGTACCTTCGATGTCATGGCTACCGAGCACGTCACTACCGGCGAGACCCGCGAAGACCTGCGGGCGGCCGTCGGCGCGCGTCGGGACCTCGGGGTGGATTACGAGCCCGAGGTGATCGACGCCTTCATGGAAAGGCTGGACGCCCGGATCTCCGGCCGGGTCGACCAGGAACTCGCGGCCCGCGCCGCATACCAACCACCGGCCCCGCTCCCACCGCGAAAGGGTGACAACGCTGCCACCTGGGTGGCGCTGGCCTCGCTGGTGATGGGGGTGCCGATCACCGCGATCGCGAGCGAGAACGCGGGCATCTTCGGGGTGATGCTCTCCTGGGCCGGGATCGCGACGGTCAATGTGGCGCACGCCATCGGCCGCTGGGGTCGACCCGTCTAGCTGCATGCCACACGTTGTGGGTTCCCACACGTTGTGGCGGGTCCCCGCTGCGCATGCTGCGCACCAACCCACAACAACATGTGCGAACCCACGATCCCGCGCCAGGCCCTGCCCCAAACGCGGTTGTCGGGCCTGGCGTTTCAGCCGTCGTCGCTGGACGCCGCCAGCGTGCGCAACAGCGGTGCCAGCAGGAGGCGGCTGTCCGGTACGAACGGCCAGTCGTCCAGGTGCGCCACAACCTCGGCGGGGGACAGCCAGTCGCCCCACTCGACCTCCTCGGGCTGGTGTCTGACCGGGCCGTCCCACACGCAGCTGTACAGATACGCGTGGTACGCAGTGTCGTCGTCGCGGTAGTCGCCCTCGGGCAGCGCGACCAGTTGCACGCCGGTGATGCCCAGCTCCTCGGCCAGCTCGCGGACGGCTGCGTCGTACGGGTCCTCGCCGTACGCGATGACGCCGCCGGCCATCACGTCGTACCGGCCCGGGAAGACGTCCTTGGTCATCGTCCGGCGGTGTACGTAGATGTCGCCGCGGGAGTTGCGTACCAGCACGCCGGTGGCGCTGTGGCGCAGGTTCTCCCGGCGTACCCGCGACCGTGGTGCGGCCCCGTACACCTGGTTGTGCTCGTCCAGCAGCGCGACCAGTTCCTCCACCCGCCGATTCTCACGCAACGCCCGGTCGAGTGCGCGGCGTGGGGCGTCGTCACATCGGGTAAGCGTCCGGATCGCGGTGTCGGGTTGCCGTACCTCGTGATCGCCGGGCGCCGGGGCCGGGTCCTCGCCGTGATCCCGGCGGATTTGGTCGCCGAACCCGCGTAGGCTCGGGATATGAGCGTTAGGCGGATCATGGGCACCGAGACCGAGTTCGGCATCTCGGTACCCGGTCAGCCGGGGGCGAACCCGATGCTGACCTCGAGCCAGGTGGTCAACGGGTACGCGCAGACCCAGCCGCTGGCCCGCAAGACGCGCTGGGACTTCGACGAGGAGCACCCGCTGCGGGACGCCCGAGGCTTCGACCTGAGCCGCGACGTGGCCGACCCCAGCCAGCTCACCGACGAGGAGACCGGGCTGGCCAATGTGATCCTCACCAACGGTGCCCGGTTGTACGTCGATCACGCCCACCCGGAGTACTCGACACCGGAGTGCACCAACCCGCGTGACGTGGTGCTGTGGGACAAGGCCGGCGAACTGGTGATCATGGCCGGTGCCCGCGAGGCGCGGAAGATCCCGGGTGCGCCGCCGGTGAACCTGTACAAGAACAACACGGACAACAAGGGCGCGTCGTACGGGTCGCACGAGAACTACCTGATGCGCAGGTCGACCCCGTTCGCCTCGATCGTGCGGCACCTGACGCCGTTCTTCGTCAGCCGCCAGGTGATCGCCGGAGCCGGCCGCGTCGGGCTCGGCCAGGACGGCAGCGCGCACGGGTTCCAGCTCAGCCAGCGCGCCGACTACTTCGAGGTCGAGGTCGGTCTGGAGACCACACTCAAGCGGCCGATCATCAACACTCGTGACGAGCCGCACGCCAACCCGGACCGGTACCGCCGGCTGCACGTGATCATCGGCGACGCGAACCTGTCGGAGATCTCGACGTACCTCAAGATCGGCACCACCAGCCTCGTGCTGGCGATGATCGAGGACGGCTGGCTGACCGACGATCTCAGCGTCGACCGTGCCGTCGGCGCCCTGCATGAGGTGAGCCACGACACGTCCTGCACGTACCTGATCACGCTCAAGGACGGGCGCCGGCTAAACGCCGTACAGCTCCAGACCGAGTACCTGGAGCAGGCCCGCAAGTACGTCGAGGACAAGTACGGCGACGACGCCGACCGGCAGACCAAGGACGTACTGGCGCGCTGGGAGGCGATGCTCGACCAGCTCGCCACCGACCCGATGAAGCTGGCCGACCAGCTCGACTGGGTGGCCAAGCTCAAGCTGCTCGAGTCGTACCGCGAGCGCGACGGTCTGGACTGGGATGCGCCCAAGCTCCACTTGGTCGACCTGCAGTACGCGGACCTCAGGCCGGACAAGGGCCTGTACCAGCGGCTGGTCGCGTCCGGCCGGATGCAGCGGCTGGTGACCAACGAGGAGATCGTCAAGGCCGTCACCCAGCCGCCGACCGATACCCGTGCATACTTCCGCGGCCGCTGCATGCAGCAATACGCGGCACAGGTCGCGGCGGCCTCCTGGGACTCGGTCATCTTCGACCTGCCGGGCCGCGAGTCGCTGCAGCGGATCCCGACGCTGGACCCGCTGCGCGGCACGAAATCGCACGTGGGGGAGCTCCTGGACTCCTGCGACACAGCGAGTGACCTGGTTCGCACCATTACTGGTGGTGCCGCCGGGTAGGGTCGTCCTGCAGGCAGTAGACAGTCGATTTGGGCGGCTGTGCTGACTGCCTTGCTCTAGGAGGTTCAGCAAGATGGCTAAGGACGGCGGTCAGCAGCAAAGGCAGCCGAAGCGGTCGACGACCGACACCGAGGCGCCCGAGGTCGAGGCGTCGGAGGAGGTCGCCGAGCGCAAGGAACGGCTCGATGACGATGTGGACTCGATCCTCGACGAGATCGACGAGGTTCTGGAGGAGAACGCGGAGGAGTTCGTCCGCGGCTTCGTGCAGAAGGGCGGACAGTGACAACCGACTTCAGTGGGCGGTTGCCTGACGTCTTCCTGACGCCTGGCAACTCGTCGTTCGCGGACTTCCTCAGCGCCTATGCGCCCGATCTGCTGCCCGGGCGCAGGATGCTGCCCGACGGCGCGGACCTGGGCAACCAGGTGGCGCACGCGACCACGATCGTCACGGCGATCTTCTCCCGCGGCGTGGTGATGGCCGGCGACCGGCGCGCCACGATGGGCAACCTGATCGCCCAGCGCGACGTGGAGAAGGTGCACGCCGCAGACGAGTACTCGGTGGTCGGCGTCGCGGGCAGCGCCGGTCTCGGGCTGGAGATGGTCAAGCTGTTCCAGACCGAGCTCGAGCACTACGAGAAGTTCGAGGGCGCGATCCTGAGCCTCGACGGCAAGGCCAACCGGCTCGGTGCCCTGGTCCGAGGCAACCTGGCCATGGCCATGCAGGGCCTGGCCGCGGTGCCGCTGTTCGCCGGGTACGACGACAACACCAACACCGGCCGGATCTTCAGCTACGACGTGACCGGCGGGTGGAACGAGGAGCGGCACTTCCACGGCGTCGGCAGCGGCTCGCTGTTCGCCCGCGGCGCGCTGAAGAAGCTGTACCGCGAGAACATGTCCGAAACCGATTGCGTCACGGCCACGATCCAGTCGCTGTACGACGCGGCCGACGAGGACTCCGCGACCGGCGGCCCGGACCTGGCCCGGCGGATCTACCCGGTGGTCTCGGTCGTCACCGCCGACGGCTACCGGCGGGTGGACGACAGCGATGTGGGCGGCCTCATCGAGACCGTGGTCGCCGCCCGGATGCAACGACCCGACGGCCCCGCGGCCGCACTGACCTGACTGACTTGACCTGGTGACTTTGACGTGAGCGCGAAGGAGATCCGCCGCCGATGAGCATGCCGTTCTACGTGTCGCCCGAGCAGCAGATGCGCGACCGCGCGGAGTACGCGCGCAAGGGCATCGCCAGGGGGCGCAGCGCGGTGGCGATGCAGTACGCCGACGGCATCCTGTTCGTGGCCGAGAACCGCTCTCCGGCCCTGCACAAGGTCGCCGAGATCTACGACCGGATCGGGTTCGCCGCGGTCGGCCGGTACAACCAGTTCGAGAACCTGCGCATCGCCGGCGTCCGGCTGGCCGACACCCGCGGCTACTCGTACCACCGCCGCGACGTCACCGGCCGCGCACTCGCGAATGCGTACGCGCAGACCCTCGGCTCGATCTTCTCCTCGCCGGCCGAGTTGCCGGTGGAGGTCGAGATCATCGTCGCCGAGGTGGGCGACTCGACCGAGGAGGACCAGATCTACCGGCTCACGTTCGACGGCTCGGTCGCCGACGAGCGCCGGTACGCGGTGATGGGCGGCTCGGCCGACCAGGTCTCGGACTACATCGGCGAGCACTACCGCGACGGCATCTCGCTGGCCGGGGCGCTGCGGCTGGCGGTGGACGCGCTCGGCCACGACGGCGCGGAGGCCCGGCACTTGGAGCCGGATCAGATCGAGGTGGCGGTGCTGGACCGCACCCGCAGCCAGCAGCGCAAGTTCAAGCGGATCACCAAGGAGACGCTGTCGAACATCCTCGCCGAGTCGACAGCCGCTCCGGATCAGCCGTCCGCGGAGCCCGCGCCGACGGCACCCGCCGAGCCCGAGTCTGCGTCCTCAGAGCCGACGCAGCCGGCGGACTCGGGGTCCCAGGGGCAGCCGCCCGTCGCGCCGCCCGAGGACGATGTGCCGGTGGCACCGCCGGAGGAGCCGGGCGACCGTCCGCTGTGAGCGGCCCGGCCGGGACCGGCCGCGTCCGTGGGAGTTGCTGTCGGAGCATCAGGCGTACCAGGGCTGGATGTCGGTCGGCGTATGCGTTACCGGTTCGGTCCGAGTGGCAGACGCGGATCAGGCACGGCTGAGCGCTGGCCTAGGGTTGCCTCGAAGGATGACGAGGAGGCAGTCACAGTGGCGGTACGCGCGGTGCGCGGAGCGACCCAGCTCGAGGTGGACGAACGCGAACACCTGCTGGAGCGGGTCGCCGAGCTGATCACGGCGGTGCTGGAGGCCAACGACCTCACCCGGGACGACCTGATCAGCGTGCTGTTCACGGTCACCACGGACCTGTGCTCGGAGTTCCCGGCCGTCGCCGGCCGGCAGGTGGGCCTGGTCGACGTACCGCTGATCTGCGCACAGGAGATCGACGTACCGGGGTCGCTGCCGCGCGTGGTGCGGATGATGCTGCACACCGAGACCGAGCGTGGCAGGGACAAGATCCAGCACGTCTACCTGCACGGCGCGACCGCGCTGCGCCCGGACCTGACCGGCGCCCAGTGAACGCAGACGACGCCGGGGCGCGGCTGACCGGGCCCCTCCGCGTAGTCGGCACCGGTTTGGTCGGTACGTCCATCGGGCTGGCGCTGACCCGCCTTGGTGTCGCAGTACACCTGGTCGACTCCGACGAGAACGCGGCCGGCCTGGCCGAGCAACTCGGCGCCGGAACCCGGACCATCGACGATGAGCCGCAGATCGTCGTGGTGGCGGTGCCGCCGGACCATGCGGGCGCGGTGATCGCCGAGCAACTCGCCGCGACCACGACGGCGGTCGTGACCGACGCGGCGAGTGTGAAGAGTAAGCCGCTCGCCGACGCGGCCGCGATCGCCGCGGACCTTCGCCGCTACGTCGGCAGCCATCCGATGGCCGGCTCGGAACGCTCCGGTCCGCTGGCCGCGCGGCCGGACCTGTTCGACGGCGCCACCTGGGCGATCACGCCGCATGAGCACAGCGATCCGGCCGCGGTCGAGACCGTCCGGGTGCTCGCCGAGGCCTGCGGCGCCAAGCCGGTACGGCTCTCGGCGACCGACCACGACCTTGCCGTGGCCCGGGTCTCGCACCTGCCGCACCTGATGTCGGCGCTGGCTGCGGGAACGCTGGCCGACGCTCCCGATTCGCACTTGGAGTTGTCCGGTCAGGGTTTGCGCGACGTCACCCGGATCGCGAACGGCGACCCGCGGCTGTGGACCCAGATCGTGTCCGCGAACAACGGCGCGCTCACCGTACTGCTGGAGCAGATCCGGTCCGAGCTCGACCGAGTGATCCTTGCCCTCGGCAAGGATTCGGGCGACGACATCGCCGCCGTACTGGCGCTGGGCGTGACCGGCGCGGCCCGGGTACCGGGCAAGCACGGCGCCCCGCACACCGAGGACGCGGTGGTCGTGGTCGACATCCCGGACCGGCCCGGTCAGCTCGCCCGGCTGTTCGCCGACGCCGCCGACGCAGGCACCAACGTCGAGGACCTGCGGATCGACCACAGCCCGGGCCGCCCGGTCGGTCACGTCGAACTGGCCGTCAACCCGGACTCGGCCGGGCGGCTTGCCGAGGTCCTGCGTGCCCGCGGCTGGACGGTGCACAGGTAACCTCTGCCGCATGATCATCGCGGTCGACGGCCCCAGCGGTTCCGGAAAGTCCAGCACGGCACGTGGTGTCGCGACCCGGCTCGGGTTCGGCTACCTCGACACCGGCGCGATGTACCGCGCGGTGACCTGGTCGGCGCTGCACTACAGCCTCGACCTGGACGACACCGCGGCGGTGGCGGCCCGGGCGCGAGCGCTCGGCCTGGACGTCAGCACCGACCCCGGCCACCAGGACTTCCGTGCCGACCGGATGGACGTCACCGCGGCCATCCGCGAGCCGCGGATCAGCGAGAGCGTCAGCAAGATCGCGACCAACCTGGACGTGCGCGCCGAGCTGATCCGGCGCCAGCGGGCGATCATCGCCGACACCGAGGCGGCGACCGGCGGGATCGTGGTCGAAGGCCGCGACATCGCGACGGTGGTGGCGCCGCAGGCCGAGCTGAAGGTGCATCTGACCGCCGACGCCGACGCCCGGATCGCGCGCCGCGGAGCCGAGCTGGACGGCGGCGTATCCACGGCGGAACTGCACGACCAGATCCTGCGCCGCGACGCCGACGACGCGACCGTGGCACAGTTCCTGGTCGCCTCCGACGGCGCGGTGGAAATCGATTCGACCCATCTGACGTTGGACGAAGTGATCGACGCCATCAGCCGGCTTGCCGACGAGGTCCGGAAGGAGGCCGCGCACCGTTGACCCAGCCCGTGCGAGGCGTCTCCGTGCTGCACGCGGAGCTGCCCCGGTCCGACGATGTGCCGCGGCCGCCGTACCGGTTCGGTCAGGCGCTGCGCCGTGCCGCCCGGCCGGTCTTCGGCCGGTACTACGACATCACCCTCCACAACGACCACCTGGTGCCGGCGAGCGGCCCGGTGATCCTGGCCTCCAATCACCTCGGTGTGCTGGACGGCCCGACGTTGTGGTGCTTCGCGCCACGGTTCGTGCATGCCCTGATCAAGCGCGAGATGTTCACCGGCAAGGCCGCGTGCGGGCTGCGCTCGATCGGGCAGATCCCGATCGAGCGGAACGAGGTCGACCCGTACGCGGTACGTACCGCGCTGCGGGTGCTCCGCGACGGCAACGTGGTGGCGATCTACCCTGAGGGCACCCGCGGCGCCGGCGACTTCGCCCGGATCAAGAACGGCGTGGCCTACCTGGCGCTCGCGACCGGCGCACCGGTCGTACCGGTGGCCTGCATCGGCACCCGGGTGGCCGGTGTCTCCGTCGGCAGGCCGTCGCCGAAGGGCACCCGGATCGACGTCGTGTACGGCACGCCGGTGACCGTCGAGGCGCAACCGTTCCCGCGCCGGCAGTCCGACGTACGGGCTTTGGCGGCGGGCCTGCACCAGACGCTGCGAGACCACGTGCAGCAGGCGGTGGTTGCCACCGGCAACCCGTTGCCCGGAGCACCGGACGACGGGGAGAGCGAGTGACCGACCTGCCCACCGGCCTGCCGCTGGGGTACGCCGAGACCAGCCACGAGCGTGAGGACACCGGGCCGCTGCCGGTGCTCGCGATCGTCGGCCGGCCCAACGTCGGCAAGTCCACTCTGGTGAACCGCATCCTGGGCCGTCGCGAGGCCGTGGTCGAGGACGTGCCCGGCGTGACCCGCGACCGCGTCTCGTACGACGCGAACTGGGGCGGGCGGCAGTTC
>JBKPSJ010000246.1:0-16121 GCA_046765875.1 Actinomycetota bacterium
CGACCGGGAAGTTCAGCATGTCGACCGGCGCGGGCAACGCGGTCTCGACGGGCTTGCTGGTCCAGACCGGCCTGACCTGAGCACTGACCGTGCGAACGGGTGGTCCTTCGGAAGCGTCACGGTCAGCTTGACCGTACGCGCGGTGTCGGACTCGGTCAGCACCCGGAACACCAGCATGCCCATGCCACCGGGCTGGCCGTCCGGAGAGGTGACCGTGACATGGGCCGACGCCGGCACGGCCAGTGCGGCCGTCGCGACGACTCCGATAACCCCCCGCCGCACATGCACGGCCGAGGGCAGAACGAACAGACATGCTCGATAGGCCCCTCGGTACGAGTGGAATGCCCGGCACCACGCCGGGATGGGGACTGACTTCTCAGTCCGCCGGAGGCCCGCGTCTCCGTACCGACGGCAACCACCGTTGCGGATGCGGCGTCGGCACCACGGCGTGCGTCAGAAGTCGCGCGGGCCGGACAATGACGACCTGGCCGAAGCGCGGCAACACTCGCCCGAGTGCGCCGGCCAACCGCTCCCACCACCGAGCCGCGGCGTGCAGCAGAGCCAGTGTCCCGAGCATGGCGCCCAGGTGCATCGCCAGCATCGGAAGATCAGCATGCCGACTCGGCGCCGGCATCCGATGGGGTTCCATCGCCGCCATGCCGTCCATCGGCGCCATCTGGTGGTCCATCGGCGCCGCGGACATCGGTTGTGCTGTGGTCAATAGGACGTGGACGCCGACCTGGATCAGCGAGAGCGCACCGACCAGGACCGGCGTACGTAGTCTCTGGGTCGCGAACAGGAAGCACAGCGACGCCAGCAGACCGAGTCGTGGCAGCACGGAGGACGGCACCAGGTGACCTGCGACGAGGGCGTGCCCGGCGGCACTGGCCAGCACGCTGAGCACGGCGACGGCAGCGGTCACGCCCGCCGCCCTGGAGCGCATCGCCGTCCCTCCGCCCTTCAGCCCGTCGAGCCGTTGCCCTCCGGACGACGGTCAGTACGGTCGTGCGGACCCGGCCGGTCCTCGTCCGGCGGCTCCTCGAAGTTGATCTTGCGCATCTGCTTGCCCATGTTGCGCCACAACAGGAAGGTCGCGACGCCCAGGCCGAGCACGATCAGCAGCGCGATCCAGCCCGGCCGCACCGAGCCGGGATCGACCTCACCGAGACGAACCACGAGTTCCACTGGATCAGTCTCTCACTCGGTCCGGACACGGGCGAACAGGTCGTCCTCCGGAAGTTCGGTATCCACGACACTGCGGGCCAGTTCGTAGTCCTCGGTCGGCCAGGCCTGCTGGTGCACCTCGAGCGGAACCGCGAACCACGACCCGTCCGGGTCGATCTGGGTTGCGTGCGCCAGCAGCGCCCGGTCGCGTACCGGGAAGTAGTCCGCGCACTCGATCCGGGTGGTGATCCGCTGGTCGTGCTCGGGGTCCGGCTTCCACTGGCTCAGCCGTTCGGCGTACGGCGACTCCAGCCCACGGGCGAGCATCGCCTCGTGCAGCGCCTGGGTCCGGGCCCGGTGGAACGAGTGGTGGTAATACAACTTGAGCGGTTGCCACGGCTCGCCCAGATCGGGGTACGCGTCCGGGTTGCCGGCCGTCTCGAACGCGTGCACCGCGACCTGGTGGCACATGACGTGGTCCGGGTGCGGGTAGCCGCCGTTCTCGTCGTACGTCGTGACGACCTGCGGGCGGAAGTCGCGGATCAGCCGGACCAGCGGGGCGGCCGCATCCTCCACCTTCATCGAGGCGAAGCAGCCGGACGGTAGCGGCGGCGGCGGGTCGCCTTCGGGGTAGCCGGAGTCGACCCAGCCCAGCCAGGCCTGCCGGATGCCGAGGATCTTGCGCGCCCGGTCCATCTCCTGACGGCGGATCTCGGCGATGTTGGCCAGCACGTCCGGGCGATCCATGTTCGGATTGAGGATCGAGCCCCGCTCGCCGCCCGTACAGGTCGCGACCATGACGTCGACGCCTTCCGCGACGTACTTCGCCGTCGACGCCGCGCCCTTGCTGGACTCGTCGTCGGGGTGGGCGTGGACGTGCAGCAGGCGTCGTGCCGCCCTGTCTGGGGTTCGGTCGGAGGTCACAAGTCACAATGGTCCCCGACATGTCTGGAGACCTGGTGACCGACCCTCTCGCCGCGCGGTACGGCCGGCGGCAACGACGCCGTACGCCCGCCCTGATCGTGGCGATCGCCGTGCTCGCGGCAGCGGGGCTCGCTTGGGTCGTCTGGGTCGCGCTGGCGAACTCCAATCCGCCGGTGTCGTCCCGGCTGATGTCGTTCACCATCGACTCACCCACCTCGGTGTCGGCCGCGATCCAGGTCGATCGCACCGAGAACACCGAGGCGAACTGCAGGATTCAGGCGAAAGCCTCCGACTTCGCGATCGTCGGCGAGACCACGGTCCGGGTGCCTGCGGACGCGCCCCGCAGCCAGGTCGTACACGTGACGATCACCACCCAGCGACCCGCGACGGCTGCCGTGCTGGTGGGTTGTACGATGCCCGGCTCGCCACGTCCACACTGACCATCGGAGGGGCTACGGCTCCGTCGCGGAGTGGGGTTTCGGTGGGCGAGTTGATATCCTTCTCTGATTGGTCGCCGTCGGCGAGACGGCGGCCTGAAGCATTGTTGGCCCCGATTATCGACCCCGAGGAGCAGACGTGACGCAGCAGACCGGCGAAGGCGGTGTTGTCTGGCTGACCAGAGAGGCGCACGAGAAGCTCAAGTCGGAGCTGGAGTACCTCACCGGTCCGGCCCGCGTCGAGCTCGCGAACAAGATCGGCGAGGCTCGTGACGAAGGCGACCTCAAGGAGAACGGCGGTTACCACGCGGCCAAGGAGGAGCAGGGCAAATCCGAGGCCCGGATCCGCCAGCTCGAGGACATGCTGCGCCGCGCCAAGGTCGGCCAGACACCTGCCGACGACGGTGTGGTCGAGCCCGGGATGACGGTCTCGATCAAGTTCGCCGGCGACGACGACGTCGAGACGTTCCTGCTCGGCTCGCGTGAACTGCTGGCGCTCGACCCGTCGGTCGAGATGGACGTGTTCTCGCCGCAGTCGCCACTCGGTTCGGCCATCCTCGGCAAGAAGCGGGGCGACACGGCGACGTACGAGGCCCCGAACGGCAGGGACGTCACCGTCGAGATCGTCGGAGCGACCCCCTTCGCGGGCTGACACTCGATAACGCAGAAGGCCCCCGTCGCTCCTCGCGACGGGGGCCTTGTCTTGCCTAGTCGGCTGTGATCTGGGCTGCTCCCATCAGCACCTCTACGTCGAGCGCCGCACGGCCCTGGCCGATCTCCACGTCGGTGCTCGGCCCGTTCACGGCACCCACCCAGGTGACCCGGCCGAGTTGCGCGTCGCTGTGCACCCGTACGTCGGAGCCGCGGCGCAGCTGGACGTTCGCCGCACCCGACTCGACCCGGACCCGCGACCGTCCTTTGGTGATCTGCGCGTCGAGCGTGGCCGACCCGGCCTGTACAAGCAGATCGATCGGACCGTCGACGTCGGACACCTTCGCCATGCCAGCGGTCACCCGTACCCGGTTGAGCGACGGCACCCGCTCAGCTGTCACACTGCCGCCGGTCACCTCGACCTCGACCTTGAGCCGCGGGTTCACCCGTACCGACAGCTCCTTCCCCAAGCCGAGGTGTGACCGCAGATCGCCGACCGACCGGGTCCGAAGCATGCTCAGCCCGTCGATCGACACACCCATGTCGCCGTCGCTGGAAACGATCAGAGTGTCGCCATCCCGCTTGATCAGGTGCGGCCCGTCGACCGCGACACCGGTGACGGCCGGCTCGCCGATCAACCGGACCCGCCGCCCGATCGCCTTGATCATCACCTTCTGAACACCCGCCGGAATCGGCACATCGGCATGCTCGTCCCGCTCCTGATCGAGCGCCCCGGAATCGTCAACCCCCGCACCCTGCGGCTGGTCTTGCGGCCGGTCCTGCGGCCGGTCCTGCGGTTTGGTCTGCGGCCGATCCTGTGGCCGGTCTTGCGCCTGGGCCTGCGGCCGATCGGCCTCAACAGCAGCTTCCGCCGCGCCGCCCGACACCCCTTCCGCCTCGCCCGGCGACGTGGCATCGGCCTGACCGGCGGACGCGGCATCGCGGGTCGCCTGGCCGGCGCCGGCCATCGGAGCCCGCGGATCATCGGTCGCCTCGGCCCACACATCGGAGCCAGCGCGACCCTCCGACCCTCGACCGGCACCACCAGCGCCCGCATCAGCCGTCCCACTGGCCACACCTGCGGTCTCTGCAGTCCCGGCGGTCCCGGCGGTCCCGGCGGCTCCCGCCGCTCCGGCTGCACCGGCTGGCCCTGCCGCATCGGCGGGCGCGCCGGACTCAGCCGCCGTCCCGGAACCGGGGGGTGTACCAGAGTCGGCTGGCGTGCTGGAACTGGCCTGGTTCGTCGCCGCAGCGATCAAGACCGCAGCATCGGCGCTGCTCAACTCGCCGGCCGCCACCCGGTCGAGAATCTGCCGGACAACGGACTCGCGGTCACTCCCCGCAGGGTTGCTCTCACTCATGCCGTCAAGTCCAGCACCCCGACCGGGTCAAACCAATAAGGGACGACCCCGACTTCCCCCGCCCCACCCCGCACCCGCCGCTTGGCACCCCCACCAACCATTTCCGCCCACCAAAACGGTCGGTCCGGCTGCCAAGCCCCCGCCGACCCACTCGCACCTTTGCGAACCCCCGGCTCGCTTGGCACCGCCACCAACGATTTCCACCCGCCAAGACGGTTGATAGAGGTGCCAAGCACCCGCCGTCCCAGCGGACATGCGTCAGCTCCCCGGCCGATCCCGGCGCCACTGCCGGCGCCCAACCCGGCCACGCCGACCTCGCCAAACTCGCTTGGCACCCCGACCAGCCACTAGCGCGCGCCAAACGGTTGGTACGGGTGCCAAGCACTCCGCCGCCCATCGGACGGCACGACTCCCCCTGCCGACCAGCCGATCCCGACGCCACCGCCGGCGCCCAACCCGGCCACGCCGACCTCGCCAAACTCGCTTGGCACCCTGACCAACCATTTCCGCGCGCCAACGTGGTTGGTACGGGTGCCAAGCACTCCGCCGAGAGGAAGGTCGGCGTATTGTCCACGTCGGCCAGCCGGTTGACGGGGATGCCAAGCACCACGGGTGACCGGTCTTTGGCGTGCCACGCGCGAACAGCGAATGCCCCGCCGACCGGGTCGTGATCGGCGGGGCGCTCGGGTGGGTTAGGCGGCGGGTTCTAGTTCTTCGGTTAGGTCTTCGACGCGGGGCGCTTCGGCGGGCTCGGCGGCCGGCTTGCGGAGCAGGCCGGGGAGAGAGATCACCAGGCCGAGGAGGGCTACGCCGGCGACTACGAACAGGCCGGGCTTGTACGCCGACATCATTCCGCTCGGCGAGCTGACCCCACGGGCCTCGCTGTCGATCACCGCGGTGACGACGGCCAGCACCAGCGCTCCACCGACCTGGCCGGCTGTGCTCAGCAGGCCTGACGCGAGACCTTGCTCATGGTCCTGAACACCCGCGGTCGCCTGGATGTTCAGCGCCGGGAAGGTGATCGCGAAGCCGAGACCGACCAGCAGCATCGTCGGCAAGACGGTCGAGAAGTAAGCCGGTTCGGGGCCGATCCGCCACGACAACACGTACGCCGCGACGAACATCGACATACCGACCACGATCATCGGGCCCGTACCGATCCGGTCGGCCAGCTTGCCCGCGTTCGGCGACAGGATCGCCACCAGCAAACCTGCGGGCAGGAAGCCGAGCGCGGTCTCGAAGGACGACCAGCCGAGCAGCGTCTGCATGTACAGCGTGCCGATGAACTGGAACGAGATGTACGCCCCGAACACCGCCAGGATGGCAAGGTTCGCCCGGCGCAGCGGCGCGAGTCGCAGGATGCCGAGCCGGACCAGCGGGTGACTCGACCGCCGCTCGATGGCCACGAAGGACGCCATCAGCACAGCGGCGACAGCGAACAGACCGATGGTGCGCGCGGAGCCCCACCCGACGTGCGGCGCGTTCACCACGCCGTACACGAGCAGGAGCATCGCCGCGGTCACCGTCACGGCGCCCGGAAGGTCATAGCCGCCGGCGGAGTCGTCACGCGGACTGTTCGGGATGGTCCGGTACGCCGCCACCAGGATCAGCAGGGCGACCGGACCGGGCAGCAGGAACGTCCAGCGCCAGCCGACCTCAGTCAGCAGTCCACCCAAGATCAGGCCCATCGAGAAGCCACTGGCACCACAGGTGGTGAAGATGCTGAGCGCGCGGTTGCGGTGCGGCCCCTCCGGGAATGTCGTCGTGATGATCGACAGCGCCGCCGGGGCGGTGAAGGCGGCGGCCAGGCCCTTCACGAACCGGGCGGCGACCAGCAGCTCGGGGCTGGACACGACCGCGCTGAGCATCGAGACGACCGCGAAGACGCCGAGCGCCACCAGGAAGACACGGCGCCGGCCGAGCAGATCGGCGGTACGCCCGCCGAGAAGAAGCAGGCCGCCGTACCCGAGCACGTAACCGGTGACGACCCACTGGAGTGAGGAGATGTCGACGCCGAGGTCGGCGCCGATCGACGGGAGCGACATGCCCACCATGGACACGTCAAGGGCATCGAGGAAGATCACGCCGCAGACGACCAGCAGGATGGCCCAGAGCCGGCCCGTCCAGCGCTGGTCGGGCGCCATCGTCGATGCGGCAGGTGCGGCTGAAGTCATGTTCTGGAACATTACATGCATGTGCATCTAATGTCGAGGAATTTATTGCCGCTGCATCCTATGCATGAGCATGTGATAAGATGCCCTCCGTGGTCGAGACAGACGTCGCGGAGTGGCGCGACCTGCTTGCCAAGCATGCCGCGGTGACCGGTGCGCTGGAGCGGGCGCTGGCCGGTCACGACCTCGGCGTCAGCGAGTACGAGGTGCTCGAGCGGCTCGCCGAGATCAAGGAGTGCAGCGCCCGGGCCCAGCAACTGGCCGGCGAGCTTTACCTCAGCCAGAGCGCGCTCTCACGGGTGATCGCCCGGCTGGAGAAGGCCGGCCTGGTCGAGCGCGCCATGTGTGTGGAGGACCGGCGCGGCATCTTCGTCAAGCTCACCCCCGCCGGTGCCGAACGACACGCCGCCGCGAAGGCGACGCATCGCAAGGTCTTGTCCGACAACCTCCACTGAGCGAGCCGGACTACTTGAGGAGCAGGCCGCCGAGGCGGCGGGATGCCACGTACATGCCGAGTGTGCCCATCACGGCGAGGTAGCCGACCGCGACCAGCGACTCCCAGCCGACCGTGCCAGTGGTCAGCCCGCGGACCAGCACGACGCCCTGGTACAGCGGGGTCACCTCGACGATCCGCTGCAGCCAGCCCGGGTAGGTCTCGATCGGGAAGAACGTTGCCGAGAACAAGAACATCGGCATGATCGTGAGCTGGATGAACTCGAAGTCCTGCCAGCTGCGCATCCAGGTCGTCGCGGCCATCCCGGCACCGGCGAACGCATACCCGATCAGCACCGCGGCCGGCAGGGCCAGCACCCCCCACCACGACTCGATCAGGCCCATGCCGGCCATCACGACCACGAACGCCGCGGAGTAGCTGGCACCGCGGAGCAGTCCCCAGGTCACCTCGCCCGTCGCGACATCCCAGGGCCGCAGCGGCGTGGCCAGGATCGCGTCGTACAGTTTCGCGTACTTCATCTTGAAGAAGATGTTGTACGTCGCGTCGAAGATCGCACCGTTCATCGCCGACGCCGCGAGCATGGCCGGTGCGACGAACTCCGTGTACCCGATCACCGTTCCGTCGGCCAGCCGGAAGTCGCCGACCAGCCCTGCCACGCCGATCCCGATCGACAACAGATAGAACAGCGGCTCGAAGAAGCCGGACACGAACACCAGCCAGGCCCGCCGGTACGCGAAGAAGTTGCGCTCCACCAGCCGCCAGCCGGCCGTGTGCACCAGCGGCAGCGGCAGAACCCGCGTCGTCACCGTCGCCATCACTTCACCAGCCGTTTCGTCAGCCCGGTGACCGCGAACCACAGCCCGACGCCGAACCAGAGCAGCAGGTACGCCGTGTGACCCAGCACGGGCAGCGTCTCGATCTGACCGGTCCCGAACGCGCGGGACAGCTCGACGCCGTGCCACAGCGGGGTCAGGTACGCCAGCCACTCGACCACATCAGGCAGTTGCGACACCGGGAAGAACGCGCCGGAGAAGAGGAACATCGGGATCAGCCCGAACCGGAAGATCAGCGAGAACCCGGCCTCCGTCTTGAGCCGCGCCGAGATCGCGAACACCGGTGCCGCATACGCCATCCCCACCAGCAGCGCGACCGGGATCGTGAACACGCCAAGCCACGACGACATCCCGCCGAACAGCGCGATGATCCCGGCGAACACCGCGCACGTCGACACGGTCCGGAAGGCGATGAACGTGAGGTTGCCGTACACAACGTCTGCCGGCCGCAACGGCGTCGCGATCATCGAGTAGAAGAACCGCTGCCACTTGATCCCGGACATGACCGGGTACGTCGCCTCGAACATCGCGGTCTGCATCGCCGTCGCGGCCAGCAGTCCCGGCCCGATGAACTGTAGGTACGTCACCCCGCCCAACGCCTGCGCACCGGCGTTGTTGTCCACGAACGAGCCGAGCCCGATCCCCATCGCCGCCAGGTACATCAGCGGCATCAGGAAGCTGGTGACGAGCGTGCCCTTCCAGGTACGCCGGTACATCGTTGCCCAGTAGTCGTACTGGCGGCCCAGGTTCTCCGTTACCGCGGACATCAGTCCACCAGGGTCCGGCCGGTCAGCCGGAGGAACACGTCCTCAAGGCTGGACCGGCGCACCAGCACGCTGGTCGGTGCGAGGCCGCGATCGTGCACCGCGACCGAGGCCTGCTCCCCGTCGTCGGTATAAAGCAGCAACCGATCCGGCAGCACCTCGACCCG
This sequence comes from Actinomycetota bacterium, assembly GCA_046765875.1. GTDB lineage: Bacteria > Actinomycetota > Actinomycetes > Propionibacteriales > Kribbellaceae > DASRHY01. The sequence goes on from JBKPSJ010000246.1 coordinate 8,927, forward strand.
GTCGCCCAGATCCGACACCTTCGACGCCAGTGCGTCGTGGTCGGCCGAGCTCTCGAACCGCAACTCGGTCACCTCGCGGGTCGAGTAGTCGCGGATCAGCTGCGACGGCGAGCCCTCGGCCACGATCACGCCGTCGTCCATCACCACCAGCCGGTCGCACAGCTGCTCGGCCTCGTCCATGTAGTGCGTCGTGAGGACCAGCGTGACCCCCTCGCGCTTGAGCCGGAACAGCTTCTCCCAGACCAGGTGGCGGGCCTGCGGGTCCAGCCCGGTGGTCGGTTCGTCGAGCAAGAGCAGGTCCGGCTCGTTGATCAGCGATCGGGCGATCGCGAGCCGGCGCTTCATACCGCCGGACAGTTCCTCGGTCTTCTCGTTGGTCTTCTCGGTCAGCGCGACGAACCCGAGCAACTCCTCGGCACGCCGCCGGCACTCGGCCCGGCCGATCCCGAAGTACCGCCCGTACACGGTCAAGTTCTCGATCACCGACAGCTCGTTGTCGAGCGTGTCGTCCTGCGGGCAGACGCCGAGCCGGGACCGGATCGCCGGGCCGTCAGCGGCCGGATCCAGGCCCAGGATGCTGAGCTCGCCCCCTGTGGCCGGCGACACCGCCCCGACCATCCGCATCGTCGACGACTTGCCCGCGCCGTTCGGACCGAGGAAGCCGAACGCCTCGCCCTTGCGGACGTCGAGGTCGATCCCGCGCACCGCCTCGAAGGCGCCGTACGCCTTGCGCAGCCCGCGAGCCCTGATCAATACCTGGTCGTCCACGATCGCGACCCTAACCCGGCGCACGGACAGAACTCTTGTTCTTTTGCGATCGCCCGGGACCGCCGGGAAACCGGTCGAAACTGTCCGCAGCGGTGGTGAGAATGGCGCCATGGTCACCGAATTCGCCACCTTCGCCGCCGTCTCGGCGGTGGTCATCATGACGCCGGGCCCGGACACGGCGATGACGATCCGCAACACGCTGCTCGGCGGCCGGCGGACGGGCGTGGCCACGGCACTGGGCATCGCGCTCGGCCAGTCGGTGTGGACCGTCGCCGCCAGCGTCGGCGTCGCCGCCGTCCTGGTCGCGTCCGAGCCCGCCTTCCGGGCGCTCCAGTTGGCGGGTGCGGCGTACCTGATCTACATCGGGCTGCACAGCCTGTGGGCCGCCTGGCGCCACCCCGAGACCGCGGCGCAGCCGGCTCCCGCCGGGCCACGGCAGCAGTGGCGCAAGGGTCTGCGGCAGGGTCTGCTCAGCGATCTGGCGAACCCGAAGATGGCGGTCTTCTTTCTGTCCCTACTTCCCCAGTTCGTGACACCGGGAGATGCGTCGTTCGCGGGCTTTCTGCTGCTCGGCGTCGTGTTCGCCACGATGACCTTCGCGTGGCTGACCGGGTATGCGTTCGTGGTCGCCCGTGCCGGCGAGGTGCTGCGCCGCCCGCGGATCCGCCGCGCGCTCGACACGCTCACCGGCACCGCCCTGGTAGCCCTTGGCCTTCGCGTCGCCGCCGAGTCGCCGTAGGCTGCCGTACTCCCCGTACTCGAACATCCAGCAGCTGTCGCTGAGAAGTCGCTGAGACGACTTTGGCCGGGGAATGACGCCTGCCTACGTTGTTCATATGGGGTTCTCGCTGCTCCACGGGTGGTTTCCGGTGGGGTTGCAAGTTGCCGCCGGCGCTGCCTTGCTGGCGGCGATCGGGTGGCGTAATACCCGCTGGCGTACCAGGTGGCTGCCGGTGGCCCTGGCCGGCGGTGTCCTGGCAGGGCTGCTCGCCGCGGCCTATCGGGTCCAGCTGACCGGCGACCTCGACCCGATGCCGGTCACGATCTGGATCTGGCTGGGCGCGACAGTGACCGCGCTTCTGGTGCTGGTCGTCGGCTGGCCGGGTGCCCGATGGTGGCGCCGCGGTACGGCCGTGCTGGCCGTCGGCTTGGCTGCCCTGGCCTGCGCGAACACGGTCAACCAGTTCGTCGCCTACTACCCGACGTTCGACGCCGCGATCGGCGACTGGCGTGGCGCTCCGATTCCCGGGCAGCGCTCGCTGGGCGAGGTTCGCGACAGCGTCGGCCACCGGTCGAACGGAGAGCTGGTCGCGGTCACGATCCCGCCGACGTACAGCGGTTTCCCGCATCGCCGGGAACTGGTGTACCTGCCCCCGGTGTGGTTCGCCCATGCACAGCGCCCGACGCTCCCAGTCATAGAGATGATCACCAGTAACCACGGTTCGCCGCCGAACTGGATACGCATCGGTGGCGCGCTGCGTACCGTCAACCGGTACGCGGCCGAGCACCGCGGTTGGGCGCCCATCCTGGTGTTCGCCGATCCTGCCGGAGACTTCTTCACCGACACCGAATGTGTGAACGGACCGCGCGGTGACGCCGAGAACCATCTCGTGTACGACATCCCACGCTTCGTCGAACGCACCTTCCACGCCTCCGCGAACCCGGCCGACTGGGGCGTACTCGGATTCTCGATGGGCGGCACCTGCGCGGTCGACCTCGCTGTCGAGCACCCGACCGTGTTCGAACACTTCGTCGACATGTCCGGTGACATCGGCCCCAATGACGGCAACAAGGAGCAGACGATCGCCCATCTGTACGGTGGCCTGGCCAGCGCCTGGCGCGCACACGACCCGCTCACAGTCCTCGGCACCCATCCGCGGTACCCGCGAGGCATGTCGGGCCGGTTCGAGGTGGGAAGGGGCGAGCCGATACACGTGGCGCAGGCCGAAGACCTCAGCAGGGCCGCCTGGGCCGACGGCATCCGGACGATGGTGGTGATCCGTCCCGGCGACCACACCTGGACGTTCGCGAGCGAGGCATGCGCGGACTCGCTGCCCTGGCTGGCCGACCAGGTCGGACATCTCTCGTCAGCCAGAACGGGCAGTACGTACGCATCGACATCGCACTACGCCATGCCCGCGCATCGCCTGAGGAAGCGCTGAGACAGATTTGCGCCCCGGCGCACCGCTCCTACGCTCGCATCATGGGTTCCGCAGGTCTGCGCCGGTGGTTGTCGAGGCCTGTCCGAGCGTCCGCGGTGGCCGCTGTGGTGATGATGGTCGCGGTCGGCTGCTCGCCACACATCGATCGGCCGTCCGACGTCTCCGGGCAACGGGCCGGGTCGGCATCCGGCTCGACATCCAACTCGTCATTCATCCCGATAGCCGGCGCGATATCCCTGGCTCAGCTTCACGACAGGGTCGCGAGCAACTCCAGGAGCGGGCAACTGGTGGCGGTCGCCATCCCTGCGGCCCACGGCTCATTCCGGCATCGCTGGGAGATGGTCTACCTGCCACCCGCCTGGTTCGGTTCCGGCGGCCGCCACCCCGCATTACCGGTGGTCGAGATGATCGCCGGCACCCACGGCGGACCAGTCAGCTGGGTACATCGGGGGCAGGCGATCCAGACCGCGAACGCCTATGCCGCCACACACCACGGCTGGGCACCGATCCTCGCGTTCGTCGACGCCGACGGGTTGGCGACCTCGGACAGCGAGTGTGTCGACGGCCCGCACGGCCGAGCCGAGGACCATCTCGCGAGCGACGTGCCGGCCTACATCGAGCACACCTTCGGGGCGGCTACGAAGCCGGGTCAGTGGGCGGTGCTCGGCCTGTCGATGGGTGGCACCTGTGCGATCAATCTCACCATCGAGCATCCGGACGTCTTCCGGCACTTCGTCGACCTCGCCGGCGACATCGGGCCGAACCTCGGCGACAAGACCGAAACGATTCAGAACCTGTACGGCGGATCTGTCTCGGCCTGGAACGCCCATGACCCGCTCACGGTACTGAGCAGGGCCGGCAGATTCCCTGCCGGCATGTCCGGCTGGTTCGGAGTCGGGGACAAGGACGCCGAACATGTCGCCCCGGCCCGAGTACTGGCGGCAGCCACCGCACGCGACGGCATCAAGACGTGGCTCGCCATCGGTACCGGCGGACACGACTGGGGGTACGGTACGGCGGCCTTCCGCGAGACCATGCCGTGGCTCGCCCAGCAGTTCGGCGGCCCTGGCCGGTGAGCCGGCTCACACCTGACGCAGCCTGAATATCCATTTGCGTGCATCATGCAAGTATGTATATGCTTGCATCATGCATGTAAAGCCCGACGTGTTCGAGTGGACACCGCAGACTCCCGAGGAGACGGTGCTGCACGCGTTCATGCGGGTCGGGCGGCGGATGAAGGCCAAGCAACCCGGTGAGGTCCACGAGCAGAGCGCGATCGTTGCGATGCACACGCTGCGCTGCACCGGAGCGATCCGGCTGTCCGAGCTGGCCTCGCTGATCGAGCTCGACGCTTCGACCGCGAGCCGGCTGGTCCGCGGCCTCGAGGCCGACGGGCTGGTCGACCGTACGCCAGACCCCGACGACGGTCGCGCCTCCCGGGTCGTTCTGACCGAGGCCGGCGTCAAGCGGCTGGAGGACTTCTCCCGCCGCCGCAAGGAACTGCTGGCCTCGGCCATGCAGGGCTGGACCAAATCAGACATCGAGACCTTCGCGACCCTGATGGGCCGCTTCGCCGATGGCGTCAACCGGATTGCCGACGAGCGTATCGATCCCAGGCGTATTTCCGACAAGGAGAACCGATGAGCAGCACTGAGCCGGCCACGACACCGGCCAGCCCTTCCCCCGACAGAGCCCCGAGCTACCTGAGCCACAACCAGATCCTGGTGGTGCTCGGCGGTCTGATGGCAGGCATGTTCCTGGCCGCACTCGACCAGAGCATCGTGGGTACGGCGCTCCCCCAGATCGTCAGCGAGTTCAACAGCCTGGACAAGCTGTCCTGGGTTGTCACGGCGTACCTGCTCACCTCGACCGCCTCCACCCCGCTGTGGGGCAAGATTTCCGATCTCTACGGCCGCAGGCCGTTGTTCATCGCCGCGATCGTGACCTTCCTGGCCGGTTCGGTCCTGTCGGCGATGTCGCAGAACATCGAGATGCTGATCGCCTTCCGGGCCGTTCAGGGTCTTGGCGCCGGTGGTCTGATGTCGCTGGCGTTCGCCACCATCGGCGATGTGATCCCGCCGCGCGAGCGCGGCCGCTACATGGGCTACTTCGGCGCTGTCTTCGGGCTGTCGTCGGTGGCCGGCCCGCTGCTCGGCGGCGTGCTCACCGACGGTCCCGGCTGGCGCTGGATCTTCTGGATCAACGTGCCGATCGGCGCGGTCGCCCTGGTGATCGTTTCCGCGCGGCTCAAGCTGGAGCACGTCCGGCGCAGCCACCAGATCGACTACCTGGGCGCGGCGACCGTGGCGGCCGCGGTGACCTCACTGCTGCTGTACCTGTCCTGGAGCGGTCCGCAGAACGGCTGGGGCAGCGGCCTGTCGCTGGCGCTGCTGGCCGGCTCGATCGTGCTCGGCGTGGCGTTCGTGCTGATCGAACTGCGAGTACCCGAGCCGATCATCCCGATGGACCTGTTCAAGGGCCGGATCTTCAGCGGCAACGCGGCGTACGCGTTCCTGATGGGCGTCGCGATGTTCGGCGCGATCATCTTCCTGCCGCTGTACCTGCAGGCGGTCAAGGAGATGTCGCCGACCGAGTCCGGGCTCGCACTGCTGCCGATGATCGCCGGCATCTTCGCCGCCTCGATCCCGAGCGGCCAGCTGATGAGCCGGACCGGGCGCTACAAGCAGTACCCGATCGTCAGCGCGATCATGGTCGCGGGCGCGATGCTGCTGTTCTCGACGATCTCGGCCACCACGCCGTACTGGCAGCTGGCGATCTACATGTTCCTGATGGGCGCCGGGCTGGGTCTGTCGATGCAGATCGTCGTGACGGCCGCCCAGAACAGCGTGCCGCGCCAGCACATGGGTACCGCAACGTCGACCATGACCTTCTTCCGGTCGATGGGTGGCGCGATCGGTACGGCAGTGTTCGGCGCGGTGCTGACCAGCCGGCTCAAGACGCACCTGGCCGACACCATCCCGCACGCCAGCCAGGCGATGGTCGACCAGCTCGCGAAGGCGGCCAACAGCGTCCAGGCGCTGCACTCGCTGCCTGCCCCGCAGCCGCTCGGCTGGGCCCTGCAGAGCCTGGTCCAGGCGATGGACGACGTCTTCCTGGTCGCGATCCCGTTCCTCCTGCTCGCGTTGGTGCTGGCGTTGATCACGCCGGAGCAGAGGCTCGCCGCGCGCGAGGACGGTGCTCCGGCCCCCGAGCAGCAGGAGGCGGACGCGGCAGCCGCGGCCTCCATGCACTGACCGGGAGGGGTACGGCGAAGGCCCGGCGGGCAATCTCCCGCCGGGCCTTCGGTGTGTGTTTCAGCGATGGCGTTTGAAGATGGCCCCGGGCGCGATCGGCCTTCGGCGCCGGGGTGGCTCGGGTTCGACGTCGTTGCCGGCCAGGTGATTCACCACGGTGTTGGCCACAGCGGCGGCCGGCACGGCCACCAGCGCGCCGACGATGCCCGCGATGATCACCCCGGACGCGATCACCAGGATCACCGCCAGCGGGTGCACGCTGACGGCCCGGCCGAGCAGGAACGGCTGCAGCACGTGTGCCTCGAGTTGCTGCACGCCGATCACCACGGCGAGCATCAGCACCGCCACCACCGGGCCCTTCGCGACCAGCGCGACCAGCACGGCGACGCTGCCGCTGACCAGCGCTCCGACCACCGGTACGAACGAGCCGACGAACACCAGGATGCCGATCGCGGTGACCAGCGGCAGCCCGAGCACGGCGGCACCGACCGAGATCCCGATCGCGTCAACCGCCGCGACCAGCAGCGTCGCGCGCACGAACGCGGTCAGCGAGACCCACGCCTTGCGGCCCGACGAGTCGACCTTGGCCCGCGCGTGCCGCGGGAACAGCCGGACCAGCCAGGCCCAGATCCGGCCGCCCTCGTAGAGAAAGAAGAACGTGCAGAACAGCGCGATGAACAGGCCCGCGATCACGTGCGTCGCGGTGGTGCCGACCTCGGCGGCGCGCTGACCGAGCGCGCCGTCGGACGTGATCGACTCGCGCGCTCGCTGCAGCCACTCGGTGATCTGCTGGTCGGTGACGTTGAAGTTGATCCGGACCATGTCGCGCAACTCGCTGATACCCTCACCGACCTGGTCGGACAGATCGTCGAACCCGCGCCGGATCTGGGTGCCGACGAGTGTGAGCAGTCCCGCGACCAGCGTCAGGGTGGCGACCACCGTGATCCCGGCGGCCGCGCCGCGGGGGAGCCGCAGCCGCTCCAAGCCGTCCGTCACCGGCACCAGCAGCGC
>JBKPSJ010000247.1:0-16522 GCA_046765875.1 Actinomycetota bacterium
CTCGGAGAGATGCTCGAAGGCGCCCGGATCAAGGTCTGGGCGAGCCTCACCAGTGATGCGCGCGAGCAGGCGGGGAAGACTGCCGAGCGGTTCCACCTCGATCCGAGCCGGTTCTTCAGTACGCCCGAACCGGTGCCCTGCCTCCCCCAGCTCGCCGAGGCGGCTTGGCGGGACCGCCGAATCCGGATCGAGTATGTCCGCGAAGGCAGGGCGGCTGTCCGCGAGGTCGATCCGCTCGGGCTGGTGCTGGCCGCCGGCGAGTGGTACCTCGTTGCCCTGCGCAACGATGTACGGCGGACCTATCGGGTGTCGCGGATCCGCTCGGTCGAGCAGCTCCTCGAGTCCGCAAGGCGGCCGGCGGACTTCGATCTCGCCGAGGCCTGGGCCGAGGCCCGCAAGGGGATGGAGGACGAGGGTCCGCCGATCGAGGTCACCGTACGGATCCAGGCACGGGCGTTGTCCAGGCTGCGCAACCTCGTCCACGTGCACGGCCAGGATCGCGTACCGGTCGCGGAGACCGGGACGCTCGAGCTGACGGTGCCGTTCGACAACGAATGGTGGGCGAGCGACGCCCTGCGGCGGCTGGGCGCCGACGCTGAGATCCTGCGGCCGGCCAACCTCCGGCGTCGGGTGGCGGCCGAACTCCGCAAGGCCGCCGCCCAGTACGAATGAGCTAGGAGGCGAACGGGCGCTCGGTGACGATCCGTTTCATCACGATCGTCGAGGTCAGTCGCTGTACCCCGGGCAGCGTGGCAAGCCGTTCGTCGCGGAGACGCTGGTACGCCGCGATGTCGGCCGTCGCCACCCGGACGAGGTAGTCGGGATCACCGAACAGCCGCTCGGCGTGCCGAACCTCCGGCACCTCGGCGAGGCTGGTCTCGAAAGCGATGATCGTGTCGGCATCCTCGCGGCCCATCGTCACCGACACCAGCACCTCGAATCCGCGGTCGACGGCGGCCGGATCGACCACCGCGCGGTACCCGCGGATCACCCCTGACCGCTCGAGTTCGCGCACCCGCCGATGACACGGCGCCACGCTCAACCCGACCCGCCGGGCCAGCTCGGTGACGCTGACGCGGCCCTCCGCCTCCAGCAGAGCAAGGATCTTGCGGTCGATCGCGTCCATGACAAAGATCCTATCTCTGATCGGACAGATTGAGCACAAAGTCGCAAACACATGTCGCGCACAGCGACATATTCTCCATGCATGCTCGACTACCTGCCGATCATCGCGGCTGTATTCGGCATCCCGCAGTACCTGCCGCAGATCCTCAAGTTGCGCCGCACCGGCGACCCGGCCGGGGTGTCCTGGTCATGGGCGACTCTGACGAGCCTGAACAACGGGGCCTGGTTCGCGTACTTCCTCCTGTCGGCGTACTGGTCCGCGCTGGTGCCGTCCTCGGCCGCCACTCTGCTTGCCGGCGCCCTCGCGTTCATGCTCCCCGCGTCGCGCCGGGCTGCCGTACCGATCGCCGCATGGGCCGCACTGCTGGTCGTTGCGTATGTGGTTGCCGGGCGCAACGGTCTGGGAACACTGCTGACCGCGGCTTTCGTCATCCAGGTCAGCCCGTCGATCTGGACGGCGTACCGGACCAGGCACCCGACCGGGATCTCGCGCGGAACCTGGACGCTGGTCCTCGGCGAGCTGTCATGCTGGGCGACGTTCGGCCTCTACCGGTCGGACCCACGGCTGATCGTGCTCGGCTTCACCGGCATCACCGCGAGCATCTTGATGCTGGCCCGCGTCCCCCGAGACACCTCAGGCTGGCGCGGCGATGGACTGACGCGTCCGCAGCGGCATCGGGATCCGGTGTAGACCAGCCTGCTGGCCGGCATCCAGCAACAACTCCACCGCGCGACGGCCGAGATCGAAGTACGGCAGGGCGACACTGGTCAGGCCCGGGCTCAGCCAGGACGCCAGATCGGAGTCGTCGAACGACACCACCGAGACGTCAGCCGGTATGCGCAGATAATGCGCGCTCAGCGCCTGGTATACACCGAGAGCGATACGGTCGTTCAGGCAGATGAAAGCGGCCGGACGGTTGCCAGAGGCAAGGAATTGGTCGATCGCGGTCCGGGCCGAGTCCGGCCACCAGGTGGTGTCGATGCGCCCCGCCAGCGCGGTACCTGCGGCCGTCAGGACCTCCTCGATACCGGCGAGCCGCTCGGTCGCGGCGATCGTGTCCGGTGTGACCTCACCGACCAGATAGATCCGCTCGCCGTGTCCGGCCTCGAGCAGGGCGTTCGCAGCCGAGCGACCGGCTTCGAGCTCGTCCGGTACGACGGTCATGTCCGACTTCATGCCGACGCAGTTCAGCAGCACCAGCGGATACCCCCGCAGGGCCGCCGGGATCCGGACCTGCCGGGTCGACTCGGTGGCGTACACGAATCCGCCGACGCCGTGGTCGAGCATGCTCTGCATCAGCCGCTCCTCGAGCGCCGGGTCGCCGCCGCTCTCGCCGATGAACAGCAGGTGGTCGCGCTGGAGCGCGGTGGTCAGGCTGCCGCGGACGATCTCGCCGGCGAACGCCGCGGTGGCGATCACGTCGGAGAGCATGCCGATGGTCTGCGAGAGGCTGGTACGCAGGCCCCTGGCGAGCAGGTTCGGCCGGTAGTTCAGCTCGCGGGCCGCCCGCAGGACCCGCTGCTCGGCATCCCGCGATATCCGCATGTCGTGACGACCTGACATCACGAACGAAGCCGTCGTCCTCGACACACCGGCGAGCCGAGCCACGTCGAGCAAGGTCACCCGCGCCGTGGCCATGGAGTGAGACTAGCCGTTGACGGTCCGCTAAATCGAGTTAGCATTGTCGTGCAGCGTCGACGTCGCCCGAGCCATGCACAACAGAGGGGGCTCGCCGCCGCACCTTGCCCTCGGCGTCACCGAGGCAGGGGGCGGGACGGGGGCGACGCCGTCCTCGCCGCGGTCTCAGGCCAGGTGGCGGCGGCGAGGACGGCGTCGGCACCGAACCGGCCCCTTGTTCGTGAACGAGTGACCGGTCACCCTCGAAGGCATGGCCGAACACGAGATCGACGTCGCCGCCGTCCGTGCCCTCTACCCCGCGCTGCGAACCGGCGCGGCGTACCTGGACGGAGCGGCCGGGACCCAGGTACCGCAGACCGTGATCGACGCGATCGCCGACGCCTATCGCGGCGGACTCGGCAACGCGCACGGCACGTTCACCGCCAGCCGTCGCTCGGATGGCATCGTCACCGAGTGCCGCACGGCGGTCGCGGACCTGGTCGGCGGTGTGCCCGACGGCGTCATCCTCGGGCCGAACATGACCACGCTGACGTACCGGCTGGCCCGGGCCCTGTCGCGTGCCTGGCGGCCGGGTGACGAGATCGTGGTGTCCCGGCTGGACCACGACGCGAACATCCGGCCGTGGGTGCAGGCGGCCGCGGACACCGGCAGCACCGTACGGTGGGCCGGCGTCGACCTGCCGGGCGGCGAGCTACCCGTGGACCAGTACGACGAGCTGCTGACGGACCGGACCCGGCTGGTGACGTTGCCCGCGGCAAGCAATGTGATCGGCACCCGCCCGGACGTAGCAGGCATCACCGCCAGGGCACACGCCGTCGGAGCGCTTACCTTCGTCGACGGCGTGCACGCGACACCGCACGTCCCAGTGGACGTCGCAGCGTTCGGTGCGGACTTCTACGCCACCAGCGCGTACAAGTGGTGCGGCCCGCACATCGGCGCGATCATCGCCGACACGGCGCTGCTGGAGACGCTGCGGCCGGACAAACTGGTGCCGTCGCCGGACACGGTGCCGGAGCGGTTCGAGACCGGCACCTCGCCGTTCGCCGATCTCGCCGGGGTGACCGCGGCGGTCGAGCATCTCGCCTCACTCGTGCCCGCAAGCGGTTCGCGCCGCGAGCGGGTGCTCGCATCCATGGCGGGCGCCGAGGCGTACGAGCAGGAACTTTTCCAGACCCTGCTGAAGGGCCTCGAGGCGAACGAGCGCGTGACGCTGCACGGGACGCCTGCCCGGCGTACCGCGACGGTCTATTTCTCGGTCGCCGGGCACGCCCCAGACGATGTGGCCGCCGCCGCTGCGGCACGCGACGTCAACGTCTGGTCCGGCCACATGTACGCCTGGGAGCTGGCCGGCGCGCTCGGTGTCCGCGACTCAGGCGGCGCGGTCCGCGCCGGACTCGTGCACTACAACGACGAGTCCGACGTGGACCGGCTGCTCACCACGATCGACGCCCTGAGCCGGTGACCGGCCTCCAGCCGCCCCGGCCGGTGCCAGTCCCGCTACACGTGGAGGCCGATCACTCGCTCAGCGCGGTGAGCAGCACCAGGACGAGCGTGACCACGGCGGACAGGCCGTGACCTACAACGAACGCGACCGGGAAGTACTTCTCGGCCGGTACGACGGCGCCGGCGCCGCCGTCCCCCGTTGCCGATGCGCCCTCCCTGCCACCGGCAGTGTCCGCGGCCACCAACTTCGGTGACCGGTACGTCGGTATCCAGCGCGCCAGCATCGTGAAGCCGAGCAGCGCCACCGGCAGCAGCACGATGAACGCGACCCACTTCAGCGACTCGGTGTCGGTGATGACGTAGATGATCCATATCACCAGGCCGATAGCTGCCAGCGCGAAGTGCCCGAAGATCAGGCCGGGCGGGAACTTGCTCGTCCGCGGCGTCCGGGGTCCACCCCGCTGGATCCAGATCCCCAGCATCGTGGCCCCGCCGAGGGCGGCGATTATCCAGGTGATCAGTGCGGCGATTGCCATCGTTCAGTCCTTCCGGTCGTGTATTGCCGGTGCGAACCCTTCGGCCTGAGTGGTCTCGTCGACGACCCGGACGCCGTACCGGAACGCGAGCTTGCCGCCGAGGTACCCCGAGAAGCCGAGCGTCGCGAAGGCGACCGCCGACAGCACCAGCTGCCCGGCCGGTACGGGCCCGTTCCGGTCGCCGCCGGAGCGCCACATGAAGTTCAGCGCGTACGCCACGGTGATGCCGAGGTTGAGCGCCATGTGTACAAGCCCGGTGCGGAACGCCTTGGTGCCCGGCGGGATGGCGAACAGGTCGAGGAACCCGACCAGCGCGGCCGCGAGCGCCCCCAGAACGCCCAGGCCGATCAGCCAGTACGATCCCTCGGCAAGGAACGCCGGGTCGTCGACGAACCGCGAAGCGATGTCGAACACCAGTGCCGCCGCCCAGGCGCCGATCGGAACGGTCACCAGGATCGGGTGGAAGGGGTGCCCGTACGGACCGGCCAACATCGCGCTGACCGGCTGCTTCGCATCCACCGGGGACTACCTCCGGTCGAAGAATTTGACTAGCTGATATTTGTCATAAACGGCTCAAGGCGGTCAAGTGTTCAACGGTGATTCGACAATCACCTTTGGCTATACTCCGAGGCCGTGGAGTCCCCGTTCGCCGCCATCGCCGTCCTCGACGACGACTCGCGCCGGGGCATGTTCGAGTACATCCGCCGCAGCGGCGCACCGGTGACCAGGGACGAGGCGGCGGGCGCGGTCGGGATCTCCCGCAAGCTGGCCGCATTCCATCTCGACAAGCTGGTCGCGGCCGGGCTGCTGGTCGCCGGATCCGCACCGGTACGCCGTGCCGGACGCCGGCCGAAGACGTACGAGCTGGCCGACGGGGCGGACCTCCAGGTGAGCATCCCGCCGCGACGGCACGATCTGCTGGCGGCGCTGCTGATCGAGGCGGTCATCGGCGAGCATGACGGCGAGTCGGCAAGACAGGCGGCCGTTCGCGTCTCCCGCGAGCACGGCGAGCGGCTGGGCGCCGAGCGGCGGCCGGCCGGTCGTACCGGCCCCGAGCGGGCGTTGACGATGACGATGGCCGTGCTCGAGGACAACGGGTTCGAGCCGGTCCGGCTCGACGGGGGCGCCCGGCTGCGCAGTTGCCCCTTCCATCCGCTCGCAGCCGGCGGTGCCCGTGACCTGGTGTGCGGGATCAACCACGCATTGCTCGCCGGCATCGTCGCGGGACTGGGTACAGGGTCGATCGAGGCCGTACTCGATCCCGCCGGCGGCGAGTGCTGCGTCGCGCTGCGGCCCGCCGCCAGGCGGCGGGACTGACACACCCCAGGCTCCGTGCCGGCGGCCGGCCGGGATACCGTGCGAAGACTGCCGGACCGTTCAGAATTGGGGCACCACATATGGAGATCTGGCCCGGCCGCACCTATCCGCTGGGCGCGACGTACGACGGCGCAGGCACCAATTTCGCGCTGTTCTCCGAGGTGGCCGACCGGGTCGAGCTGTGCCTGATCGACGACGACGGCGCCGAGACCAGGATCGACCTGACCGAGCGGGACGCGTTCGTCTGGCACGGGTACCTGCCGTCGGTCCAGCCGGGCCAGCGCTACGGGTTCCGTGTGCATGGTCCGTACGACCCGGCCGGCGGACAACGGTGCAACCCGGCCAAGCTGCTGCTGGACCCGTACGCGAAGGCGGTCGAGGGCCAGGTCGACGGCGACGAGTCATTGTTCGGCTATCGGTTCGACAAGCCCGACGAGATGAACACCGCCGACAGCCTCGGGCACGCGATGCTCTCGGTGGTCATCAACCCGTTCTTTGACTGGGGCAACGACCGCTCGCCGCGCCGCCAGTACCACGAGACCGTGATCTACGAGGCGCACGTCAAGGGCCTGACCATGCGGCATCCGGGACTGCCCGAGGCGATCCGCGGTACGTACGCCGGGATCGGTCATCCGGCCATCATCGAACACCTGGTCCGGCTCGGCGTGACCGCGATCGAGCTGATGCCGGTACACCAGTTCGTACAGGAACCGCATCTGCGGGAGCGCGGGCTGTCGAACTACTGGGGTTACAACACGATCGGCTTCTTCGCGCCGCACAACGAGTACTCCTCGAGCGGGCAGCGCGGCCAGCAGGTCGCCGAGTTCAAGTCGATGATCCAGGCCCTGCACGAGGCCGGAATCGAGGTCATCCTCGACGTCGTCTACAACCACACCGCGGAGGGCAACGAACTCGGTCCGACACTGTGCTTCAAGGGCATCGACAACGCCGCGTACTACCGGCTGGTCGACGGCAGCCAGCAGCACTACTACGACACCACCGGCACCGGGAACAGCCTGCTGATGCGGCACCCACACGTACTCCAGCTGATAATGGACTCGCTTCGGTACTGGGTGCTGGAGATGCACGTCGACGGGTTCCGGTTCGACCTGGCCGCGACCCTGGCCCGGCAGTTCCACGAGGTCGACCGGCTGTCGGCGTTCTTCGACCTGGTCCAGCAGGACCCGGTGGTCAGCCAGGTCAAGCTGATCGCCGAGCCGTGGGACGTCGGCGACGGCGGCTACCAGGTCGGCAACTTCCCGCCGCTGTGGACCGAGTGGAACGGCCGGTACCGCGACGCGGTCCGCGACTTCTGGCGCGGCGAGCCGGGCACGCTGGCCGAGTTCGGCTCCCGGCTGGCCGGTTCGTCGGACCTGTACCAGGACGACGGCCGCCGTCCGATCGCGAGCATCAACTTCGTCACCGCGCACGACGGGTTCACGTTGCGCGACCTGGTCTCGTACAACCACAAGCACAACGAGGCCAACGGCGAGGGCGGCCGCGACGGCACCGATGACAACCGCTCCTGGAACTGCGGCGCCGAGGGCGAGACCGACGACCCGGACGTGCTCGACCTGCGCGCCCGCCAGCAGCGCAACCTGCTGACGACGCTGCTGATCTCGCAGGGCGTACCGATGATCCTGCACGGCGACGAGCTCGGCCGGACCCAGCGTGGCAACAACAACGCGTACTGCCAGGACAACGAGATCTCCTGGGTGGACTGGGATCTGGACGAGGCCCGGCAGGACATGCTCGAGTTCACCAGCCAGTTGGTCAGGCTGCGGCACGAGCACCCGGCGCTGCGCCGGCGGCGCTTCTTCGAGGGTGACACCCCGCACGTCGACGGTGGGGGTGAGCTCGGTGACGTCGACTGGCTCACCCGCGACGGCAAGCTGATGGAGGAGCAGAACTGGCAGCACGACCAGGCGCGCACGATGGCGGTGTTCCTCAACGGTGACGCGATCGCCGAACCGGACCCGCGCGGCCACCCGGTCGTCGACGACTCGTTGCTGGTGCTGTTCAACGGACACCACGAGCGAGTGACGTTCAATTTGCCCCCGGCAACCTACGGCGAACGCTGGCAGGTGCTGGTCGACACCGCGCACGCCAAGGTGCCCGACGATCTGTGGCACGAGGCGGGCGGGCCGGTTCCGGTCGCCCCACGCGGCACGGTCGTGATGGCCCGGCCGCGGGTAGGCGGATGACGGCCCCGGCATCGACGTACCGGCTGCAACTGCACCCGGGGTTCGGATTCGCCGACGCTGCGGCGGTCGTCGGATACCTGTCCCGGCTGGGTGTCTCGCACGCGTACCTGTCACCGGTGCTGCAGGCCGCGCCAGGCTCGACCCACGGATACGACGTGGTCGACCACTCGTCGCTGTCGGAACAGGCCGGCGGCCGGCAAGGGTTCGACCGACTGGTTGCCGAGCTCAACGATCACGGCATGGCGGCCATCGCAGACGTGGTGCCGAACCACATGTCCGTACCGACACCGGCGCGCCTCAACAGCGCGTTGTGGGGCGTCCTGCGGGACGGGCCGGGCTCACCGTACGGCGGCTGGTTCGACGTCGACTGGGCCGGCCAGCCGCTCCTGCTCCCGGTGCTCGGCCGGCGGATCGGCCAGGTGCTGGCCGACGACGAGCTGACCGTCGACTCCTCCGGTGCCGAGCCGGTGCTGCGGTACTACGAGCACGAGTTCCCGATCCGACCCGGTACCGCCGATCTGCCGCTGCCCGAACTCGTCGAGCGGCAGTGGTACCGGTTGGCACACTGGCGGGTCGCGACCGAGGAGCTGAACTACCGCCGGTTCTTCGACATCGACACCCTGGCCGCGATCAAGATGGAGGATCCAGCGGTCTTCGAGGCGACGCACCGGCTGCTGCTCGAGCTGTACAAGACCGGCGAACTCACCGGCTTACGGATCGACCACCCGGACGGCCTGGCGGATCCGCGCGAGTATCTGCGCCGGCTGGCCGATCGCACCGGCGGCGGCTGGGTGGTGGTCGAGAAGATTCTCGAGGGCGACGAGGTGCTGCCGGCGGACTGGACGTGTGCCGGCACCACCGGGTACGACGCACTGCTGCGCATCGGCGGACTGTTCGTCGACCCGGCCGGCGCGGCACCGCTGGGCACCCTGCTGGCCGAGATCACCGGCGAGGGCATCGACTTCCGAACCGTGGTCGAGCAGGCCAAGCGTGAGATCGTCCAGCACGCCCTGTACGCCGAGGTGCACCGACTGGTCGACCTGCTGGTCGAGATCTGCCAGGCCGACGTGCTGTTGCGCGACCACACTCGCCGCGGGCTGGAGGAGGCACTGATCGAACTGCTGGTCGGGTTCGGGCGGTACCGGGCCTACGTCGTGCCGGGTGAGCCGGCGTCCGACGAGGCGGTACGCACGGTACAGGCGGCGGCCGAGGCGGCGCGGCAGAGGCTGACCGAGGACCGGCACGACACCCTCGATCTGCTGGTCGACCTGGTGTTGGACTACCCGGCCGGCACACCGGCGTTGCACGACCAGCCGGCCCGGCGCGAACTGGTCGTACGGTTCCAGCAGACCTGCGGTCCCGTGATGGCCAAGGGCGTGGAGGACACCGCGTTCTACCGGTGGTTCCGGCTGGCGTCGCTCAACGAGGTCGGCGGCGATCCGGAGCGGTTCGGGATCGCACCGGAGGAGTTCCACCACTATGCGGCGCGGATCGAGCACGACTGGCCGCAGACGATGACCACGCTGTCGACGCACGACACCAAGCGGTCCGAGGACGTACGTGCCCGGCTGGCGGTGCTGTCGGAGATCCCGGCCGAGTGGTCGGCGGCGGTCAGGTCCTGGCGTGAGCTCGCGGCCGCCCACGGGGACCAGGCCGTCGACGCGCAGACCGAGTACCTGGTCTGGCAGACCCTGGTCGGCACCTGGCCGATCGGGCCGGACCGGTTGTTCGAGTACCTTCGCAAGGCGATCCGCGAGGCCAAGCAGCGGACGAGTTGGACCTCGCCGGACGAGATCTACGAGCGAGCCGTCAGGCGGTTCGCGCGCGGCGTCCTGGACGACCCGGCGATCACCGAGGCGGTCGGCCGGTTCGTCGCCGACCACGCCGCGGCGATGCGGGCCGCGGTGCTGGGACAGAAGCTCGTCCAGCTGACCATGCCGGGCGTGCCGGACACGTACCAGGGAACCGAGATCGTCGACCTGTCCCTGGTCGACCCGGACAACCGCCGGCCGATCGACTTCGCCGCCCGCGCGGCCCGGCTGGACCGGCTCGACGCCGGCGAACCACCCGCGGACCTCGACGACGAGAAGCTGCTGGTCACCTCGCGGGCCCTGCGGCTGCGCCGCGACCTGCCGGCCGCGTTCACCGGCTATTCGGTGCTTCCGGCAACGAGTGGGCACGCCCTCGCGTTCGGCCGCGGCTCGATCAGCGACCCGGCCGCACCGGGGGTGATCACGGTCGCCACCCGGCTCGCCGCGACCCTCGAACGGTACGGCGGTTGGGGCGACGACACCGTCGCGCTGCCACCCGGCGAGTGGGTCGACGTCCTCACCGGCAGGCCTGCCGTCGAACGCGTCCGCGACCTGCTGGCCGACCTGCCGGTGGCGTTGCTCCGGCGGGGCTGACCATGCACGAGTTCGCCGTATGGGCGCCGGCCGCGGATCGGGTTGGGCTCGAGCTCGCCGACGGCGTACGCAAGATGGATCTCGCGGACGGCGGGTGGTGGCGGCTGCGTGTCGACGACGCGGGGCACGGCACCGACTACGCCTACCGGCTGGACGGCGGCGAGCCGCGACCGGACCCGCGCAGCTCCTGGCAGCCCGGGGGCGTCCACGGCCCGAGCCGCGTGTTCGACATCGGCCTGCACCATTGGACCGACGGCGACTGGACCGGTCGGGCGGTCGGCGGCGCGTTGTTCTACGAGCTACACGTCGGGACGTTCACCGCCGCCGGGACCTTCGACGCGGCGATCGAGCGACTCGGGTATCTCGCCGGCCTCGGCGTCGCGATGGTCTCGCTGCTCCCGGTCGCCGCGTTCCCGGGCGTGAACGGCTGGGGGTATGACGGGGTCGACCTGTACGCCGTACACGAGCCGTACGGCGGACCAGCCGGCCTGCAGCGATTCGTGGACGGCTGCCATGCCGCTGGGATCGGCGTGTGTCTCGACGTCGTGTACAACCACCTCGGTCCGAGCGGGAACTACCTCGCCGAGTTCGGCCCGTACTTCACCGAAAGACACCACACACCGTGGGGTCCCGCGGTCAACCTCGACGACACCGGCAGCACCGAGGTACGCCGCTGGATCTGTGACAACGCGCTGCGCTGGTTCCGCGACTTCCACCTCGATGCGCTGCGGCTCGACGCCGTACACGCTCTGCTCGACGAGAGTCCGGTGCACCTGCTGGCGCAACTGTCCGAGGAAGTCGCCGCGCTGTCGGCCGTACTGGGCAGGCCGCTCGGATTGGTGGCCGAGTCCGACCTCAACGATCCGCGCATGATCGAGCCAATCGTCGAGGGCGGGTTCGGTATGACCGCACAGTGGAGCGACGACTTCCACCATGCGCTCCACGCCCTGCTCACCGGCGAGCGCAATGGCTACTACGTCGACTTCGGTACGCCGGCGGTGCTGGCCAAGACGCTGACCCGGGTGTTCCTGCACGACGGCACGTACTCGACCTTCCGCGGCGTGGACTGGGGCCGGCCGGTCGATCCGGCCAGACACCGCGGGCACTCGTTCCTCGCATACACGTCGAACCACGACCAGCTCGGCAACCGCGCCCTCGGCGACCGGCCATCGGCGATCCTGACACCTGGACAACTCGCGATCGGAGCCGCACTGACGTTGTGCTCGCCGTTCACGCCGATGCTGTTCATGGGCGACGAGTGGGGTGCGAGCACGCCGTGGCGGTACTTCACCGACCACCCGGACCCCGTGTTGGCCGAGGCGGTACGGTCCGGGCGGCGGCACGAGTTCGAGGGGTACGGGTGGGACACCGACGACATCCCGGACCCGCAGGACCCGGCCACCCGCGACGTCTCGGTGCTCGACTGGTCCGAGCCCGATCGCGAGCCGCACCGCGCGATCCTCGACTGGTACGCCGTGCTCATCCGGCTCCGTGCCGCCGAGCCCGACCTGACCGACGACCACCTCGACCGCGTGCACGTGGACTACACCGGCGACCGGTTCATCCTCCGCCGCGGCAGCATCACCGTCGCCGCCAACCTGTCGTCAGACGCCGTCCACTTCCCACTGCCAGGCCTCCTGCTCGAAGCCTTCGGCACGATCGACGGCGACACCCTCGGCGGTCACACGGTCGCCATCCTCCGCACCGGCTGACGCGGTCCGGGCTCCGATGACGTGCTCCAGCGGATCATCGGGGCCCGGATCCCGTCATCGGGCGGGACGGCGGCGCAGGACTCATCGGAAATGACGTTGCGCGCCGTCGGTAAACTGGATGGTATGAAGGTCAGCCGTCTCCACGATGTGGCAGCAGCCGCGCGAGCTCTCGCTTCGCCGGCCGTCTCAGGCTGACCTGACACTCTCTTCCACCGGCGAACCGGAGCGGTTCGCCGGTGCGTCGTCGTGCTGGCGTTCACCGTCCGGTCGCCCCATCCTGAAAGCGGACCCGACATGGACACCAAGACCACTCTCACGACGTTCGAGGACTTCTACTCCGAGCGCGGGCACCGGCGCGTCACCGGTACGTCGCTGATCCCGGCGCCCGGCGATCCGGTGCTGTTCACCACCTCCGGCATGCACCCGCTCACGCCATACCTGGAGGGCCGGCCACACCCGCAGGGCAAGCGGCTGATGAACGTACAGCGCTGCCTGCGCACCACCGACCTCGACGAGGTCGGCGACCCGACCCACCTGACCGTGTTCGAGATGCTCGGCACCTGGTCGCTGGGCGACTACGACCATCCGCAGAGCGTCCGGTGGGGCCACGAGTTGCTCACCGGCGGCTTCGGCATCGAGCCGCGGCTGTTGTACGTCACCGTGTTCGGAGGTGACGAGGAGGTCGGACCTGACATGGGTACGGCCGACGTCTGGGACAAGCTCGGCGTACCCGTGGAACTGCTGCCCGGAACCGACAACTGGTGGTCGAACGGCCCGACTGGTTTGTGCGGCACAGACACCGAGATCTTCGTCTGGACCGGCGACACGTCACCGGTCGGCATGCCGAGCACCGACGACCGCTGGGTCGAGATTTGGAATCACGTCAGCCTGCGGTTCTTCCGGTACGGCGACGGCAGCTTGCGACCGCTGGATCCGCCGAACGTCGACACCGGAATGGGCCTCGAGCGACTGTTGACGGTGCTGCAGCGCAAGCACTCGGTGTACGAGACCGACCTGTTCGAGCCCTGGCGGGTACAGATCGGCGAGCTGTGGCGTCCGGATGAGATGTCGTTGCGACTGCTGTCGGACCACCTGCGCTCGAGCATCGTCGTCATCGGCGACGGGGTACGGCCGTCGAACACCGGTCGCGGGTACGTGCTGCGCCGGCTGATCCGCCGGGTGCTGACCGCGTTGGTGCGGATGGACCCGGCGTACACGCTGTCCGATCTGCCACCGGATCTGGTCGGCTCGACGCTCGACCACTTCCGCCAGGATCCGCAGGTTCCGGTCAAGGATGTGCTGGTCGAGGAGGAGCGAAGGTTCGTCTCGCTGCTCGACCGCGGCCGCGACCGGGTCCGCCGGATGCGCAGCCGCGGCCCGCTGACCGACCAGGACTTCACCTTCCTGTTCGAGACACACGGACTGCCGCGCGATCTGGTCGAGACCCTGCTCGCGGAACCGGACTAGCCGTCTCTAGGGTTGGCCGG
Organism: Actinomycetota bacterium; assembly: GCA_046765875.1. GTDB lineage: Bacteria > Actinomycetota > Actinomycetes > Propionibacteriales > Kribbellaceae > DASRHY01. The sequence goes on from JBKPSJ010000247.1 coordinate 13,869, forward strand.
GTGGCCAGGTACTTCGACGTCCATCCGGTCGACCCGCAACCGCGTGCGATCGCGCAGGCCGTCGACATCGTCCGCTCCGGCGGCCTGATCGCCTACCCCACCGACTCCTGTTTCGCGCTCGGCTGCGGACTGGACAACCAGGACGGCAAGGAACGGATCGTACGGATCCGCCATCTCGACGACCGGCACCACTTCACCCTGGTCTGCGCCGACTTCGCGCAACTCGGCCAGTTCGTCCACGTCGGCAACTCGATGTTCCGGGCGATCAAGGCGGCCACCCCGGGCAGCTACACCTTCATCCTGCCGGCCACCAAAGAGGTGCCGCGGCGGCTGCAACACCCGAAGAAGAAGACGGTCGGGGTACGTATCCCCGCGCACCGGGTGGCGCAGGCGCTGCTGGCCGAACTGGGCGAGCCGCTGCTGTCCAGCACACTGCTGCTGCCGGGAACCGAGGAGCCGATGACCGAGGGCTGGGAGATCAAGGACCTGCTCGACCATGAACTCGACGCCGTGATCGACTCCGGCGAATGCGGCAAGGAGCCGACCACCGTGGTCGACTTCTCCTCGGGCGAGGCCGAGATCCTCCGGATCGGCGCCGGCGACCCGCTCCCGTTCGAGTAACACCGCGCTACGGCAGAGTCGAGAGCGGTCCGGTCGCGTTCATGGCCGTGAACAGGTCACGCGCCTCGCTCAATGCCGACCGGGCCCGCGCGCTGTCCCCGCTGGTCCGGCCCAGGCCCAGCAGGGCGTAGCCGTGCTCGAGCCGGTTGCCGAACGTCGACCAGCCGGCGGCTGCGGCGGCGAACCCGTTCGCGGCCGCGTCCCGGTCACCGCGATGTTCGGCCAGCAGTGCTCGTGCCGTCGTGGTCGCATACTGCCGGCTCGGCAGCAGCGGCGGCACCCGGTCGGTCAGCATCGCGGCCAAGTCGAGCTCGCCGACCGCCACCGCGGCCCGGACCAGCGCCGGCAGCCGGGCGGCGAAATCCTGGCTGGCGCCGAGCTCGGCCAGACCGGCCAGCCGCGACAGCACCTCCCGGACGCCGTCGCGGTCGCCGCCGGCAGCCCGGGACAGCGCCACCGGCGCGGTCGCGATCACGATGAAGTCCGGCCAGCCCGCCTGGACCGCCAGCTCGTACGCGGTCTCCGCGCACGCCGGTCCGTCGTCGCCGTCCAGCTCGATCAGCGCCCGGGCCAGCGCGGCCTCGACCTCGATCCGGCGCAGCGTCGTGAACGCCGGGCCCTCCTCGGTGAGCTGGGCGCGGCAGTCCTCGACCGCTTCGGCCAGCCCGCCGGCCTCGATCGTCGGCTGCAGGACGGTGCAGCGCAGCAATTGCTGCAACTCGACCAGCCGACGCCGGGCGGCGAAGTCGCGGGCCTCGGCGAGCGTCGCGAGTGCGGCCACTGGTCCCTCGATCTGCCACAGCGCGAGCCCGTAGTGCAGCCAGGTGACCGCCGAGTCCCGTCCGCGGCCGGCCGCGATCAACGCCGCGAGCGCGTCCTTGATGTCCACCAGACCGCCCGAATCGCCGCTGCCCACCCGGGACAGGCCGCGGGCCTCCAGGGCGCGATGCGGTACGCCGTACCCATTCTCGGCCGCCATCCGCAACGACCGGTCCGCCACGGCGATCGCGTCGGCCGACCGGCTGGCGACGGTGAGGATGCCGGCCTCGCCGCCGAGGATGTCGACCAGGTCCTGGCTCGGGCCGAGCGGTTCGAGCAGCGCCACCGCGCGCTCGATCGTGGCCAGGCTCTCGGCCATGTCGGTCATCGCGAAGGTCGACATCCGCAGCGTCCGGGCCAGCCCACGGACCTCGCCGCGCGCTTCGAACCCGGCGACCGCCGCCTGGTACGCGGCCAGCGCCTGGTCCGGCCGGCCGGTCAGGAACGAGGCCCAGCCCCAGCTCGACAGCACGTGCGGGCGTTGCGGGTCGTCGGCGGGGGTCAGCTCGAGCGCTCTGTCGAGCAGCGTTAGCGCCCTCGCCGCGTCGAGGTTCATGGCCCGCTCCGCAGCCAGCCAGGCGAACTCCCGGGCCCGCGGTGCCAGCGTCGCGGCCAGCGCGGTGTCGCCGGTGGCTCCGGCCAGATCGTGTGCGGTGCCGAGGTGGTACGCCAGCACCCCAGCGGCGTCGCCGAGGCGCCGGGCGCACTGCACCTCGATCCAGTCGGCGGCCGCGACGTGCCGCTCGGCGCGTGCCGAGCGCGGCAGCTGGCCGTACGCCACGTCGCGGACCAGCACGTGCCAGAACGTGTACTCGTGCTGGCCGGCCATCGACGACTGCCGGATCGGCCGGATCAGCTCCTTGCGAGCCAGTTCCTGCAGTACTTCGGTCACCTCGGCGGGGTCGAGCCCCGCCATCGTCGCGATCGTCTCGGCCCAGAACACCCGGCCGACCACGGCCCCGTCGGCCAGCAGCGCCTTGCTTTCCGGCGGCAGCGTGTCCAGCCGGGCGGCGATCAGCGCGGCGACACCGCCCGGCAGATCGGTGCCCTGCTCGCCGGCACCGGTGTCACGCACCATCCGGGCCAGCTCCTCGGCGTACAAGGGATTGCCGCCGGACCGGCGCAGCATCCTGGTACGCGCCTGCGGCGTCAGCTCCCGGTCTTCGAACAGCATCGTCAGCAGCTCCGCGGTCTCGTCTTCACTGAGCCGGGAC